>NZ_JBYNRN010000001.1:0-188766 GCF_057785155.1 Paenisporosarcina sp.
TTTCTGGTTGACCATTTTTTATATCGATATATGATAGCGGTAGCCGGGGTAGAACGTAAGCACCCGTGGGGCTAGTGATCCCGTCAACTAAACAGTTCGCCCCCTACTTGTAGAAACATGATTGAGGCTGGTTGGGACTCTGATCTCGTATAACAAGCGAAGCTATGATACTACATGGAGGAATAGGGGTTACCGGTTAATTATATGACAAGGAGGAAAATAATGATGAATCCAGTAATTGGTCTGGATGTCGCAAAAGGTGAAAGTCAGGTTCAAGCATTCTTGGATAAAAAGCAACCGTATAAAAAGAGCTTTAAAGTAGCACATACACTTGAAGGGCTGACATCTCTTTTAGAGTTTATTAGAGAAATAGAAGAGGTTTCTGGAGAAAGGCCCCCTATTGTTTTGGAATCTACCGGTCATTATCATGTACCAGTTGTTCAATTTTTCGAAGACAGAGGATATTTATTAATCATGGTTAATCCACTCGTTTCGTATCGAGCAAAGAGAGCTCAAGTTTACGTAAAGTAAAGACTGATATTATAGACGCTCGTCATCTCTGCGAGATGTTTTATAAAGAGGACCTAGAACCTTATAAACAAAGAGGAATCCAACTCTTAAATTTACGTAACCTTACCAGACAGCATGAAAATATTACAGGAATGTATGTACAAACTAAACTACAATTCCAATCCGTTTTAGATCAAGTATTTCCTGAATACTGTGGGGTTTTTGGAGACTTGTATTCAGACGTTTCATTACTAACACTACAAGCATTTCCTACTTCAGAAGAAGTTTTGGCAACTAGTGAAGAAACCATCGCAACCAAAATAAAAGAATTATGTAAAAGCCGTTCGCAGAAATGGGCAAACAGTCAGTCTGAAAAATTGAAGGCTGCCGCAGGTCGTAACCCATTTCAGAAGACGTTATATAATAGCCTTAATTTAAGCATGAATATGTATATAAATATGCTTCTTGAATACAAAAAACATCTATCCAACCTTGAAGATGAAATAGATGCTTTAGCGAAAAGTATTGAAGAATATAAGATTCTCCAATCAATCCCCGGTATCGGCGAAAAGATCGCGGCAACGATTATTTCTGAAATCGGGGAAATTAATCGGTTTAATCACCCTAAAAAACTAGTGGCGTTTGCAGGAATTGATCCAAGTGTTTTTGAATCTGGTACATTCAAAGGCACTTTGAATCGGATTACCAAAAGAGGTTCCAGTAGACTACGACACGCCTTATATATGGCCGTTAAATGTGCCATACGTGATTGTCGCAAGAAAAAAACGACCGATGAACTCATTCCTCGAAATAAGAGGCTACGAGAGTTTTATGATAAGAAACGTGAAGAAGGAAAGCCTTTTAAGGTAGCTGTGATAGCATGTGCAAATAAACTCTTACAGTGGATTTATGCACTTTTAAAAAGTAAATCAGATTTCCAAGATCTAGCCTAGTTCAAAAATATAACCAAAGAGCCTAAACCTTTCCAAATAAAGAGATTTGAAAGGTTATTTGGCATGCACAAATAAGTATAGCATGAACTATTTTTAGTTTTCATTAATAAATATTGACAAACTATTGGCTGGTTTAGTTTAATAAGAACAATATTTATTTACATCATTCTCCCTCTGCCACTAGTTTAATTATTTCCCCTTCAACATCTTTGACTGCTATTGCCTCTAACGAACTTATCCCATTAATTTCATAAAAATCTGTTCCTTTAGGGTAAATATTTGAAGATAAATCCTTGCTGTTTTGTTCTTCCTCAAGGTAGTATTTCACTTCTCCTAATTTCTCCCCAAGGTCATAGCTTTCCACTTTTTCCTCCGTAACAATATAATGCACGTCATTGTATTTTAGGAATTGGTACGCCCAAGATGTAGATGAACTGCACCCCACAAGAAAGATAACAGTTATTACCGATAACAAATACTTCATTTATTTCCCCCCTCGAATTGAACTGTCGAAAAAATTGATTGTCCTACCTTATTTTACGAAAATTATTATATTGCTTGTGCAACTAACCTGCCGCGTTAGTTTAAGTGCAAACCTTCACAAACTTTTTATTATTTTAACATAAATATCCAGTTGGTGTAAATTTAATTTAAGCAGATGAAGGTAGGTGTCACCATACCATTTCACTATAAATCAACCTTTACCTTTAACATAGCCTTTTAAATTAGTCTTAGTAAACATGTTTACTATGAACTCTCTATTGTAATAAATAACTTCTTATTTATACATGAGCGTGGTCAAAGAACATAATTTCACATATGAAATTCAATCATATTATTCAATAAACGTTAATTTGCCCCATCATACCATTGTCTTCATGTTCGAGGATGTGACAATGGAACATATATATACCTTCATATTGAAATTCGATTGCAACCCTCACCTTTTCACCGGGGGATACAGAAAGACTGTCTTTCCAACCTTGTTCCGATTCAGGTGGAGTTTTCCCATCTCTCGAAATGATTTTAAATTGGGTACCGTGGATGTGGAAAGGATGAATCATCCCCCCATTTCATCTGGTTTATTATAAATCTCCCAGACCTCTGTAACACCTTTTTTTTGTTCGAAATCTATTCGATCTGCATCAAATTTCTTTCCGTTGATGGTGACATTGTCCATCATGCCAAATAGTTCGATCTTCTTGGTCACAGGAAGCGATAATTCCTCTTGCGTGACTTCATAGTCATTCATCTCTTTTGGTAGATCTTTTGAAGATTTGACTTCATCTTTTAAATTGAACACAAGGATTTTCACGCCTTCGTCGTCTACTAGAGCCATTTTATTAGCTTTCACTTTTGAGAAGTCAATGATTATTTCTGCTCTTTCAGAAGGAGTCAAAGTGACTTCATTCCTTTGAATAGGTTTATTCAATAATCCACCGTCCGTTCCAATCTGTTCAAGCGTATCGTCATTGTCCAAACTGAGTGTGTAATTACGAGCATTCGATCCATTCAACAATCGCAATCTTACTTTCTCTTTCGCCAATGTCAGTTTAGGATCTACAGTTCCGTTTACGAGCACTGTATCGCCTATTGTTCCATCTGTATTTTTGGCAGTTTGGTAATCTAATCGCTTCTCCTTGAACATTCTGTCCTGAATAATTAAGGGAATGTCGTTGATTCCATATTGATCTGGTAGGCCTAATTGGTTGGTCGCTTCATCTTCAATATAAATCAGACCTGCCAGTCCATTGTAGACTTGTTCTGCCGTCTTACCTTTCGGGTGGGGGTGAAACCATAACGTAGCTGCATCCTGCTTAACTTTGAAAGTAATGGTACGCTCATCCCCAGGTTTCAATGTATCATGAGGCCCACCGTCTATATCTGCTGGTATCTCAAGACCATGCCAATGAAATGTCGTTTCTTCTTCCAGTTCATTGATCAATCTCATCGTCACCATTTCCTCAGCCTTAAAAGTGAGCATAGGTCCTAACAAAGAACCATTGTATCCAAGCGTATCAGACTTGATTCCTTTATAGATTTCAGTATGTCCTTTCTTTGCACGAATTGTATACCGAGTCTCTTCTTTACTTTCACTTTTCATAGCGACTGGAATAGAAATCTCATTCTCTCCACTTGAACTCTTCAATTCAACTTGTTTTCCATGTGCTTCCTCCATGTTGCCATGATCCATCTCGCCGTCCATGTTGTCATGGTTATCCATATTCATATCTGAATGTTGCATCCCACTAGATTCAGAGCATCCGATGAGTACTCCGATTAGGATGAACAGTAATATGAACCCTCCCAAATACTTTTTCATATTTTCTTAATCCTCCTACGTTAATAGTTGTTCACACATCTTGATTTTTCGTTTCTTGTCTCGGGGTGACAGGGACTTTGTGGTTCAGGTATCACTCTAATCCAACGGTCTCTGCTGAACTGAATCCAAAGGACAATCGCCTTAAATACGATGTCAAGTCCTATCGCAATCCATACACCCGCTATCCCCATCTCAAGTTGGATAGCTAACAGGTAGACTGCTCCCGTACGGATCACCCACATTCCAACACTGGTCAAATACATTGGAAACTTTGTATTGTTTGCTCCTTGAAACCCACCTGTCAGAACAAGGACGATAGCTAAGAACGGTTGAAAGAAAGCCGCAATTTTTAATGCAATATCAATATCGTTGATCACCTGTGAATCATCCGTAAAGAGGGAACCCGCCCATCCTCCTAAAAAGAAAAGCAAGATACCAAATAGGGACATGAATCCCATTGCTAAGTAGGTGCTTAGTTTGGCATATTCTTTTGCACTTTCACGATCACCGGCTCCGATATGCCGTCCAACCAATATCGTAGCAGCAGTCGCAAATCCATAGGCGAGCATATATGAGAATATTTCGAGATTCCCTGCAATCTGGTGTGCTGCGAACGTATTTGTTCCTAGGACGACAATGAATCCGAAATAGACAATCTGGCCGGCCCTCATCACTAATCTCTCGATGGCTGCGGGACTTCCTAGATTCGCCAATTCTCGTAAATGCTCAAAGTCCGGTTTCCAAAAATCTTTTCTAAATGCAATCACTTCGGTCTTTCGAATATAATTCATTAGCAGTAAAGTTCCTACAATACGAGCAAGCACCGTAGCAAGTGCCGCCCCTACGATTCCAAGGCCTGGGATCATCCAGAATCCAAAGATTAGCACGTAATCAAGTACAATGTTGACAATATTGACCACAATACTTACTTTCATAGGTGATTTGGTATCTCCTGCCCCACGCAAGATACTACTCAGTGTGAACATGAGCGCCATAACTATTGACGGTATACCTACTATTTTGAAATAAATAGTACCGGCTTGTAACACAGCGGTCTCAACACCCATCAACAGTAGAAGAGGCTCAGTAAAAAACAGTGTCACTACACCAAATAGTAGTCCTGCTAGCACAGACAAGATAATTGACTGTTGGGCGATATGTCTGGCTCTTTCAATCTTCCCAGCACCTAAGTTGTTTGCCACAAACACATTTACTGCAACACCGATTGCCATAAATACTGCAAAGTAAATAGCAAGGATTGCATTTGTCACTCCCACAGCGGAGACTTCGGCAAGACCAATTTTAGATACAAATAATGTGTCTACGAAGCCTAGCAACGTTTGAAAAAAATTCTCTGCAACAGCAGGTAACGCAAGTAAGAAAACCAATTTTATTTTTGTCCGTGTAACGTTATTATCTTGTAACACCTTTCCCTCATTCATTTTGGGTTCCTCCTTTACCTATCCAAACTTTATTAAAAACAGCCCATACTTGATGTATGGGCTGCAGGCATTTACTCCGTGATTTCGATTACAAACGGGTAAACAATCACTTTCCCATCAAATTTGAACTCTCCCCATACCTTGTAAAGGCCTGGTTTATGAAATACCGTTTCAAATACAGTATCCTCATCGGATGATGGGTGAACATGTATAAACTGTTCTCCTTTTTCATCTAGTATCACCACATGTCCAAGGGCTCCGAGATACGGTTCTGGTGAAATGTCTTTAGTATCAAATGTGAACACAGTTGGATGGTGGGCTCTCAATGAATCAATAGAAAGCTCGACTTGACGACCGTCTATGGTATTGATGAATTCACGATCAACTTGAAGTCCGACTTTTTCAGAGGAAGTATGATGGTCCACGTGAATATGTACTGGCTTCACCTGATAAGCCAATCCTTTAGGCTGTATATCCACGAATAGCTTATACATGCCTGATTCTAAATCAACTTCTTGTTCGAATTTTCCTTTTTCCGTTTGAATCGGATGCAAGTGTTTATATTTACTTAAATCTTCACTCACTACAATTAAATGGAATTCTTTTTCATGACTCACTTCAAGCTCGGGTGCCTCTTGATTTTTGTCTTGTAACTCCACATAGATTTTTCCGTTCTCGTAGCTGGCATTTACAAATACTTCAGACTCAGTTGATTGCTGATGACCTTGATGGTGATGATTATGATTTTCCAATTTCAACACTCCTTTTAATTTCTTTTTGGTTCGACGACATCATAACCTGTCTCTTGATTAGCTCCTTTAATCTCTTCTAAAGTGACCTGATTCTCTTGAAAAGCCACTTCTACTTGTCCAATGGAAAGTTTAACCTTCACGCTTTCTACTCCAGATAGTTTTCCTACATGACCTTCAATTTTATTTACACAATATCCACAAGACATCCCGACTATGAGAACACTTCTTTTAACGATGCAGCATTAGACTTCATTATGAGAACTAAGAATTTTAATGATTCTTTATTACATGAAGCACCCTAGCAATAATCCCTATATATTTAAAGTTAGATCAACGCCATTTATATCGCCCAATACGTTATTGTATCAAGTATTCCAATTATGACTAGTAAATAACCAGCAGTTTTTTGAATGAAAAATCCAATTTTTTTACTATTCATGAATGTTTGATTGTCTATTTCAAGGAACCACATAATGGAGAGAACAATTATTATTGGCAAGGAAGTTGCGATTCCAAACACTATCGGCAAAAGCATCCCATAAGGTGAAGTTACTACCAATGGCATGAGTGAAACAAAGAATATAACAAACATGGTTGGACAAAAAGCAATTGAGAAACTCACACCCATCAAGAATGAACCAATTTTCCCTTTTCTCATTATCAGTGGAATTCTGCTTGTAATTCTATTAATTAGATTTAGTTTAAAAACTCCCAGCAAGACAAGTCCCACAAATATAATTAAAGGACCTATTATGTTTCTTAAAAACGGGAAATAAGTTATCATCTTCTGCTCAAATGTTTGTCCAAAGAGCCATACCAGGAGACCCAGTATGCTGAACACAAAAATTTTCCCAAGAATGAATGAAAAAACATCCAGCCAATCGGTTCGGTCTTGTATTGCCTGATTTCCATAATACGTGATTGCACTTATATTCCCTGTCAATTGACAGGGGGCTACTGCCCCGACGATACCAAGAAATATTGCTACCAGAAACGGGTAATCAGAAAAAGAATGTGCAAAAATACTAAACGGTTCACTTAGTGTAGTACTGATTTTCGATAATAAACTATACATACTTACCAATTCCCTCTCTTTTCCTGCAATGTTCCTTTCCCAACAACTATCTTCGCCATTTGGATAGCCAATTTCCGTGAAAATTGTAAGATTTGTATTTTTCATATCAGAACTTACAATCAGATTGAACTCTTTATAAGTAATGCCAACTCGACGTTCGCTAGCATATTCCATCAACAGAATATGATGCATCGTTTCTTGTGAAAAATTTTCTAAAGCACATTTCGATGATTTGCACCTTTTAATACCAATTGTGAAAATTCCTCATCAATTCTAATATGAATAATGGTTTGATGAAGAAAAATCATGAGTAAAGCTACCATAATTAGAACTTTCGTACGAAAATATGTTGCCACTTTGTTCATGAATAACATTCACCTCCCAACTATTCACTATTTAATGATAATTTATAAATATGAAGAATTTATGCAGACTCAAGACTAACTTTAAATCCTATATTAATTTATATAGTCACAAGTAAAAAGAGCTGAACCATAAAGGAATCAGCTCTTTTACTTTTGAGAATGGGTGTGATTTATTTGGCTGAAAGATCACTTTTAGATACCCATTTATGGTTTGTCACCTTTTCTCCATCCTTTGTCGGAGTGTAATCATTTTGATAAGAACATCAGTCGCATGTTCAAGCGCAATTGTTTCTCCTAGCATCGCCCCCATCATGCCACCCCTTAAGCCAGATATTAATCCTTCTATAGATGCAAGTAGACCAAAACAAATTCCACATAGAGAACCCGCAAGTACCCCAAAGAGCATACCTAAAAGCGTTGAAAGAAATAAATCTCCTTGAAAGTTGCTCCAAAACATAACCCCAGCCGTTAAACCAACATGCTTCATTAACTATTTAAAAATTGTATGGATAGATTTCAAAAGTAAATCGGCGGTATGTAGCAAGTAAGTAGTACAAAAAAAGGCTTGGAGATTTATTATGGCTCCAAGCCTTTTAATTATAGTACCCACGTTAATTAGAAAATCGTTCTCGCAAGTCATTGTTCATTGTTCTACCTGAATACCTTAAGGGTAGTTTTAACATAGGAAATTTGTTTAACCTTCGATTGATTTTAGCTAGATCTAAATCACCATCGGCGTTCCTAAAATGTTCAAGATAATTTATACAGTCATTTATTTGTCCGATAATTGATCTCTCACTCGTTTTTGTGTAACTAAATTCATCCATTTGTTTCAAGTATTCGTCGATCATCGCCTGCTCGATTTCGTCAGCTTTCAGATTATCTTTAATCCCCTCAATAATGAGGTCATCTAAATATTTTACGTCTTTTTTTAATAGTGGCCCCAAAACAAAGTTATAGCGAGATTGATTGTTCATAATGATTATGTATTTTTTTCGTTGCACAATAAATAGATGCGCGTGCCACGAGAATAATTTGTCCTGGATGTCAGGTAGTTGGTCGATATCTTTGTTTATATAATCCATCAATTTTTTTGAACATTGAATGGTCAGCATTCGTGCACCTCCTTGCTATAAAAATTTACTCTTTCTTTATTGAGGGCGAAAAATAAATGTAAAGAATTATCCGTATGACCTTTTAAGATTTATTGTTTCTCACTTCAAATTCCGCTTTTACTTGCTCAAGCAATTCTGGGTTTGCCAGCAAATCATAACCTGTAAGTGCCATTGCCAATGCACCTCGAGATAAAATGTGATGAGAATTGTCTGTGATGGTTAGATCGGCCATTTCCGTTGTATGGAATACGAGACCTGGTGAATCAAGTCCAATGTACGGATGAATGGATGGGCAAACTTGACTGACATTTCCCATGTCTAGTGAACCATAGGAGTCTTTCGAAGGATGAATGGTTTCCACTCCGGTTGACTTCAAATTCTTACTGAATAGGTTCGACATCACTTTATTGGTAATCATGTTATCGTAACTTAATTCGTAGTTATGCATGGAAAGTTGAGCACCAGTCATAAGCTCAGCCCCCTCTGCAATCTTTCTTACCTTCTCTACCACTTCATTTAAATAAGTCCGATCTGCAGCTCTTACATAAAACTGGGCTGAAGCATATTCTGGTACGACATTGGCCGCAACACCACCTTCTGTGATAATGCCGTGTATTCTAACATCCGAACGCACATGTTGACGCAGAGCATTTACACCATTAAACAACTGTAATACTGCATCAAGTGCATTGATGCCTTTTTCAGGTGAAGCTGCCGCATGACTCGGACGTCCTTTAAAATCAAACTGAATGGCGTCCATTGCAAGTGAATCTCCACTTTCATAAGATTCATCAGATGGATGAAGAATCATTGCCGCATCAATGTCTTGAAACACACTTTGTTCAGCCATGGTTACTTTCGCACCGTTCGTTTCTTCAGCAGGTGTGCCAAGGACGACAACCTTCCCACCGATATCCGAGACAACTTTAGATAAAAGAACACCCGCACCAATGCCCATTGTTCCAATCATATTATGTCCGCATCCATGACCAACACCTGGTAGTGCATCGTATTCTGCTAGAAATGCAATAGCAGGACCCTTAACCCCGCTATCAAATACTGCACGGAATGAAGTGGGACGACCTACAATGCCTTTTTCCACATGAAAATCATGGCGTTCTAAATAATTGACGAGTAGCTCCATGGATTTAAATTCCTGGTCCCCAAGCTCAGGGTGATGATATAAGTGATCACTCATTGCCCATAAATCCTGCTCTATACCCCGTAACTCTTTCTTCATTTGGTCTTTCATTTCTACACGTCCTCTCTAGCAATTACTAGGTATACACCTAAAAAATCATCTCTTCTTCATGACATAAAACACATAGCTATAATCACGATTGTATTGGTTATATAGATCGATTTCCTGTTGGAGCATGTCCACAATTCCTAACGCAATATCATTACCTTCATATTTATCTTTCATTTGAAGAAGATTCTTTTCTAAAGGTTTATAGTATTCCTCTGTCCAGTCTTCTTTAGGCAGGGTAAATGATGATTGATACGAATACTGGGCATCGTCTATTTGTTTTATTTTTGCTGGAATCGTATTCATTTCCGAGTAGCCATGTTCCCAAAAATTCTTACTTTCGACTGCGGGATTATTATGTAACCAAGAAATTTCACTACACACAAGATAGCCATCTTGTTTCAAAAATGGATTCCAATCTTTCAACCCTCTTTGAAATCCAGCGATATAGATGGAACCCTCTGCCCAAATGATATCGAATGATTCAAAGGGAAAATCCATATCAAACATGGATAGGTTTAATACATCGACTCTTTCAGAAAGACCTTTTTCAACTAGATGCGTTCTTAACACAGCTAGAAAATGTTCACTTGTATCGATAGCTTTTATATGCGCATTTGGAAACATCTCAGCTAAAAGTAAAGTTTGTGTACCTATCCCACAACCTATATCTAATATATTGATTTTTCTATCTCGCTGAATATTCACCAGAGAAATAGCCGTTTTAGTAGAATGCTCACTTCCAGGGGCTAATCTCGTAAGCCCTTCAAAAGCTTCATAAAAATAGGTTTCCCTCATGCGAACACTCTCCTTTACTTCAATCTTCTAATCATTCTTGCCTTTATTCGAAATGGAAAAATACTTAAGCGAAATTTAAATAAACACAAAGCTGGTTGGAATAAAAAGTATAGTACCGATCATAGCAAATGCCAAAAACCATTTAAATGATTCAACGTCCAATAAAGACCAATATATTTTATCTTTAAACATGTTGTCCAAAAATAATGCGATGAACATCGAGAAGAATGATATGAAAAAACCGAGAATTAGACTGGCAAATAAGCATACTAAATTCCCTTTACTGATTTTCAAATGAAGAAGAATTCCAAATGCACCAATTGAAGGGTTCAACGTCATCAGGAGAAAAAAAGGGAAAGAAATCAACTCTGAATACATTAAATTCCCAATAATGGGTATCACCAATGAAATACTGAGTGCATATAAAGTGCCTATAGTAATCGCTGTTAAGGATTCTGATTTAGTCACACTAGTTCCTCCAAGAGAGGCAGTTTAGTTTCGGTTTTGAAAGTAGTCTTCTCGAGTCTGTATATAAAGTAAGTTTTGCACTTCGCGATTACCTAGTCTCGTAAGAACAAATGGCTTCGTCCAAAGATAGCGGAAACCTGTTTTTTCGACGACGCGACGAGAGTTGTTGTTAAAGTCAAAATGTCCGCACCAGATAATGTCGAGATTCATATCTACAAATCCATGATGAACAACTGCTTCAACGGCTTCAGGCATGATGCCTTTCCCCCAATATTCTGGACTAAGCACATAACCGATTTCTCGTTGAGGCAAATGCTTTCGATCTATATCAGGTCGACGGTCGTGCAAGCCAATACCACCAATTACTGTACCCGTCTCTTTCCATTCAATCGCATATGTATCTCCTGCAGATTGGAAGAATCCAATGACTTCAAGACTTTCTTCGACATTTTGGTGTGGTGCCCAACCTGCCATTGGCCCTACGCGATCATCTTTCGCATACTTGTATAAATCTTCTGCATCTTCCTTTTGCCACGGTCTTAAAAGAAGTCGATCCGTTTCAATGTTAGGAAGTATCCAAGGAATCACTTTTCCGTATATGATCCAGTTGCTTGAATCGTTTGGGTGGAAATCATTTATTAGTTGCTCAAACCCAAGCTTTTCGTAAAGTTCTTGAGCTTTCCTATTATCTTCTTTAGTTGTTAGTAACACATGTCCATGCAAGGAACTTAACCATTTCGTAACAAGTTGTTTGCCAATGCCTTGACCAGAGAAATCTGGATTGACCATCAATTCGACCAATTCCATTGTTTCATTCATCCATTCAGGCATTTCCTTTAAAGCTTCTGCCAATTTATCGTGGTAGTACTGACCCGGTCGTGAAGCGTAACCGTAAACATAGCCGACTAATTTATCCTCTGCATACGCTCCGACTGCATGAAATCGAGGGTACGTTATATGACGGTTAAACCGTTCTTGAAATTCGATTGGATCCTTATCCCATACAGTCGAATAGAGTTTCGCTACGTACTCTATTTTTATGGTGCTTAAATCTATTTCTTTCCACTTTATTTCCTGCATCTTCTCATCCGACCCTTCTTCTACGTTGTTGTGATGCTTCTCTTTATTAAATTCCACATATTTAGTAAAACTCCTCTTATAATCGCTCTATTACCCTTACTCTCGCTTGTGGGGTCACAGCTGGACATAACCTCTCATTCAAATCAATCTGCATAATTTCGATATGACGGCATAAATTCTAGAATACCCATCCGTTTTAATAGAAGTTAAGAAAGAATGGTCACACTTAATTGTAAAAACATGCCTGCTAGGTTATTCTTCCTTTTATAGAAGTCACATTATTTTTAGGAGGGTATATATGGATCAATTTGATAAAACCCTTCAAACTTTCATAGAAAATGCGGGGTGGTTAGCACCCATACTATTTGTCTTATTGCATTTATTGCGACCGCTTTTATTCTTACCTGTTATTGTTGTTTGTATCGCAGGTGGCGTATTATTCGGGTTCTTTAAAGGTGCCATTTTGTCGTTTATCGGACTTACTTTAATGAGCTGGGTGTCATATTTGCTTGTGATGAAATTCCCGAAGTTTCGTGCTAGGGTGACGAGATTGAAAGATAAAATGTTTAAAAATAACTCCATTACAATTGGCCAAGTCATGATTTTACGGATTATGCCTTTTGTTCATTTCCATTTACTTTCGTTGTATTTAATCGAAATGTCAAAAACCTTTAAGCAATATATGATTTTCTCCATGGTTGGTGTAATCATGCCAGCAATCTTCTATACAGCGTTTGGTGAGGTCATTACTGAACTACCTTGGTACATTTCAATCCTATTGTTTATGATTTTAGCTACGATTTTTTGGTATGTCGGCAAACGGAATAAATTAAACATCGCTGCGGAATAAATACTCATAACTGAATACCGGGATCATGCATATACCTATTTAGGAGTGTCATTATCGGATTTAGGAGGAACGAGTAGAATGAAAGAACGAGGTTGTCCACCTCTTTTAGGCGAGCCATTTCCACATGTCGAGGTTGAATCCACATTAGGAAAACTAACATTGCCTGATGATTATGCAGGGAAATGGTTTGTGCTATTTTCACATCCGGGTGATTTTACGCCAGTATGTACAACGGAATTTGTAGAGTTTCAACTTAAAAGCGATGAATTTAAGAAGCTAAACACACAATTAATCGGCTTATCTTTAGATGATGTTTTTGCGCATATGAAATGGATGGAATGGATTCGGGATCATTTTCATGTATCCATCAGTTTTCCTATTATCGCGGATCAGCTTGGAAAGCTCTCGATGCAATTAGGGATGATATCACCTAACTTAGGCTCTTCAACCGTTCGAACCGTGTACATTGTGAACCCAAAAGGAATCATCCAATTAATGTTAAATTATCCTCCGAGTGTCGGTCGGAATATTGATGAGATTTTAAGAGTTGTGAAGGCTTTACAAGTCACTTCAGAAAACGGAGTAGCAACACCTGTAAACTGGCCAAACAATTCGTACTTAGGAAGTCAGGTAATTATTCCTCCGCCACGAACTGTAATGGCTGTAGAGAAACGAGTAGAAGAAGCTCAACAAGGGGATGTCCAGTGTTTAGACTGGTGGTTCTGTTATAAACCTTTAGATGAATGATGTATGTAAAATGTGTGTCTTTGCATGACCTATAACGCCTATTCTCTACATATAATTAGTAATGAATCCATCGTAGAGGGTGACTAGGTGTTTGGGTTAATGGAAAAGGCACTTTTTTTTATGATTGCATTGAGACTCATTTCTGGAAGTATTGAAATAACCGCTGCCATGTTGATGTTAAAATATAATGATTTAGAAAAAGCTTTTTATATCAATACTATGCTCGCGTTAGTGGGACCTGTCATTTTAATCGTTACAACAGGAATAGGATTATCAGGGCTCTCAGAAAAGATATCATTAAAGAAAGGCATCCTTCTTTTTAGCGGGATTGTTATGATCATCATGAGTATGAAGTCTAAATAGGAAAAGGCTGAAGAATGGTTATTCTGATGACTTTTCTTTTTTATTTGCAGATTTAAAGGATTCATTCATTCGAAAGCGAACTATACATATACAACGAATAATGGAGGATTTATATGAACTCATCTACTTTTCAATATGTTATGTACATATCGTCAACCGCAGAAAAAGTGTGGGATGCATTAACAAACACTCAACACACGGAACAATATTTTTTTGGAACAGCTATTAAGTCCGATTGGAAAGTGGGCTCTCGTGTCGAATATTTCAGAGGCGAATTAACGGACTCAGGAGAAATATTGAGCTATGAGCACAATAAAGAAATGACGTATACATGGGAAAGTGTTGGTGACGAAACTGTGCGCGAGGTACCAACGATTGTCTCGTTTTCATTACAAGAAATGGATAACCATATAGTAAAGTTGACATTAATGCACAAGAATTTGTTAGATGCGGATTACGTAGAAGAAAGTGATACTTTTAGAGGAGTTAATAATGGCTGGCCATTTATTTTAAGTAATTTAAAGACTTACCTAGAAAGCGGAAAAACGATGGAAGTATTTATTTAGAATCATACGAGAGGAGCCGAAATGGATGAATGCGACAATAGAAATTGAGCAACTTGAAAAAGAAATTGCTGAAAAAAAACAACGCATTAAAGAGTTACGAAAATCTGAGCCACATAAGCTCGTCCAAAATTACGAGTTTGAAGGGAAAGAAGGAACATCCATTTCACTTCTTGATTTATTTGGTGAAAAAGATGAACTCATTGTCATTCAAAACATGGGCAAATCGTGTTCCTATTGCACCATGTGGGCAGACGGATTTAATGGCGTCTATCATTACCTAGCTCACAAAGCGCCTTTCGTTCTTGCGTCTCCAGATTCGTCTGAGGTTCAAGCAACACTAGCGGAAGAAAGAGACTGGAAATTTAAAATGATCTCCACGCAAAATAATACCTTTAAACAAGATCTAGGCTTTTTCATAGACGGACAAGTGTATCCTGGCGTTTCTGTATTTAGAAAAACCCCTACTGATGAAATCTACTTAGTTGCTAACGATTTCTTTGGACCTGGAGATAACTATAGTTCTCCTTGGCACTTATTTGAGTTGTTGCCATCTGGCTCAGCAGGTTTTAATCCGAATGCCGTTAGACATTTAAATAACTAAAATTAAACCCTCACTCATCTGAAAACCTTAGACGAGTGGGGGTTTTGGGATATGAACATATTTACTACAACTCGTGCGTACCTTACATAATAGAAATTTCAGGCGTTAAAATCCTGCAAAAATAGGGGCTTGATGAGAAATGGAACTAGAGGAGAGTAAAATTAAGAAGTACAGCAAACGTTTAGTCTTGTTGAATAGCATCGTAATCATCATTTTAATCCATTCCTCACTATTAGTTGCCTATATATTGGATTTAATTACTATTTTTGTTCTTTTAGCCATCATATTTGTGATGATGGTCATTAGTTTAATTCTGTTCATCATCTTTGTTAGAAATAAAGTAAAGAGGCTTCACATAATCTTTGTATTTACCTTTTTGACTATGATGTTCGGTTATGAATTGATGCTTGTTGGTTATGAATCTCATACCTATGCAGTGACTGGATACAATGACCCTGAAGAACTTTTGAAAGGCTCCGGCATAAATATCCTTGCCGTGAAAGTCTATGACATTCAAGACTCTCACAATAAGAAAGATATTATTTTTTCTTTAGAAAGTGAGAACAATCGAATTTTCAATTTCAATGAAGTTACTAATCGAATCAAATACATTAGCAGAACAAATGACTTACTAAAGTTATTCGGTTTAGTTCAAGATGATTTCCTTGTAATGGAAGAAAACGTGAAAAGGTATGTTCAAGGAGAAATTTCATTTATTAACGAATTTTTGAGTAGAGAGAATTCGGATGGATCTAGCGCAGGGTTAGCCTTAGGTCTTTCTGCATTAATTTATCAAAACGAATTAGAAAACAAACTCACATTTGGCGTTACGGGCACCTTAGAGCGAAATGGAGATGTTAAGGAAGTTGGATTGGTTGAGGAAAAAATGGTGATAGCCGAGCATAACCACTTCCCATTTATCATTCTACCGGCTGCAAATTTGGAAGAAGCTGAAAAAGTAAAAGCAGAAAACAAATTAACCATCCAGATTTTACCCGTCAATAGTATTGATGAGGCTGTAAGAGTAATCAAAGAATTGAATAGCAAGTAAGATGGCCAAAATCTGTATAGTTAGTTTTGTTGACCTCAGCAAAGATCAGAACCTTTAACGATAATTTTCACCCAAAAATTATCGTTAAGACGCAAATTTTAATAAACCATTTATTTTTAAAAAAACTTTATTTATTAGTTGCATTTTGCAATCATTTAGCATATAACTATATCAAGAGGTAAAAAAACATCGGCATTGACATCAAGTCCAGTTTCCTAAGTAATCAAAGAAAATATTTTCTTATCGACTCCACCAAGTTTTTTTAACTCTCATGACTCAATTCTTATTGACACGGAACAAGCATATTTTATACTTGCAAATTACAAATTTTAAAAATGAGAGGAATGATTTTTATGTTTAGTTTTTACGAAATGCAACACGTGATGGAAGCAAGAAAAATGGAGTTAAATCAGCAAATGGAGAAAGCGTCATATGCACGCCAAGCAGGTATAAACAAAGATCAAGTAAGTCTATTAGAACTTATGAAAAAAGTGTTTAACGTTCGTACTAAGTCTCACCAAGCTGAATGTTGCGCTTAATCGAAAAAAGATCCTTAAATTAATACCAAAATCGGCATCCAATTAGCAGTACAGTTGGATGCCGATTTTTCATTATCTTGGACTAATCAGCAATTTAAATTCATATTGACAAAATTTTGATGATGCCTAAATAGTTCGTGTAAGCTAAGATTGGGAATGTATGGATGTTTTAACGTTTTAAACAAAATATTTTAACTTTTTGATAGGTTTTCTATTTTATATACGTATTAATAGGCAAGGTACCCAAAAATGATCAGGGAGAGGTTGAAGTGAAGATAACAAATGAAAACGTTGTACAACAATTAATCATTAAAAATGAAAAGACTATTTCCTATCTTATAAATAATTATGAAGGTCTGCTAAATAGTATTATTCGAAGATATTTGAATGGCAATCAACAAGATATTGAAGAATGCTTCGCAGATGTCTTAACTTCGATTTGGTTTCATATTGATTCATTTGATCCCACAAAAAACGAGTTCAAGCAATGGATTGCTGCAATCGCCAAATATCGAGCGATTGACTATATCCGCAAAACTGAAAAAACAAAGCGATTTGGAAGTAAGTTTGGGTTAGATGAACATGTATATACTCAATCAATGGTCGAGCCTAGTGGAGTTGATTTATCTTCCATATTGAATACATTGAGCGCTACTGAACGAGCGATATTTGAAAAGTATTACTTAGAAGGTGTTCCAACAAACGAAATTGCCAAGGAATATAAAGTAAAGCAGTCTTGGGTTCACAATAAGCTTTCTAGAGGCAGAAAAAAGTTGAAAACTATTTTAGTGAAGGGTGAGGTGTGAAAGATGTCCATTTTTAAAGAGTTAAATGATGTAAAACTAAACGTAAGTGAGTTTGAAGAAATGCCACTCTCAGCAATGGAACGAAATCGCATTCAAAAAAAAGTGTTTAAAAAAATAGCATCAACGAAGTCGATGAAGCAAAAGAAACATTCTTTTTTAATAGCTGTAGCGTCCTTGATTGTCATTTCTAGTTTTACATTAAGTGCTACATTCCCTGCCTTAGCAACAAAGGTACCACTTATTAATAACATATTTGCATTATTCGGGAATGATGAAAATTATGTATTTGAGGAATATGATAATCATTCGACTGATATAGGGGTAACACGAGAAAGTAATGGGGTTAGTATTACGGCAACTAATGCAGTATATGATGGAGAAAACATTACAATTGCCTATACGATTACGAGTGAAAAAGATTTAGGAGAGAGACCTGTTTTAAAAGGAAAACTATTGGTGGAAGAATTCGGAGGTCGTTATAAGGATAATGGATATTTTGAAAATTATATAGTAGAAAAAATCAATGACCATGAATACGCTGTTATCTATATCTATCAATTACTAAAAGGGTCTAAACCAGACGCCCTTCACCTTACATGGAAGGGAGATTCTGTACTTAATTTAAATAACACTCATCAAGAAACGTTAGGAAGTTGGTCTTTCCAATTTTCATTAGACATGTTAAATACTAAAACAAAAAAATATGTTCCTAGTGAGGTCTTCTCTGAGGATAAAGGGATTGAAGTAGGCGTAACAAAAATAACACAAACTCCAGTTTCCTCTACCATATATCTGTCGGAACTAGTAGACGAGCGAATAGTTTCACAAGAAGAGCAAGAATTGAGAGCTGTTTCAATCGAATACTTAATATCCGATAATTTAGGAAAAGAATACAAGTATGTTCATTACCGGGACACTGGTCATAGTACAGATTTTAATGTGAATCATAGAAGTTATCCAAGAATTACGACGAATGTAGTGGATGATGCTGTGACAACTCTCACTATAACGCCAATCGTGCATGTGTATAGAGTGGCTAATCCTAATTCAAAAGGCGAGGGTCCTCTAGTGCCCGTTATGGAACCATACGCTATTGAATCCATTCAAGTACCAATAAATAAGGATTAGGTTAAAGACACTATTCTTTAAGGTCCACCTAGCTTTTTTGCTAAGTGGACCTTTTTTCTGTTTGAGCTTTAAATTCACACCTATTTCAAATAAAACAATCCACCATTTACAATCTCCACTTTAATCTTCGCTTTGTATTGTTCGTTCATTGCTTTTTTCTCCATTTCATAACAGTCCGGTTTGTCTTCTACACCTTCATAGAAATACTCCAAAACCTTTCGATCCTTTTGCCATCTCTTATTCGCTTCTTCCGCCCATGAATGATCATCGTTTTGAATATATTTATCAATGGCTGCGTCTAATCGTTCAAGTCCACGCACGGGTTTAATAAAATAATCCAATGTAAAAGCGCCATCAGACATGATCGTATCCAACTGCAACTTAATGAGTGATTCTTGAAACTGATCCACTATTCGACCTGTCATTAAGTTAATGCCAAGTGAAAAGAGCATTTCTCTCGTCTGATCGCTGTAATAAGAGACGAGATAATTCACGCCCAACCACGGATTTAAAATGGTTTTTGTCACAGGTGTGTGTGTTACTCTCTCATACATCTGAACAAATGCACCTAGCTCATTTGTTACTTGGAAAATTTGATTGAGTCGCGGGGAACCAAAGTGAATGACTTCCCCTTTTACATCTTCCGATAATTTATTTTGATCGGTTATAAACGTTAGTTGAGCAGGATTTGGTTCTGCCCCTGTACTTTCTTGATATCTCCAATAAAACGGGCGATTCATAATTCGTTTATCCATATCAACGGTTAACTGTACCGTCATGTAATGTGGGTGATTATTTAGAATTGGACAATTATTTTCTTTAAAAAAGTCGTGTAAATAGCTATGAATTTGTTGGGGGTACATGTAACTCCTCCTTCAGATGCCCCTTAAAGTCCTTAAATCGATTGTTTGAATGACGATAGGATATCGTCTAGATTACCGACTGCTTTTTCAAAGACATCGATTTTAGTGTGAAGCAATTTTAAGATATCGTCTTCAATGGTGTTTTCAATGGCTAAATTGTAAATATGCACATCATGTTCTTGTCCTAATCGGTGCACACGTCCAATTCGTTGTTCGAGCTTCATCGGGTTCCATGGTAAATCGTAGTTGATGACATGGTGGCAAAATTGAAGGTTAATTCCTTCCCCACCTGATTCAGTCGCAATCAGCACTTGCGCATGATTTTTAAATAAGTGCTTCATCCAATCTCGTTTGCTTTTCTTGAACTGACCATTGAATAGAACACTGGTAATCCCTTTTTGATGTAAAAACCACTGTAAGTAAACTTGACTCGCTCGATATTCGGTGAAGAGAATGACTTTATCATTTGCCTGCTTGATTATTTCATACGCTTTTTCTGCTTTTGCATTGATCTCTAACACCATAAGTCTTTGAATAATTTCTTCTACATGGGCAATCTCTTTCGGTTCGGTACATTTTTGTCGCATTTTATTTAACGTTAAATAGGTCGCTTCTTTGCTGCTACACATTTCCTTTTGCAATGTAATCATCGAAAAGGCACCCGAAAAAACTGGAGAGATATGTTTTAGCTCTAAAATTAAGTCGTACACTTCTTGTTCCGCTTGGGTAAACTGAACTGGAATGGTTTGCACCTTACGAGTAGTCCAATCGATCCCAGTGTCTTGCCTTCTATTACGTACCATGACTTGATTCACTAATTCTTTCAAATACTCATCGTGTTCCCAGTTATGCTTGCTTGCAGAAAATGACGATTGAAATGTCTCGTAATTTCCTAGATGCCCCGGTTTTAGTAATGAAATAAGATGAAATAATTCAAACACATTGTTTTGAATCGGTGTGGCTGTTAATAATAAACAAAACTTCTTCTTTAAACCTTGAACAAACTCGTAGTTTTTCGTTTTATGGTTTTTGAGTTTATGTGCTTCATCGATAATGATCATGTCGTAATCTTGTGCATAAATATGTTCTTTGTGTGGGCTTTTCTTCGCCGTATCCATACTCATCACGACGACATTGTAATGGTCTAATGACGTGTTTTTTCTATAAGGAATCGCCGGAATATAAAATTTCTGATTCAACTCTTCTGCCCATTGATTGATTAGTGATGCCGGGGCTAATATGAGCGCTTTTTTCACAAGACCACGAATGAGATATTCTTTTAATATCAAACCCGCTTCAATTGTTTTACCAAGACCTACTTCATCTGCTAAAATCGCTTTTCCATTCATTCGCTCTATAACCGTTTCCGCCACATCCAACTGATGTTTAAGTGGTGTTAGATTCGGCAAGTACTTGGGTGATTGCAACCCGCTAAAATCAGAAATTAAATTGGTTTTCACCACTTCATAATTCATCTGATAAAGCGTCCAGTTATCCCATGTTTCACGATTTTCTAAACGTTCGATTAAGCCTTCTTTCCATTCGGATGACCTATCTATGATCATAAACTTCACCTCAAACATCGTTTTCTTTTTTATAATTTGTCCCAAAAAGAAGTTCCTATGTTTTTTTCGTGAAATAAATATAATAAAGCCTAGTTGTTGATCACGTTCTTGGAAAAAATCTCGTTTTAATACATGGATTCAAAGAATAAAGCAAAAAGTAAAGGACGATCAATTCACTTTCAAATTGATCCTCCTTTTTGTTGAATATTAAGTTTTCACGTTTTTTATTCCTCGACAGGAATTTGTTTATACACTTGGTCTTTCTCTTCTTCCGTAACTTGTCTGATTGGTTTTTTAATAAATAATGTTAACGCTAAAGCGACTGCGGCAATGAATGTAGAGATGAAGAAGGTATAGTTGATTCCTTCCATTAGGGAAACATTCATGATTTCCGCTGGGTTGGTACCATTCTTCGCTAAATCGCCGGCTGCAGAAGTTGCTCGTGTGTTCATAACTGTTATTAGTAACGCCGAACCAATCGCTCCAGACACTTGCTGAAGTGTATTGTTCATCGCTGTGCCATGTGGGTAAGCTTTCATTGGCAAAGTGTTCAAACCGTTCGTCATAACTGGCATCATCACCATGGATATGCCTAACATGCGAATGGTATAAAGGAACATGATATGAAGGTAAGTTGTTTCTACACTTAACTCACTAAAGTAATAAGTTGAAAGAGTAACAATTGCCATCCCCGTAATAGCTAGAACTTTTGCTCCGTATTTATCAAATAGTTTACCTGTGACTGGTGACATAAAGCCCATCACCAAAGCTCCAGGCAACATGAGTAAACCGGAATCAAATGGTGAGATTCCTTTAATCGTCTGAACATAAATCGGCATTAAAATCATCGCCGAAAACATGGAAATGGATAAGACAATTGAAATAGCCGATGATAAAGCAAACATTGGGTATTTGTAAATTCTAAATTCCAGTAGTGGCTCTTTTAATTTCAGTTGACGAAGAATGAATACCACGAGAGATACGACACCAATCGTGATTGTCCCTAAAACATAGGGGTCACTCCATCCATTTTGTCCAGCCGCACTAAACCCATATAAGATCCCACCAAATCCTAGACTCGAAAGGACGAGTGAAGGTTTATCGAGCGAAATTTCTCTGTTTTGGAAGGTTAAGTTCTTTAGCTTAAATATCCCTAATAATAATGGAATCAAAGCAATCGGTAAGACCACGAAAAACAGCACTCTCCATGAGTAATGTTCAACAATATAACCTGAAAGTGTTGGTCCGATGGCTGGAGCTACAATCATCACTAATCCAAATATCCCCATTGCCGCCCCACGCTTTTCGACGGGAAATGCAACTAGCATGACGTTCATTAATAACGGCATCATTAAAGCCGCACCCGCTGCCTGCACCATTCTAGCCCCAAGTAACACACCAAAAGTCGGTGCAAAACCAGCGATAATCGTTCCGAGAACAAATAATGACATCGCTAATATGAAAATAGATCGATTTGAAAAACGTTGAATGAAATAGGCACTCGCTGGAATTAAAATCCCATTCACTAGCATATAACCTGTCACAAGCCATTGAACGATTGATGCATCTTTTATATTTAAATCCGTCATGATCGAAGGCAATGCGATATTTAAAAGCGTTTGGTTAAAAATCGCCACAAATGCCCCGGTAAACAAAATGGCGATAATGCCATAAGGTGGTTTTTTCTGCTCTGTCATTTTTATTCCTCCGTACTACATCTATTGTCGATCACTTTTTATAGACCCCGTTTTTAATCAAATGAAGGTCGAGTGTATAATTTTTAATGGATTCCTCCATCGATAACTCGAGTGCAAAAACTTGAATTAGGTTTTGGAAAGTCACAGCTCTAATAATCTTAACTACATGAAACAATTCCGCTTCATGTTGAATGTTCAAAAGATCCATGTTCACTAACTTGGCTACTTCTGCAAATCGGCTGTTCCTTTTTTCTTCGGATATACTTTTTGATATTGTATTTTCTATTCGATAATTCATATTTAAAAAAGCATTTTTGAAAAAATAGCGAAACTCTTTGTTTTGGATGCTCTCAAGCATCATCCTGTAAGATTCGATAAAAGTTGGAATAAGATCACCGTCTTCTTTCACTAAAATTGATCGAAATCTTTGATTGAGCGTACTTGAATATCTTTCAAGCAAGAAGTAAAAAATGTCTTCCTTGTCTTCAAAATATTGATAAAAGCTACCCCTTGGAATGGCAGCATCTTTAATAATATTTGCAATAGAAGCTTCTGCTAAAGGAGCGCGAGAAAATTCTTTCATCGCAGCTGAAATTAATGATTCTCTTTTTTCTTTTGGTAAATTAAAAAAGGTTTGCTTTGGCAACCTATAACACTCCCATCTACACATAAGTGACACCTTGTCATATCGAACTAAGTTTACATTATATATGACACCTTGTCACAATGCAATTGAAATATGACAAGGTGTCATGTAGAGATTCAAAATAAGGCAGCCCGCCAAGTCTTAAATACAAGACTTGTGAGGGCTGCCATTATAGGTTCCATTTATAAGCTATTGAAAAATACGCGAATGACATCAGCACCACCAATAACCGTTCCTAGGGTACTGCCTAAATTGGTAAGAACAATGACCAGCAAAACACGCGTTACTTTATTATCCCAAAATCCTTTAATGGAAAATACATCTTCGGATAGTCTTTCAAAATCTCCAACATTCGGTTTACGAATAGAGGCTTGAACAAGTCCCGAAACCCATCCCGCTGCGATTAAGGGGTTTAGTGAAGTAAATGGAGCAGCAATGAATGCTGACAAAATGGCCAGCGGATGACCTAAAGCAACCGCAGCTCCAATGGCAGCAAGTGCACCATTCCAAATAATCCAACTGATCGCTTGATCGTATCCTGCTGCAGGGTTGGTTATAAATGTATAGGCAATGATGGCCAGAATTAATATAGGTATGGCCCAGCCTATTAGCTTTGGTACGATGGATTTAGGAGCTATAGTTGTTAAAGCATCTAAATCATGATCTTTATGAATTTCTTTTGTAATCCCTGGTACGTGTGCTGCGCCAAGTACTGCGACTACTTTTTCACCAGGTGCATTTTTAATTTTTTGAGCTAAGTATTGATCTCGCTCATCAATTAGAGGCTTTTTTAGCTTCGGAAAATGTTCCGTGAATTCAGCAAGAACCGCGTTTAACGTATCTTGAGATTTCATTTTTTCAAGTTCATCTTCTGAAATTGTCTCTTTACTGAAAATGCTAAAGAAAATACCATTTAGAAGTTGTGCTTTCCCTGTTAGGCCAAGATTTGACCAGATCCGAGAAAAGGTAATTTGAATATTGCGATCGGCCAAGACCAGCTCTGCACCCGTTTCTTTTGCCGATTCAATACCTTGAATCATTTCTGCGCCAGGCTTGATATCAAATTGTTTTGCTAAACGGTTTTGAAAAGAAGAGATGGCTAGATTCATTAATAGTAATGTCGCTTTCTTCTCTTTAATTAATTTAAAAATGTCCGTTTCTTTCCACTTGTTGTTTTCCATAACGGATTGATATCGCTGTTCATCCAATTCGATACATACAGAATCGGGTCTTTCTCTTTCAATAACCTCTTTTACTTGTTCAGCACTTTGTCTCGAAATATGTGCGGTACCGATTAGGATTAATTCTTTTCCGTCTATATGAATCCGTGTGATATTTTCTTCTAACATAAGTGACTTCCTTCATAGAATGTATTTCTTCTACGCAATCCGATCATCCTTGATTACGAAAAGACTGTCTATTGTTAATAATGCAGTAGACTGTGAGAAATTTCAAACATCTTTTGATTATTAGCTAGGTTTAATATGATTGAAGATACTCCAGAAAATTGCTGCACTTTACAAGGATGCTTCGAACTAACTCGGACTTAACGTCCGAGTTAATATCAGTACTTCGCTTTTTCCGCTC
Organism: Paenisporosarcina sp.; assembly: GCF_057785155.1. NCBI lineage: Bacteria > Bacillati > Bacillota > Bacilli > Caryophanales > Caryophanaceae > Paenisporosarcina > Paenisporosarcina sp. The sequence goes on from NZ_JBYNRN010000001.1 coordinate 25,140, forward strand.
GAGTCTTCACGATTTTGCTCCATCTATATATAAAAAAATAAACGTAAATACAACTTAAATATCACTGTAGAACGACATCTTATAACAAGATTGATGTATATAATGTGCTGTTAGAAAGTAAGTAATTTAACCATTTGATCTTTTCCCACCGCACTAATTAGAAGCGGTAATCTTGGTCCACTATTTTCATTTAAAACTAGTTGATACGTATTTTGGAACAACTCTTTTTGACATTCACGCATTCTTTTTTTGTCTTCTTGGCGACAAATTGCATATGCTGCACTCATAAACGTGTCTCCTTTTAAGTCTAAATCATCGGAAATGACTTTCGCGAGTTGACTCACTCTTTCTTTTTGTTCTTTTGTAAGGCTTTCATAGTAAGTGTAATTGTTTTCTTGATTTACTCTTATTGAACGGTGTGGGTTCCAATGATTAATCCAATAAGCAACTCGATCACTAATTATTTTAATTTCCTCAGTTGAATATTCTTGATCAGTTTCTTTTAAGCTTGTTAACAATACTTCTTCATTAAAATCTAAGAGAGGAAATATCCCTGCTACTTGATTGAAATTAGGTCTTTTCGAACATTGTTCCGCTCCGATTAATTCAAGGGATTGTATCGTAACTTCGTCTTTTTCATCTCCCCCTCTTGCACGAGCTAAATGTCTCTCATACTCTGAATAGTTCCGCAACACTTCCTCGTCAAACCCAATGTTAAAAGCGGAACTAGGTCTATATTTCGCAAACAAGTAAAGGATCAGTTCGGGTGTATAAATGTTCAATAAATCAGTTGGCGTGATGACGTTGCCAGAGGAACTGGACATTTTTTGACTCGTACCTTTTAATCCTATAAATTCATACGCCACATATTCTGGTGCCTCATAATTAAAAATCTCTTTAGCGATTACTTTTGAAACATTATAGCTCCCTGTTGCAGAAGAATGATCTCTTCCTCCGGGTTCAAACACAACTTCTTCAACCATCCAACGCATAGCCCAATCCACTTTCCAGTTGAGCTTTATTTTACGGCTACTTGATACATATTCAGATCCACTGTTTTCACAAGAACATGTATAGTTAATTTTTGAAGATTCTTCATCAAATGCACCTAGAGTCGTTGTATCTTTTCCGCACATGTCACAGTACAACGTAATTGGATAAAAAGCTTCTCGCTCTTCTTCAGACGGTTTACTGGATTTGAAGCGCATGAGAATATCATAGATTTCTTTTCTTTTTTTCATTGCTATTAAGATATAGGGTACATATCGACCAGACCGGTATTCAGTACTCTGATAGATATATTCTGGGAAGATACCAAATTGGTCCAAAGATGACTCAAATTCTTTTTCAAAATGATTCCCATAGGATCCTTTCCCAAAAGGACTTGGGACTTCTGAATAAGGTAAGCCGACATACGACTTGAAGTCGGGAGATACATTTAGCGGAACTTTTCTTAGACGATCAAAATCGTCCCATGAAAATATAAACCTTGTCTTTTTGCCCATACCCTCTAATGCTTTCACTACAAAATATGTAGTCACAACTTCACGGAAGTTGCCTATATGAACAGAACCAGATGGACTAATTCCCGAAGCACATGTAAAGACCTCTTTTGTTGGGTGTTTCTCAATTAATTTTTCAGCCATTTGGTATGCCCAATGCATATCAGTCACCTCTTTTATAGAATGTTTAATCACTTCATGCTAGAAAATAAAAAAAACTCTCACCTCTCAAGATTTTCATCTTGAGGGCGAGAGTTGAATTCGCGGTACCACCTCAGTTTTGCTTATTGATTACTCAACAAGCCTTATCAGGTACGACAAATAATGTGATACCCTATCCCAATAACGGAGGAAACCGTCGTAGCATCCCTAAGAAATTCTTAGTTCCGTACGAAGCTCAGAGGTTTTATTCAATAAAAGTCACTTCCCCCTTTTTCAGCATCCGGGGGTCTCTGTAAAGTTCTGTTTTATTTACTCGTCTCTTCATCGCTCGTTTAACTATTAATAATGATATTAGCAAAATGATTTCTGTATTACAAACAAATTTGTAAAAAGTTGTTATACATCCGTAACCTTTAGCTAATTTGATTTTCTTTGAAAATCATTCTTTGAAAATCGTTTCGTTGCATCAGACGAGACTTTCATTAACACGAACTTCTTTTGAAGTGTCAATCGCAGTGACCGTTAGGTGATAAATTTATATTCCAACCTTATTACTCTTGAATATATTCGTCACTTTTGTACTCTAAAACGTCTCCAGGCTGACAGTCTAATGCTTTGCAAATTCCTTCTAAAGTTGATAATCGAATCGCTTTTGCTTTTCCATTTTTCAATATAGACAGATTCGCCATCGTTATTCCAACCCTGTCCGATAGTTCTGTTACACTCATTTTCCTTTTTGCCAACATCACATCAATATTAATTATAATTGCCATAGTTTTCACCTCAGACCATTAAGTCATTTTCTGATTTTATATCGATGGCTTCTTGTAGAAGTCTTTGAAGTACAGCAGCAAAGACAGCAATGACTAATGGAGCAAAAATCATCACCATTCCCACTAGTCCGAGACCAGGTGCGTCATCGATCTCTGCTAGTATAAAGACGAATGGAAGTGCTAGTACATACAAGCCACTCATGATAAGAGCACTATTTTTAATTTTCTTTAAAGCTCTTACTGATAACTCGGAGAAAGCTTGGTTTTTGTCAATATAGCTTAAGAGGTTAAAAGATTGATACAAAGCAAAGTAAAATGGGACAGTGGAAACATACATGATCAAAAGAATGCCATATACCACATAGGCAACATCCGAACCTCTTTCAGCTGCTTCATTAGCTTCAGACGCAATCTGAGGCAATAAAAAGAGACACAAAGCTAGAACCGGAATACCAATAAAAATGACAGCTATCTTTAAAAAGAGTGTTGTTCCGCGTTTCATAAAAAGCACCTCACTAATTTATTTTCAATTTGATTTTAACAAATAATTTATCGATTTACAATAAATTATTGTTGTATTTAATTGTATTCTTATTGTTAATTAAATATTCTTCCCGTTTTTAATAAAGAAAAAAACATTTCTCATGACAAAGAAATGTTCTGTAGCTTGTACTTATTTAATTTCAAACCAAAGTGAATCTTTAATTAGCCAATCCTTCCTTAAGAACCGACGTTACGATATGTAACGAATCCCACTCACCCATTGAAAAATACAAAATGGGATATCTTTGAGGGAAGAGGATTTTATTGATTTGTTTTGGTTGTAACCCTTTACTATGGAGCACAAAAATTTCACTTTGTAGTTCAAGCAAATAATCGAGTTTACGATTGAGATTGTTTCTGCCGTCTTTTAGATACCCTGCATGATTGCAAAATACCTCTTCGAAATCGTAGGCAAGGACTCGTTTCAGGGAATTGATTTGCGTTGGAATGCTTTCATCTCGAAGAACTACTTTTGTCCGATCTTGACAATATAGATCGCCGGTGAATAGTTGTCCTGTTTCTTTATTCAGAAAAGCCATATGATCTGCTGCATGGCCAGGAGTGTGAATAGACTCCCATGTTGTCCCTCTGTTCGTAAAAGTACTCATCATCGGCTTCGCTTGAAATGGGTCTCGTTTTCCCCAGAACACTTTCCTATATAACGGATAGTTCGCTTTCGACTGACAGCTAGTGATAAATTGCTCATTCATATAAATTGGTTTTCCTAACTGCTGTAGATAAGCCGCTCCACCCGTATGGTCTTCATGATGATGGGTGATCATAACTTGATCGATTTCGTGTCGGTCAAAGAATGGGCGGAATTCCTTTTCGAGTGACTTTGCACCGGTATCAATTAAGACACCGTCCGACAAAAAGCTGTACACATTTAGCTTAACGCCTTGAAATGCGATGGTGCCATTAATCATTTGAACACCATTTTGTTCGGACTGCTCCACCTTTTTCTTAAAAATCATGAATCCCGCTCCCTTTAAAAAACCTTCTGTATAGAAGACTTTACCATAAAATGAATGAGTATTCATATTAATTATTTGCCGTTCTAACTTTATATAGGGCAGAATAGTGCAGGTTATGTTCCAAGTAAAAGAACAAAATAAGTAATGCCGTAAATAGGAATTGCAAGTGAAGTAATGACATACATGGTCATCTCGCCTTTAGAAAGTTTTCTTTTCCACTTAGTTAGTTTGAGTTGTCTGTGAAAAAAAATGCTTGAAATAAATACAAAAAAGATGTTAAATCCTGTAGGTTTTCTAAAAATGTGACCACTTCATTTCATCCTTTCCTTTTCCATCTGGCGAGATTTTTAATTTCTCTCATATCAATTCGTTAGCCCTGAAATTTCCATCTTCCATCTGAATTTTACCGTTAATCAAGAACCTTATTTATAAATTTTTACAATAATTTGGTATCACTAATTTTTTAAAAATTTCTCTACATGAATATGATTTCCTAAGACAAACTAATACGAACCAAATTTAGAAAGGATGATGCATTGTGGGCAGAGATGATAACAAATCCCATAGTAATAGCAAACAAACTTTACCTCAGTCTCCAAAAAGCCTAAAAATCGCACCAGGTCGTATCAAAGAAGAAACTGCTAGTGAGTTTGCAGAAATAGGAACTAAAGCTTTGAAAGTTCTAAACGAATCTCCTCAACAAAAAATCGAGCCAGATAATATTAAAGCAGAACTCGCTCGCGAATTTGCAGAGATTGGTTCCAAATCGTTGAAAGGTAAAAGAACATCGCTCCAATACACCTCGAAGAAAGAGTAGTTTAGAAATAAAAATGCACCAACCAAACTTTTAGTGTGTATTGGTTGGGTGCATTTTTACAAAAAGCGGACTTTTTCAATTTTGGAATATCAATAAATTTAATCATGTGGATTTGTAAAAAGCTTTGACATGCGAGTGGATATGTTATAAATTACCCTATAGACGAACATTTTTAAAAAACAAAACTTTAATATTCGGATTTAGGGGTGTAAATGATGGAAAACGTATTTGATTACGAAGATATTCAATTAATTCCAGCGAAGTGTGTAGTAAATAGCCGCTCTGAATGTGATACAACGGTGACTTTAGGTAAACATACGTTTAAGTTGCCTGTAGTCCCTGCCAATATGCAGACTATTATTGATGAAACGATTGCGATCTACCTAGCAGAAAAAGGTTACTTTTATATCATGCACCGTTTTCAACCAGAGAAACGCGTCTCTTTCATTCAAGATATGCAGTCTCGTGGATTAATAGCTTCTATTAGCGTTGGCGTGAAAGAGGAAGAATACGCCTTCATACAACAGTTAGCTACTGAACAACTTGTACCTGAGTTCATTACCATTGATATTGCACATGGCCATTCCAATGCAGTCATCGAGATGATTCAGCATATTAAGAAACATTTACCTGAGAGTTTTGTGATTGCAGGGAATGTTGGAACGCCTGAAGCAGTGAGAGAATTGGAACATGCAGGTGCAGATGCAACTAAAGTTGGCATCGGACCAGGGAAAGTTTGTATTACGAAGATTAAAACTGGATTCGGAACTGGCGGTTGGCAATTAGCGGCGCTACGTTGGTGTGCAAAAGCAGCAACGAAGCCAATTATTGCAGACGGCGGCATCCGTACTCATGGAGATATCGCGAAATCAGTAAGGTTTGGTGCATCCATGGTCATGATTGGTTCACTATTTGCTGGACACGAAGAGTCTCCAGGTGAAACATTCGAGAAAGATGGCAAACTCTTTAAAGAATACTTCGGTTCCGCTTCGGAATTCCAAAAAGGTGAAAAGAAAAATGTAGAGGGCAAGAAAATGTTTGTCGAGCATAAAGGTGCTTTGGAAGATACATTGATCGAAATGGAACAAGATCTTCAATCATCTATTTCCTATGCAGGTGGCAACACATTAGAAGCCATTACTACAGTAGACTATGTAATCGTTAAGAATTCGATCTTTAATGGGGATAAAGTATATTAATAATGCAGTTATTTCCTTAGAGTTTGAATGCAACAACAACAAGACGAGCCGACCAAATATGGGTCTGCTCGTTTTTTTCTGAATGGAATCCCCTATAAGATATTTTACCCGTCAATATTACGTTCTTATTAATATAATACTTAACCATACGTCTAAACTTTCTATTTGATTACCGAGAATACTAGCAAGTAACTAGTGAAAGTCATAAATAGTTGGAACATGATCATTTATGTTACGATTTCATTATCTAAAACAGAGAGCAGGTGAAGTACTTTGGTAAGTCGGAATGACCCTTGCACTTGTGGTAGCGGAAAGAAATATAAGAAGTGTTGCGGGAAAACGAATGTCATTGATATGAATGTAATGATTGATGAAGAACTTGATCTTATTATCGCTGGGTTTGCTGAAGAAGGACTCAGTCCGCGAGAATATGGGGTTATGGATAGTCGTCTTCGTAGCTGGACTTCTGCTCTTCGCGACGTCTTTGAACCTCAGTTAATAGAAGTGCTGGCGATGGATACTTATATATACTTTGAAAATGGAGACTTATGGACAAACTATATAAAAAAACAAATAGGCAAGCAAAGACGCTCTAAAATAATTGAAGTTTTGAATCAGTGGCAGCATCCTTTTTTATTACTGGGTAAAATAGTCACTCAAACAGGTCATTCAGTGACATTACGAAGTGAGATAACTGGCGAAACGCATACAATTAACGGAGATCAAGTGGAAGAAGAATCTCACATAGGGAAATGGTTATTTGGTATAGTAATGCCCGATTCGAGACGCGGTCCAAAAGGACTTATCGGAACAGATGGATTGATTTTCATTCCTGAATTTGATTCACATCTTGTTGATCAACTCATTCAAAAGTTAAAAGGCTCTGAACCGAATTATTTAGACATGTACCAGTTGTTTGTAAAAGAAAGAAATAACGTTGATTTCACACCGTTTCAACAAGAAGTACTAGACTTAGCCAACCAATTCCTAATTCAATATCAGTACAATCAAGAAATGGTTATGAACATTCTAACTGCGTTCTTAATTGAACAAACAGTAAAAGCTAAGAAAGCGAGTGCTGTTGCGGCAGGTGCGATTCAAGTAGCGATTGACTTTGGTTTAATTGAGCCTACTCGCATAACTCAAAAAGAAATAGCGGCACATTTCAACGTGTCTTCGACAACTTTAGTAAAGTATCGAGATCAAATGACCGAGTTCGTAGTGATGAAATTTGCACAATTAGAATCTGAAGAACCAGAACTTTATGGTAGACCTTCTATTGTTACCGAAATGGGTACAGATCCTCGGGCCACGGAACGATTCATGTGGGAAATGGTGATGAGAACGCAACACCAACCATTCGACACATTAGAGTCTCTTAATACATTTATGAATGATGATATGAATGCGCAGTACAAGCCTGTCAATGATCAAGAACACGCTCAGCTATTATGTTACCAAGCTTATGAAGCTAATTCAGATGAAAAACGTCATGAGTTTACATTGAATGCTGAGAAGCTCGATTCAGATATCGCGGATGTTCACCTGTTAAAAGCCGAGCAATCTGAAGACAATGTCCTTATAGAAAATCATTATTTGAAAGCGATTAGAGCAGCTTCCAAAAATTTGGACGAATCATTTGATGAAGCTTGGAATTTCGTTTTGAATCGTCCTTATTTAAGAGCTCGTTTTTCATATGGCACCTGGCTAATGTCTCAAAACCGGTATGAGGAAGCATTGAATCAATTCCAAACCACTCTCAAGATCAATCCAGTGGATCATCAGTGTGTCCGTTGGCTCATTGTTCGAGCACTAATTCAACTCGGACTGCATGAAGAAGCTCTCAACATGTTGTTCATAATTAATCCTGATTTAGATGATGTTTTTTCATATTATTTTGAGTTGGCTATTGCAAAGAAAGTTACGAAGCAGAAAGTCAGCAAAGAATTACTTGAAAACTTCCAACTCAACCCATATATCAAAGACCTATTAAAAGATGGCCAACATCCTGGATCCTTCCCACGATCTTTAATCCTCGAACCGGGAAATCGAGATGAAGCAAAACTGGTGTATTGGTTAGTTTATGGATTACTGTAATAAAAAAAATTATTTTTAGAAAATGCCAAGCGAGTGTTGAAAATCCATTTGCATCTCATTTCTATTCCACCAAAAAACAGCTCAATCATCATGGATGAATTGAGCTGTTTATATTCTATTACTAATACGGGAATAAAAATCTGAGGGAATATAACGATGGCCAAAACCAAGGATCAATATATTCGTAAGAACGGACTGATAAACTAATCTCATATCTTCATCTTCCGGGTAAATTGGATAAGGACTGAAAAAATGATAAGACTTCCATTCAGCAAGATTGTACTTTAAATCTTCGCCGATAGAAGGATTGTTTTTCAGGTTAATTATCGCATTTATAACGGAATTTATAACATTTTCAAACTTCGTTTCATCCTTAAAAATGGTAGAAAGAGCATAAACGTCTACAGCCAATTGTTTAGGATTCATTTCCAAATTTTGAATAGATGAAATATCATGAATGGCTTGTTTTAATAAAGCATGATTAATCATCAGAATGTTAACCTCTATCTTTCAACAGTTCATCTAAATAATCTGATGCTGCAACAGCTAATTTTTCACCGGAAAGTGGTTCCATTTCTTGTACACGATAACCATATAAATTATTAAGTTCAGCATTCGCTAATTCTTTTTGTAAAAATTTAATTTTTTGTATTAACTGTGGAATTAAATCAGGAGTATTTATTTGAGCGACGGTTTCAGCACCAGAAATAACTTCAATTGTATTATATTTTTCCAAAAGCGGAATCCATTCTTTTGTATCACGAATTTTAGAAAGTGCGATGCGATTTCGATTGGGCATTTCACGTTCTAATTGGTTGATTTTATCATCTAAAATAGTTCCCATCTCTTCCACCTTCTTTTCATGTTCCAAGTTTTATTCCCCCTTATTATATCACTCGACACTTTTATGTACAATTTTTGCATAAAAAAAGCCAAAAAATATCCCACTCATATAATATGTACCTCAACAATTAAAGTTAACCACATTTCCGAAGATTTCTTAGCTTTTCACTAGATAAACCAAACAATGCTGTAATCAAGGACCAAGTCGTTACTTTTGAAAGTAGTTTGACGACTTACAAAATATATACCTATTAATGAAATAGCAGATGCTTCACCGTAAAATACACAGATACCATTTTATAGAATGCACGTTTTATTGAATGAAATGCTGTTAAGGGATAAATCAATCAATCAGTATATTCATTGAACTGAAATCACTATTTCAACAACAAAAAGACCATCAAATTAGCAAATTAATGGCCTTTTTTAATGTTTTCGCTAGGAAGGCATTGCTATCTGAGACTATCCATTTTGCTAGTCTACTAGTAACTATAGCAATTATATGAATAAATCAACTGTAAGTTATGCCGTTCGACCATCGACATCCACTTCAATATTTCCTTCAAGAGCTCTTGAATATGGACATACTTTATGTGCGGCTTCCACCAAGTGTTTGGCTACATCCTTTTCTACATCCCGAACCAAAACATCCAGTCTGACGGATAGTGAATAGCCATCATCACCTTGATGCAACGTGACGTGAGCAGTCACTTCCGATCCACCGTGTTTGATTTTTTCCTTTCCTGCCACCAAATTCAGAGCTGAATCGAAACAAGCAGCATAGCCTGCCGCAAAAAGTTGTTCTGGATTCGTTGTATCTTTTTTCACACCTGGCATTGCCAGAGCTAAATCCAACACGCCATCCTCAGATTGGACTCGTCCCTCTCGTCCACCAGTAGCCGTAACTGTCGCTGTAAAAAGTTCTTTCAAATAAATTCCCTCCTCATTTTATTGTGATGTACTCTCGTATTATGTGAATTTGGACCAATCCCATTCACATTACGGATTGATCCCCATTTTTTTATTGATATTTTCTTTCTTCGAGCAAAACTAATTTATTGGCTGGTCTATGGATACTTTAAAACTGATATCAATTTATTGAAAAAAGCCAAGCAAGTGTTGAATCCACTTGCTTGGCTTTTAAGACGAGCACTATGTTCATCATGATTGGTAATCTTTCCACAATGAGATTTATAATAACGGGGTTGGTTCACCAACACTGTAAATTTGCAATGAATGCATCGCTCTAGTGCAAGCCGTATAGAGAACTCTGCGAAGGCTCTCATCTCCGTATACATCCTTGGATGCATCATATATGATGACCGCGTCGAATTCAATGCCTTTGGACAAATAGGATGGGATGACGACAACGCCTTGTTCGTATTCATCTGAGCCTTTCTTCAATAGCTTAATATCGTCGATAATTGACAACCCTTCGTATGCACTCTTGCTCTCTTCAAATGATTTACATATGATGGCGATGCTATTATAACGAAGACTTCGCAATGTTTCGACCTTAGATACAATTCTGCGATTCAGCTCTGTGTGATCGAGCACTTGTGTTAGCTCAGGTCGCTCCCCATCTCGCTCAAAGGGGATAATCCGGTCTCCATTAGGTACTAGTTTGCTTGTAAATTCGATAATCGGTTTTGTAGATCGGTAACTCCGTGTCATGTTTATGACTTCCGTTTCATCTTGTCCGTATAGACTCATAAGTGTGTTAAAATCATTCATTTCACTTGCATGTGCGAAAATCGCCTGGTTGAAATCACCTAGTACAGTCATTCTAGCCCTTGGAAATAAACGCTTAAGGAACTCGAATTGGAACGGTGAATAATCCTGCGCCTCGTCAACAAGGACGTGCTTGATGGATGAGTTTGTTTGAAAACCTTGAATAAGCTCTTTTATAAGGAGGAACGGAGTAGCATCTTCGTAAGAAAGTTTCCCTCCGTTTAGCATTTCCAGTGTCGCACGACAAATCTCCGCCCACTCTTCAGGTGGTTCACCATTTATCCAACGTTTGATTTGTGATGGTTCAATAAAAAGCTGCTTATATATCCCCCTTATGTCGATGAAACCAAATGTTTGGACTCGTTTACGTAAAGGCTTCAATTTTTGTTGGATAATCAATTGAGCAAGATCTTCAGACTGAAGCTCATAATCGGTCATCGATTCTCCTCTTAAGCCACGTTTTTTCGCAAAGTAGATTTGAGCTTTACGGTACTCATCATTACTCAAGAGCTCCATTTTTTCGAGTACCCATGGTTTTTCCATTTCAGTCTTTTTCGTTTCATTTAACTTCTTAATTAGCCAATCCTTTAACTTTTCCAATCGATTATGGAAGCGGAGTGTTGTGTCGTAACTATAAAATCTTTCTGCTATTTGTTGAGCAGTAACAATCGGTTTTCCTCTGAAGTTTAAGTCCTTGAATAACATGCCAGATAACTCTAAAGACTTTCTATAGGATTGGATCGCTTCGAAAAAAGTAGGAGATGCTTTGAATCGAATGCTCGCAACCCTTGATTTGTAGGAAGTAGTACCCTTAGCAGTTAACACATATTCCAATTGATCATAAGGATTTTCTACTTGAAACTCTTTACTTAGCCGATGATTTAAATATTCTTGGAAAGTGACTTGTTGCATGTTCTCTTCTCCCAGTTCAGGGAGTACATTGGACACATAACTGTTAAACATTGAGTTAGGTGAAAATAGAATAATCTGATCGGCACTTATCATTTCTCGATATTTGTAAAGTAAAAAAGCAATCCGCTGCAAGGCGGCCGATGTTTTCCCACTACCAGCTGCCCCGTGCACAATGAGCAGTCTCCCTCGATCATGACGGATGATTCTGTTTTGCTCCTGTTGAATAGTAGCAACGATATTGTGCATATGTTTGTCTGTTCCTTTTCCTAGCACCTGTTGTAAAATCTCATCCCCAATGGTGAGACTCGTATCGAACATAGACTCTAGAACACCGCCACGGATAAGGTATTGCCCTTTTTTCTCCAAGTTACCTTTAATTTCACCACCAGGCGTTACATACTTGGCGGGCCCTGTTTGATACTCATAGTAAACACTTGAGACCGGTGCCCTCCAGTCATATACAAGAAATTCCTCGCCACTAGCATCGGTTAGTGTAGAAATTCCAATATATATTTGTTCCGGAGTGGAATCCCCTTCTTCAATAAAATCGATTCGGGCAAAGTAAGGTGCCTCTTGCATACGTCGAAGCTCGGATAATTTTTTGGCTACCTGTCTAACGGTGCTTTGGCTTACTGATAGAACTTGAGCCTCTTGTCTTAAACCGATGATGGTTTCAAGATAATCATCGAAGCTATCAACATTCACCTTCACATCATCCCAAAAATGTTTACGTATCGTAACCAGTTCGTTTCGACGCTGAGAATTTTCTTCCTCTAACTTTTTAATTCCCTCCGTTATTGTCTCAATTACACATCCCACACGTTTTTGTTCCTTTTGAAATTCTGAATCCATTAAAAATCACTCCTAAAATTGATGGATTTGACAAACGGAAAACTTTGCTGTACAATTTAAAATAGGGATACAATAACCTTTTTTATTTTATACGTATAACTATATAAATTTACCATATGTCCACAATTTTTTCAATGTATTGGACATGTTTTTTATGCTTTTCATTTTCTAACTCTCTTTACATACACTAGAAAACAGAAAAAATAATACACAAAGCAAGCTAGTTCGGATATGAATTAGCTTGCTTTTTTGTTGCTATATCTATGTTTATTAGATGTTTATGTTTGAATTTGCACCCTAATTCGCATAACGATTAGCACGATAAAATTAATAATTGTCTCGTTGCGATTGGTATGCGTATTCACTTGTTAAAAGACTTACCAAATTTGGCGGAAAAGAATCGACGACGCTAAATCAAATACATAATTAGATTAGGAATAAGCATAGCAACAAAGTGGGAATATGAAGCGTCATTGGCATATTTCGGCATACAAGATAATGAACGCTTTGGTTATCCTTATGGCGAGTATTTCATAAGAACAATTGATGATACCGAACTTGTTTTTTATAGTACAGGTGTAAGAAAAGTAAATGGTGTTGGTGGTAATCAGTATATGATTTCTAAATTTAATCTAACTAAAGTAATCGTTGCTGGAACTTGTGCAGGAATAGATGATAAGTTCAGTAATTTAGATATTATTGTGCCCGATAAAGCCATTCAATATGATTGCACAGTAAAAGAAGTAGAGCCTCTTATTAAACAATCCTTCATAGTAGAGATTGATTTGTCCAAATATGGAAATGATTTTTATACTGGAACAATTGGCACCGCTGATAAAGCCGTAGTTATGTGGAAGGACTATTTAGAACTTATAGAAAACGAAATAACAATAGCCGATACAGAAGCGGGTGCAATTGCTTATATCTGTAAGAAGAATGATGTTGAATGCATTATTATTAAAGGGATATCTGATTTTCCAACAGATGAAAGAAACTCTGATAAATTCGAATCGAACATTGAACAAATTAATGTTTATTTAGAAAACACCCCCAAAGTTATGAACAAAATATTTGGCGAATATCTAAAAAGATTTATTTAAAAAAATGTTATTGAAGTAGAATAGTGCGATTACAAAGAATGAAGCTCTGTCCAATTGCAATCAATAAAAATGCTAAAAGCACTGCGTTTGCAGTGCTTTTTCGTTTGCTAATTTATATGCGATTCTCTATATTTATTTTTTGAACTCCAAAAGAGAACCCGTTGTTTTAAAAACGGGTGTTTTTTTATTGTAATTTTATATTTTAATGCTTTACCAAAAAAGTAAACTTACCTCTGTTTTTTGATTTCCAACATGAAGATATACAGTAAATTATTTTATAAGCACATGGGTTTCCGAGAATTATAATTAAAGAGACAATAAATAGAATGTTATTACTGAAGTGGTCACACCAAATTTTTTGATCATGTTGGCGTTTGTAAGACATACAAGTCGAATAGTACCCAAAACTTTCACCTCACCGATCCGCTACAAATTTTTATAGCTAATTCCAAAGAGTATGTGATGAATTTAATTGAGAAATTCTTTTTGCTTCGGCACTTTGAGTGGACTTACTTAAGAAGTCTAAAACTCGGATAAAAGTAATTCTTTTCCTAGGTCTCCGTTGAATTTCCACGTTAATGATTCTCCTTTATACCGCAATTTTTTATTTTCACTTATCTAGCTTTTAGAGGAATTCGTTGCCGTTTATGTAAGGGGTATACAGCAAGGGTTCCAGCTACTCCACTGATCACTAAAAACGAAAGGATTGCGATGGGTAGGGGTTTCTTATTCAAACGTGTTTGACTCATGTAGGACCTCCTTGTATTTGAGCTTACATCTTTAGTGTAGAAGATGATTATGAAGAGGGTGTAAATGAGGTGTTAAGACATTATTTAGAAATTGAGAATTAAACATTGATACAACTTTAAGCAAATAAAGAATCCAGCAACGGGTAGTCTGCTGGATTCTAATGGATTTTTAAATAATTGAGTATTTATTTTGATTTGCTTCTTGCAAAGGTATCTGATTCTTACCAGTTAACTAACTGAGTAATTCTTGATTTGAAGAGACCGGCATTACTCACCTGTGCACAATAGAATCTACCACTTAACTATTCAACCATTCGATTGAGTAATAGTAGTCATTTAAGCATTCACTATATCCCCATCCAATTCCTTCACTTTCGTTTACAACTTCAAACAACCTCTCATTATACTTGGTAAAAACGTGTTCATCTTTGTCACAAGCTTCTACAACATCCCTAAACATCGTGATCATGCTGTTATAGAATCTACTATCAATATCACCATAAGTATTTGTAAACTTACTACCCATTTCTACGTAATAAAGTTTTAAATCAAGGGTTTTATCTTCATCACTTGTTAATTTTTTGAAATCACTAATCGCTTTTTTAGCTTTCACTAAACGCAAGCTTCCATGTCCTCTACTAGGGAAAAATTCATCCTTAATTTCCTTTCTGGCTTTTTCATAAGCAAAATTTATGGATTCCTCACCCATGAACTTAATTGACACATATTGTTGAACCTCAGTGTTTAATTTGTAAATCTCAGATACGAGCTGAATTAATTCTTTCTGATCATACGCTTTTAAGAGTTGCTTTAGTTCACTAACCTTAAGCTTTACCAAGGACTTCACCTTCCTCAAATATTGATATTCAATTAAATTCGATTGAATTATATCATTATCTAAGTCAATAAATCACTCACTTCGTAATAAAGAAATCGGTATTTTCATGTGAGTTACCATCAATCTTAAGCAAATAAAGAATCCAGCAACGAGTAGTCTGCTGGATTCTAAAAATTAGTGTATTTAATTTTGTTTCTTGGAAAAGCACCTGATTTTCAGATCTATTTTACTAATTCGGTACCTTCTTAAAGTTTCACATCTAATGGTGCTGCTAGAAATTGTGGCGCATTATTAACAAAAGAAGTATAGTGTTCACTCTTGTTGTGACTCTCGACAGCCATCAAATCCTGCCACACTTCTACCATAGTGTAAGCACAATTATTTTCTGTACTCTTCATTAAATCATAAGCAATGTTCCCATTCTCATCTTTCGAAGCTGTGAGCAATGGGCGGATTTCTTCTAAAAATGCTTGTTCTTTATCTTCTTGAATCTTAAATTCAGCGTGAATGATTATCATTAAAATGATTCCTCTTTTCTTATTTCCATTCCGTGATTGCTTCTACTGGTAGGCGGACAGATTGATAGCCTTTATCTGCAGCTTTTCCGATTGAAATAAGCATTACTGGATAATATCTCTCTTTATCCATCCCAAAGGCTTCTGCGATTTGGTCTTTTTCATAACCACCGATTGGATTTGTATCGTAACCGTGAGCACGGGCTGCCAACATCAATTGCATAGAAACTAAACCGGCATCAATTAAGTTCATTTCTTTCAATTGTTCAACTGACATAGCAGACACCATGCCTTTGATTGCCGGTAGTTGTGTGTCACGGACTTCAGCAGGCATATGTCCTAGTTCCACAGCTTTTCCATAAATGTCATCGGCATAGTCGATGCTGTTCATATCGGCAAATACAGCAATCATTGCGGCAGAGGTTTTCACTTGATTTTGATTAAACTTGGCAAGGGGAGCCAAAGTTGCTTTGCCTTCTGGGCTGTCGATTACGACAAAGCGCCAAGGTTGGAGGTTAACAGATGAAGGGGCAAGCGTTGCTTTTGATAAAATCTCAGTCATTTCTTGTCTGCTGATTTTTACTGATGGATCATAACTTCGAATCGAACGACGTCCTGTTACGATTTCATCAAAGTTGTTAATAAGTGTATTGTTCATTTCCATTCTCCTTTTTACATACATGAATTTGATACATTGCATCATTGGTTTGGATCAATATTGGTGACATTCTCCTGTATACGTGTGAGCATACTTAAAAGAATAGAACGTTCTTCGGCATTAAATCCCGTTAATAATTTTTTAATGAATTGTTGCTTCTCATCTTGATATGCAATGATTCTTTCACGTCCCTCGTCAGTTAGACGAACAAACGTAAAGCGATTATCTGCTGGATTTTTACGACGGGTCACCATAGCCTTTTCTTCTAGTTGCTTTAAGTGTCTCGTAACCGCTGCATGATCAATGTTTACTTCTTTTTGCAATTCTGTCTGACTGATTTCATCCACTTCAAGCAGTTTGTTCAATAAATCTAGTCGTGATTGGCTAATTCCTGTACAACGCTCAAACTTTGCACTCGTCTGCTTACTAATCTCGTATAATCTATAAACAATTTTTCCTTCTTCAGAACATGAGTTGACCATTTAAAACTACCTCCCACCGGTAATTGATAGGTCAATCATTGACCCGTCAATTAATATATATCTTCTACCCACAAAAATCAACTGATTGGATCGAGGAATTTATTTCACCTGATTTATAAGACAAAAAGAAATGACCCAACCATACGGAGGATCATTTCTTTTATCAATAATGGACAAGTCCAACTTCTAATTCATTTGAATGCAAATTGTCCAAACTTAACCATCTATTACAACAACTTGGACAGGTTTTAGCTTATCATTTTAATTGATTTACATCCTGCAGATACATGGTGAATTGATCACTTTCTCCGTTAACTATCAGGACCCCCTCGTCAGTAAACCTTGGTCTGACAAGCCTTTCCTTAATTTGATTAAAGGTTGGCAATTCAACTAACGTATTGCCTGAGATTTTAAATAGTTTGACTGT
Source organism: Paenisporosarcina sp. (assembly GCF_057785155.1). Classification (NCBI taxonomy): domain Bacteria; kingdom Bacillati; phylum Bacillota; class Bacilli; order Caryophanales; family Caryophanaceae; genus Paenisporosarcina; species Paenisporosarcina sp. The sequence continues at coordinate 42,314 of NZ_JBYNRN010000001.1, forward strand.
ATTGGAATCTTTCCATTGGACACTTAATGCCACGTAGTTTTTATATACGGCATAATCACCAAAAGGAGGTGCTTCTAATTCATATAATCTCCCATCCTTTAAATCAATGTAAGCTAAGACCGACTCACTATCCACTTCATTCGTTAGCTGGGAGTAAATCTTACCGTCTGTAAATGTGACAAGTCGAGCATTTTCAAAAGGTACTGCATATTTACCTCTTGAAACTTTTTCATGCAAATCATATAAATAGAATTCTGTTCGATTTCCATTTTCCGTTTTCAATCGTTCGGGTATGGCCATCGTTCCTTCACTAATTGAAGCTCTGCTATTAGCACCATCACCTATTAATTCATATATTTTTGTTTCTTCAAATGACGGTAAATCAAACCTTTGATATGTAGGATTTAGATCTTCTTTGCCAAATGATTTGAAGGTCAGGATATCTCCATCAAGATGATAATCTCCTACATTCTCATCCGAGTATTCTTTGATTTCGTTAGTCGTTCGGTCTAAGACATACATTTTTGATGAACTATTCTTATTCTCTTCCCACGCGAGCCAATTTTCATTTACGGCAAATTCGAATAATCCCGCTCCTTTTTTTGGTTCAACAAGCGCTCTTTTCGTTTCTGAATCAATCGAATAAGAATAAATACCATTGTTGTCTGTGTATACCAATTCATTTGTAGCACCAACATATTTGGCTCGAATTAATGATGGATATTCCACGTCGGGAATGGTTACATCGACTAGGGAATTCTTATTCGATTGCTGAAACGCTCTATCTTCTGACCACTGTTGTACGTAAGGAAAACTTAAAAACAATGATAATCCAGCGATTGCTACGCTAACAAGTAAGGGTTTAAACAGTCTTGGACGCGAGAATTTTTTGTTCTCCAAACGATAACTTGCTTCGTTTAAAATTTTGTTCTTTCGATCGTTTGTTAAGCTGACTTTTTCTGGTATGGATTGATCTAATTGGCGTCTAATATTCTCTCGCATGTTCGATGTCCTCCTCACTTAAAGATAAGCGTGCAATTTTTCTTCCTCTTGCCAATCTTGTTTTCACGGTATTTGCTGAACAGTTCAACACAACTCCAATTTCATTTACCGACAGCTCCGCAAAGTAATGCAACCACACTACTTCTTTATATTTTAGGGGCAAGTTCTCAACCATCTGTGCTACATTTATATTATTTTCCTGTAGCAACATTTCATCTTCTGGCGTTTGTTTGTGAACGGTTAATGTACTAACAAAATTAGAAATTTCCGTTTTGCGATACGCCCAACTTCTAAAATAGTTATGACACTCATTCACTGTTATCCGATATAAGTATGTTTTGACACTAGAGCGATTCTCAAAATTCTCAAGAGTTATGTAATAGCGAATAAAGGCTTCTTGCACAATATCTTCAGCTCGTGTCTTATCCTTTACTAAAGCATAAGCGAGACGAATTAAATAATCTCCATATCGAACCATTGCTTCCGTTAGCAACCGGTCTCTTTCAAGCTTACTCAAACTTCCCCCTCCTTTCATTAACCGTTAGACAAAGCAAAATAGATTTTGGTTTCATTTTCACGAAAATAAAAGCTATTGTTTAAACACATATTTAAACACATTTCTAATACACATTTGCTTTTTTCTTTACTAAAAACGGACTTTTTCACTCCCATTCTTTATTCCAATAAAAAATAGCTCTCAATCGTACAGGATGGATTGAGCTATTTACAATTTACTATTAAGACGCGAGTAAAAATCTGAGGGAATATTACGAAACCCAAAACCAAGGATTAATATATTGGCAGAACGGTCTTAAAAGAAGAATAGGGAGGGATTTTCTATATGAAAGAGGAAATTTCAAGAGTGTTAACAATGGTACAAGAGGGGAAGATTGACGCAGATAAGGGATCCGAACTGATTCAAATATTAAAGGAGAAACAAGAAACAGGTAGGAAGCTTTTTGAAAACCCAACGAAATATTTTGATAAAACATTAAAAGTTCGTGTTGTTTCAGCCGAAAATGAAAACGTCACGATCAATTTGCCAATTAAACTTGTCAAGGTCGTACTAATGGCTGGACACAGTATCGCAACGAGCATTCCTCAATCGGAAAAATACATTAAAGATGTAGACATAAACCTCATTATTGAAGCCATCGAAAACGAATTAGATGGTCAAATTGTTGATATTAAATCGGCAAACGGGGATACCGTTTCAATCATCACTGATTAGTGATTTGCTTATGATGCATGTAAAAGTGAAAGCAAAAGACGTTCGGTTTACCATCCCAATTCCATATGCGATTTTAAGCATTGTTATTTCAATTCTGTCTTCAAATTTTTTTCAGCTACATGCAAACAAATGGACAAAACACCACTTCGAAAGAAGAGAACTTGACTTCACCTTCCCATTACTAGACAAAAAAAAGCTCACTCCTATCGTCAAAGAACTGAAGAATCATAAGGGAATCGTACTTGTAGATGTCAATGCAAAGGACGGTACTGAGGTTAAGGTTAGACTATATTTTTTTGTTGAATACACTGACCATTGGTTAGCATTTCAAAGAAATTGCCGAATATCTCGCTACACAACCAAGAAAACTGTAATAGACATAAAGTTATGTAATTTTAAAAGATCAATCAAGCTTAACCCCGTTCTAAATATAGGACGGGGTTAAAAATGTAATAGAAATTGTATTTGGCACATGTACCTGTCAAGTTAAATTACTGTTGCGCCGCATATTTTTTAAAGTTTTCTAAAATCGCCTGCCATCCTTCTTGCTGCATTTCAACCGGATTAGTCGTTTCAGGATCAAAAACTTCAATTACCTTCGTGTCGTTCCCATGGGAGATAAATGTGATTTCAACTTTTCTTCCATCTTCTAATGTATAAGAAATGAACTCCTGGACACGTACTTCATCATAAGTGCCGCCAAAATCAAAACCAAAACTGCCATCTTTCGCTTCCATTCTAGTAACAAATTTCCCACCGACTTTTAAATCATTTTCAGCGTATGGCGTATGCCAATCATCAGAGGCATTACTCCACTTCGTTATATGACCCGGCACGGTCCAATATTCCCATACTTTTTCAACTGGCGCATGCACAATTGCTTCAACCGTTATTACCGGATGATTCGTCTCCATTTTTTCGACTCCTTTTTCTAATTTTTCTAAGCTACTCACTTTAGATTCGCTATTTCTATCCCTTATTCCTTCTTAAAAATGCCCACGGAAATTAAACAATCATCATGAAAGTTTAAACATTCGTGTTTGTTTCTGCCCTAGGGAGCTATTTTAATTCAAAAAAGAATCCAACATCAACTTCATTGATGGATTCTTAAAATTTCTTATGCAACTGATGTTTGTTCTGAATTATTTTTCGTAGGCTGATCGCTTTTTTAAAATGAGTTTCGATTTTGTGAAATGGATGTGCTAATTTCTGATTGTGTTGTAATGCTCTTATTAAACCAATCTTGTTTCAGCTTCTAATTCCACAGACTTTATTGATAGCAAATCCAGTTCCGGAGTCCCACCCAGTAGCTGAAGTAATGGACCGTATCAACGTTGAAATGTTATTGAAACGGTGATATCCACCGTCTTCAAAAACCTGTTGGAAAAAATGTAATAAAGTACTCGTTAACTGATCCTACAGATATATAAAGCACCCAACGATTAATTCGCGGCTGCATTATTACTGCTAATTTTGTAATCGATTGCTTGTATTCGTATTGCCAGGAGAATTGACAGTATTCTTTTTGGCCACATTAGTTGGACCTTTCACCATATTTGCAGTTTTACCCACTGTATTCATAGTAGCAAATTCAGTCTTTTCCAATGTGCTGCTCCAGCCGTATCCTTAACACTTTTGGAAATTTAGTTTCCTTGTTGATCGGTATTTTGTTGATTTGTCATATTTTCCTGAATAAAAATTAGGATATGTCATATAACAAACTTTATTCAGTGGGATTAAGGTTGTAAAGAATATGAAAGTTATAAAATTCAAACAGGTATGCACATATCAACTAATGGCATCAGTAAAAATCGATTAATTTCTACGGTCTCGCCGAATTACATAACTATTAAAAGTCAAGGATTGTATTGATAGGAAACGAGAAGTACGAGAAATCTACATTTCTTTGTCAGAGTGTATATTTGCTAGGACAATTTTTCAGAAAAGATTTATAAATTTTTTAATTTCCACCACCAATCCTTCAGTGTTTGTTGTGTCATCCTATCTTTCACTGTTTCGTACAATAGATTCTCCCAAAAATTACTCAAGTTTAATAGAGTCCGCTGAATAACTTATAGATGTGGAAGCAAAACTAGTTTCTCATTTGCAGCTCCACTAAAGACAAATAGAAATGGGGTGAAAATAGAATGGTTAAAATAGTATTAGACGCAGGACATGGATTAAGTACACCTGGTAAACGAACACCGGATGGGGAAAGAGAATGGAGTTTCAACAATAAAGTTGTACTTGCAGCAATCGATAAACTTCGAAAATACGAGAATGTTGAAATTTTGCGAGTTGATGATCCGACGGGGAAAACGGACATATCGTTAAATATTCGTACAAACAAAGCAAATGCATTTAATGGAGACGTCTATATCGCATGCCACCACAATGCAAACACGGGTACTTGGGGGCCGTGGACAGGAGTAGAAACATATACGCATAATCATTCACAAGTGAAGTCCGAAAAGATTGCCGAGGTTATACATGCTTTAGTCGTAAAGGCAGTTGGACTACAAGACCGAGGGGTGAAAAAGCAAAACTTCCATGTTTTACGAGAAACATCTATGCCGGCCATCTTGATTGAGGGGGGCTTTATGGATTCATATATCGACATTAATGTATTGCGCGATAACTCTAAACTCAAGGCTCATGGAGAAGCGATAGCAGCAGGGTTAGTTCAATACTTTGGGTTAAAATTGAAAGTAACAGAAAAAGACTATTTAAGTATAGGAGATACCGGGAAAGATGTAAGACAACTACAAGAGAACTTGATTAAAGTAGGTTATAAGTTGGTTGCAGATTCGAATTTTGGACCTTTGACCGAAAACGCAGTAAAGGCATTCCAAACTTTAAATGGACTACTTGTAGATGGTTTTTACGGACCGACTACTAAAGCTAAGTTGGAGAACGCAGTAAAACCTAAACCAACACCACCAAAAGGAACATTATATACAGTTCAAGTAGGAGTCTTCAATGACAAAGAAAATGCTGAGCGATTAGCAAAAGAACTGAAGAGTTTTGGGTATCCTGTATATATTCATGAATCTTGAATCATTTACGTTTGATGGTATTGGAAAAGCCATTTCTGATTTCTTTTGTTGATAGACTCATAGCAGCCATGCCGTTTTTTCAGTACATTGGAGCAACGGGACATTCACCATTTCCAGACTCTCCGGCATTCAACTTTCGAGAACGACAAAAAGAATGCCGTCATGTTACTGCTTGCCGGCATTGGCATATGGACATTCGGTTTGTCGGGTGGAGAGAAATTATTATCCATGTTAGGTTGGGGAACGGCTGTACTCGGCATCATCGGATATGCCATGACAAGTCTACGACAAATAAAATCGCGGCGAACAAAGTCAGGCAAAAGTTCCGACTGAACGGACTGGCGATAAACAAGTTAACAGTGGAAGTGTGGTGTACTTTATCGTCGGCGAAACCATCTTGCTTATCGCCTTCTTGGTATTTGAGTTCGCTACATTCTTTATTGGAAAAACTAAAATATAATAAAAAAACTCGATAGTAAAAGTTTTTACACACTCAATTTTCATTCCTTATTTCAATAAAAACAGCTCAATCATCATGGATGAAGTGAGCTGTTTTTATTGTATGAATAAGACGTGGTTCCGGCATTGATTTCAGTGTCAAATTGTCCAAAGTTAGCAATATATTTTCAAATGGGATTCTGTTTTCTTTAAGCCTTTACTAATTCAAATTGAGATGTCGAGTTTAAGAGTGTTTCGGATTGTGCGCCTACATCTTCAATTCGTTTAGAAAGTGTATCTATGTCGTCGGTATGGTTTGTTAAATAGATATTCGTTTCATCTATTAATGCCATATTCTGTTGAATAGCATTTGTTAAATTGCCGATTGATGTATAAGTAGATTCTTGTTCAGCATCCAGAGTTTGCATCATTATTTCCATTTCTTCAAATTGCATCTTGGTTGTACCAATAAATGAAGTGATTAGTTTCAATTTAGAGGCTGTTTCATTAATCGTTTCACTGCTCGTATCAGACGCTGATAATCCAGCTGCAAAAACATCTGACATTTTTTGTCCCTGACTGGTTATTTCCGAACTTAATTCATGGATATGGGAGGCCGCACTGGATACTTGTGCTGCAAGCGATCTAACTTCTTCAGCTACCACTGCAAATCCTTTGCCATGTTCACCTGATCTAGCTGCTTCAATGCCAGCATTTAATGCGAGTAAATTTGTCTGTTTTGAAATTTGCTTCACCTGACTTGCTATACTGACAATTTCATTTGTTCGTTGTTGGAGTTTACTTCGTTCATTTTCAGCTTGATTTAACAAATCTTTTAATTTCATCATTTGATTAACTGTCGTTGTCATCGAAACGCTACTGGCTAATGCATGCTCTTCTGCATGTGATGATTGTTCCAATAAATCTTGTGATTTTCTTCGGTAGTTTTTCATTTGGTTTGAAAATGATTGAAAAAATAGTTGGATCGTTTGTGCTGATTCAAACTGACTTTTCGAATTTAAAAGGGCTTTTTTCATAGATTGCTCTACCGTCTTAGATCCTTTTTTCGTATCAGCCGAAAATTCATTTAGTGCAGAGCTATTATCAGATAAATGAAAAGCAGTGTCTTGAATGAGTAAAATCATCTCAGTTAACTGACGTTTCATATTGTTCATTGCATTTGAAACTTGACCAATTTCATCGGATGCATGAATTTTTAAATCTTCATGAATCAGATTTCCTTGAGAAATTCCATTCGCTTTTGTAGCAACTCGATTTAATTGTGATTTAATTTGTCTATTGGTCATAATTAATAAACCCGAAGATAGAACAACAGCCAATAGAGAAGCAACGATCACAATTAGTATTGTCCATGTCTTTTGCACTTGCATTTTGTTCAACGCTTCTGTTCTTATGCTATTTTGATCTTCTCTATATGTAGTGAGGTCTTCAACTAACCCCATTGTATTTTTATGTAGACTCATCAATTGACGTCTTTTTGAAACATTATCTTTCTCAGAAATGGATTCCGGTAGTCTTTGATCGAATGTAACGTACATCGCTTCTAGAGTCTTATCGAATGACGACCAATTAATTTCATGTATTGCATTTTCAATTTGGCTTTTTACTAATTCTATATTTGTCTTTGATTGTTGATAATTTTCTAAGTGTTCATCCATTGGATCGCCAGCGTATAAACTCATTGAAATATATTGCCGATTAAGTTCGAGTAATAACAAATCGGTTTCCGCTAGTTGATTGGCCGTTTTTTCAAGTTTTTGAGACCACTGTAGATTGGCTAAGACCTGGAAAACCAAAATGATTATAACCGATGTAAACAATAAAAAAGAACTTCCTAAAGCAACCATATATTTCTTTCTTAAGGGTATTTTATCCCATTTCATCATAGTTATATCGACCTCCTAAATCGAAATATAGCATATTCTATTTAGGCAAAGTCTCTTTTACACAAACGTTTACAAACCTTTTACATTGATTTAACAAACATAACTACATGGGCTATTTTAGAACGTATTTAGATTGATAGATAGGTTCAACAAAGAAACAGCTCTCATTTCTCAGTTTGCACATTTTTTTAATCGCGTTGCCTCTTCAATTACTTCTTCTATACCGCTAAACTGTTTCTTTTGATTTGTGACAACCGCAATGGATATGGTGACTAAAGGGATTTTTTCCATTTCTCCTGAGCGATTTTCTGCGTAAATGAACTTTTCCTCGATATGTTTTTTTGAGTAGTGTTTTATAATCTCTTCGTCAAAACTCTTGATTACATACTCGCAGAAGTCGTGGAAGTCATAGTGGTTAAAGATTGCGATGTAGTCATCACCCCCAATATGCCCTAAAAAGTCTTCACCTTTCTTAACTATTGCATTTGATAATATGTCCGCTGTTAACTGAATGATTTCGTCACCTTTTTTAAAACCATAATAATCGTTGTATGCTTTGAACCGATCCAAATCGATATACAATAAACTGAATTCCTTTTTCTGCGCCAGGCTTGTTTAATATTCTCATTAATAATATTGTTACCCGGCAATCTTGTGAGGGGATTTAAGTAGCTGGCAAACTCCACCTGAATATCCGCCACTTTCATGAGCAAATTCTTGATACTTACAACCCCAACGATTGTATGATCCAATTCAATGATGACATCATCATATATCTCTTCTTCTGGTCTATTCATTGCTAATTTGCTGACTTCAATAGAGGAGGTGAAATAGTCCACAATTAACGGTTGTTTATTTGCCAAGATGCTTATAGATTTTGTCATGAACAGATTATACCCATATCGAGTACCCATTTTTTGATAAAATCGAGTTCGGGTAATTAAACCTGGTCTTAAACTATGGTCATTTAACACAATTCCTTGTAGTTTGGGGTTGTCTTGAAACACGAGATCAATCTGATTACAAGGTGTTTCAAAATTTAGGATAGGTGTTTCTTTAGCAATATCTCCTATGTAAGCTATCACACAAACTCCTCCATTTTTTTAAAGTCATTAACATGTAAAACTTCTTATTTTCGACTCAAAGTAATTCAATTTAACTACACCAATTGGTTCTTTTGACTTTACTTTTTAGATACATTTGGAAAATAATTTATAAAATAACCCATCTTCTATACTCAACTACTCGAGTAACTAGATGGGTCAACTTTATATAAACATCTGTATACATTATTTTGCTAGATAAAAAGGAGTTGTTGGTAAAACAGTTGATGGGTGGAGAGGAAGCTGTCCATTAGTTAATAATGAACTCGGTTTACCTAAGGCATATCCTTGTCCATAGGGAACACCTAATTCTTGAAGAAACGTTAACTCTGATAATGTTTCAATTCCTTCTGCAATGACATCAGTTTTGGATTGGGCTGCAAATTCCAATAACAACTCGACGAGATGCTGCTGTGCGGGGTTATTGTGTATATTACGAATTAGAGATTTATCGATTTTAATGAATTCTGGTTTTAAATAGACAAGTGTTTTCAAGCTATTGTATCCGGTTCCAGCATCATCAACTGCCACTCTAAAACCTTGCTGACGATAGTTGTCGATTATCTTTTCAAATCGACTATAGTCAATCACAGCTTCTTTTTCGGTTAATTCTAAGACGATTTGACTCGGTGAAAGATTGTACTTACTTAATAACTCTAATGTTTTTCCGCTACGATATGCTGAGTCTGCTAAAACCTGGGGTTGAATATTAAGAAATACCAGTTTTTCATCATGGTTTTGCGTATGTTTAACCTGTTCGGAATATCTCTCTAACGAAAGATCCCGTAAAAAGGCTTCAACCATAAACACAGTTTCGCTTTGCCCAACATAGTCATAAAATTTGTCTGTCGTAGGAAAAAAAGATGTAGGTTCTGGCCGATTTAATATTTCAAATCCAAGCGTTTCATTTTCTTTTAAGGATAAAATGGGTTGAAATACGGTTGTTATTTTTTGTTTCTGAATTAATCCTTTAAACTCTTCACTCTTTTCAAATTCTTGCTTAAAATTATTATGATGCTTATGTAGATATCTTACGTATTTAACTAATTTGTTTATTTGATTAATTTTCATTTGAACTCCTTAAAGCTTACTTCACTCCTCTTTTAGTATACTTACCGATTATTTTTCCAGTGTTAAGTTTTTGTAAATACTCCTCACTCTTCTTTTTACTGTTAGATCGATTACGTATAAATGTTTTCAAAATATATGCCATTCAAACATAGAAACCCAGCAATCTTATTACACAAGATTGCTGGGTTTCTATGTTTTTAGATCTTCTAACTTAAATGAAACTTTTTAGTAGTTTAAATAACTTCAATTTGTTGAGTATGATACTTCTCACTCATAAACAAAATCATTTTCGCTACTTCATCAGCTGCAATTTGGATACTTGCGACTTCCTGGGCAACAGGATGGTTTCCAATACAGATGCTTTCTTTTGCGGCTTTGAACATGCAGATGTCATTTGAGTCATTGCCAAATGCAATAAATTCTCTCTCTTTAAGTCCAATTTGCTGTAAACCGCTCCACTTATCAATTCCTTCTGGGCTTATATCAAGTATCCCTTCGTTTTGGTGAAGGTGTATCGTTAAAGAAAGTGCTTCCAGACTTTTTTGTATCTCTGTATTACTAGTAAAAAGAACCACTTTCACTATATTTTCAAGTAAATCGATCGACATATTCTTTGCACTCTTTAAAGGGTCGATGTTTTGATAAATTGGATGGGTTAACTCACCGGTATAGCTGTAATCCCAGCTGCTATCAATCAAATAAGGAACTTGGTATGTATCAATAATATTAAATAGATGCTTACAAGCTAATGCATCAAAACTATTCACTTCAATTGAGCCCTCCACATTCCGAAAAGCGCCGTTCCCCCCAACCATTCTTAAATGATGATATTTTTTCGGCAACACCGGTAGCAAGTCACGTATCGGTCTTGCCGATGCAAAGACGATCTCATGCCCCATCGCCTGGCAATCATCTAAAGCAGCGCAAATCTCTTGAGTTAAGGGTTGGCCTTTAAAACAAATGGTTCCGTCAAGATCGAATACAAATTGCATGATTAATCACCTCTCTAACATCTTAACTAATCTTCTTTACACTAAAAAGGACAATTCGATCTTACCTAAACATTTCAGTGTGGAATGCATTGGGTAGTACTTTTTAATCAACATTCTACAGGTACTACTTCAGCTATTGCAGCAGAGCATATGGCATCCAAACAATAGGTAGATAACAAGAATCCCTGTTTATTCAGAAGGAAGATACTCCCTCCATTCTTTCCAAGCTTTTAGATAGTCACTTAAGTCATGAGGATGGACTCTAATACAAACGCCTATCCGTGTGTATAATTGAAAAAGAACTTCTTCCAAAAGCCGTTCTTTACTAAAGGAAACTTCTTGAGTCAATAATGAGAAAGCTGATAATAGTGTGCTTACATTTAAATCATCTGGAGAAGAGCAAAATGCATAAGTAAAATCATACATTTTAGGTCCGATTAGAGGCGAAGGATCAATCACTCCATTTAATTTATTGTCCTTATAGACAAAATTATGAACACCAGCATCTCCATGCATGTAAAACATTTCTTCTTGATGTTCATATGACTCCAATTTATTAACCAATAATTCTACTCTTTTATGATCTTCACTTGGTAATACATCGCCTATATCCTTTTGAGCGAATTCCAAACTACTTCGATTGAAGTCTGCCCATGAATTTCTTTGTATACCACTTACTCTTCCCCAGTTATCTTTGTTTACTTTTTCGTATTTATTTAAAAGTTCCTTAATTAGAATAGTCATCCACTCTAATTTAGAACCTCGATTAATATGGGTTTCACCAAAAACATACGAGTAGACTATAAATTCTTTTTTCTCGTCTGTATAAAGCACATTAGGCAACAACGTTACATCTTTATAAGTAAGGAGAAAATCCTCTGTTGTAGATATAACTTTAGGTTGGTCTATTTTCACTACATATTTCGGTATCTCAGTAGTTGTTATAGTAAATAAAGTCCCATTTGTTGTACCGCTTGTTAATTTTCCAAATACTATACCTTCATCATTTATTACTCCTTGGTTTACAAGAAGGTAAATAATATCATTAATTTTTTCCATTTATATAGTCCTCTCTAACTTAAAATCTCTCGCACATAATCTAAAACAAGATTTTGAATAAATAAGAACAGCAACCAACCACATCCGCCTAAAGCAATTGAGAGAAATAGATGGATAGAATTTTGCAAAGCGATGTAAACGATTATTAAGAGAATTGCAGTTGCCGGAAATCCCCATAATACCCCTAATGCAAATTTGCTCAAAGTGGCTGATTGTTCTCCTTGTACATAAAGCCAAATGATACTAAGTAAGCTCACGAGTGGGAGAGCCGCCACCACTCCCCCATATGTTGGAAATCTTCTGGAAATCTCCGTCACTACACCAATCACAATCGCAGAGGCTATAATCTTCATGACTACAAACATGTTTTGGCTCGCTCGCTTAAGATTTTGAATGCCTGTTCTACTACCTCTTTTTCGTTTTCCTCTAACTGGTTCAGTATTTGTTCCAGTTTTTCTTCATCTAGGCTTGTATTCCGATGCAGAACATCTTTCCCCAATTCTGTAAGTCGTAGTATGACTCTTCTTTCATCAAGCAAGTCCCTCTCTTTGGTCAAAAATTTCTTCTCAATCATACGTTTCACGTGTTCGGAAGCCGTATTCTGAAAGACTTGGAGGTATGAGGCAATTTCATTCACCCCAACCTCTTCCTTTTTATCTACAAGCTGCAGAATACGCACCACTTGGTGGGTGATTTTTTCTTTATGGAAGTAATGCAGATGAAAATAAATATCTGTCCAGTATTGATTTAATTGCTTTACTTTATCATTCATAGCGAACGCTCCTTTAATTACATCTTACCTTAAGATTGTATCGTATTATAAGATGTAATAAAAGACAATTAATACCAAAAGAAATAACCACGTTCAAATTCAGGATGTGGTTAAAATACAGTTGTCTAATTTAATGAATAATATCGAATAATAATTAATAATATTAAATAACAATTTAATATTATTAATTATTTATAATAAAAAAATAAATTTTAATTATTTTTATTTACAATTACTTGTTGTATAATCGAAACAACTACTAAAAGAAAGGATGTTCATTATGGCTTATAAAGTAATCACAGATTGCCCTGTTTGTAGTAAAACTTTAAAAATCACAAAGCTGCAGTGCTCTCATTGTCACACTACGATTGAAAATGAGTTTGAATTATCTAAGCTGGCATCCTTAGCAAAGGATCAGCTTCATTTTGTGGAAGTATTTTTAACATGCAGAGGGAATATCAAAGAAGTTGAAAAAGAACTGGGGATTTCGTATCCAACGGTTCGAGGCAAGCTAACAGACATCATTACATCCCTTGGATATGTACAGAAGAAGAAAAATGAAGTAGACGAGAAAAAAGTTGTCACTATGTTGGAAAATGGCGAAATCACACCAGAAGAAGCCATTAAGCTCTTAAAAGAAGAATAGGGAGGAATTTTTCATATGAAAGAGGAAATTTCAAGAGTGTTAACAATGGTTCAAGAAGGGAAGATTGACGCTGATACGGGGTCAGAACTGATTCAAGTATTAAAAGAGAAAGAAGAAACAGGAAATAAGCTTTTTGAAAAACCGACTAAATATTTAGATAAAACATTAAAAATTCGTGTTGTATCAGTCGACAATGATAACGTCACGATCAATTTGCCAATAAAACTTGTTAAGGTAGTATTAATGGCTGGACATAGTATCGCAGCGAGTATGCCTCAATCGGAAAAATACATTAAAAATATAGACATAAACCTCATTATTGAAAGAAGCAATCGAAAACGAATTAGATGGACAAATTGTTGATATTAAATCGGCAAACGGGGATACCGTTTCAATCATAATTGATTAGTGATTTGCTTATGATACATGTAAAAGTGAAAGCAAAAGACGTTCGGGTTACCATCCCAATTCCATATGCTATTTTAAACATCATTATGTCAATTTTGTCTTCAAAATTTTTTCAGCAACATGCAAATAAATGGACAAAAGAGCACTTCGAAAGAAGAAAACAGGACTTTACCTTCCCACTAATAGACAAAAAAACGCTAATGCCTATCGTCAAGGAACTGAAAAATTATAAGGGAATCGTGCTAGTAGATGTCAAAGCTAAGGACGGTACTGAGGTTAAGGTTAGACTATAATTTATTATAGAATACACCTACCATAGCTTTCTTCTTAGCACCAGATGAAGCAAGCTTTATTAATGCCCAAGTCGTTACAGCAGATAGCGGTTGGACAGCTTACAAAATATATATGAATGAAATAGCAAAAGCCTTTTGGAATGAAATTGATTATTCCAGAAGGCTTTTTACGTTTATCTTTTTTCAGGTACTGGTCAGCAACGCACATAATAGAAACTTAAAAGCTGCCGAAATTGTATCTTTCGGTAGCTTGCTTTATTTGCAGTGAAAGACAATTCATTCTCAAACCCTTCAGTGTGGATTGATGTGGATGGCACTTTTCACACAAAAATGTACAAGTACCTTTTTAGAATTCACTTATGTCTCCATAGATGAGTATCTTATTGTTGATGCCACTTTAAATAAACGGAGGGAACGACATGGGATACTTTGTTACAGTGGAACCTGGTGTAAGAATATATGTAGAGGATGTAAACCCAGAGGGAAATAAAACCATTCTATTTATACATGGTTGGCCATTAAACCATAATCAGTATGAATATCAGTTTAATGTTCTTCCGGCAATGGGATATCGATGTATAGGTATTGACTGGAGGGGTTTCGGTAATTCGGATAAACCATTCACTGGCTACAATTTTGACAGATTGGCAGATGATATCCACGCAGTAGTTGAGGCGTTGCAGTTAAAAGATTTCACACTAGCAGGACACTCTACAGGAGGGGCAATCTCGATTCGATATATCGCTCGATACCAAGGTTATGGAGTATCCAAACTTGTCCTTATTGACGCGCAATCTCCGTATAGTGTTCAAAAAGAAGTTGCAAATATGTTCATTTCAGGATCACTTAATGATCGACCTAAAATGTTGCAGGGATTAACGGATCTCTTTTTCTTCCAGTATATTACCACCAGATTTTCGGACTGGTTTTTTCAGCAAGGATTACAAGCAGCTGGTTGGTCGACTGTAGCAGTCATGAATGCACTAAGAGATGAGAACGTGTACTATGATTTAGACAAAATACAAGTTCCCACACTGATTATACATGGAATACATGATAAAATTGTTCCGTTTGACAAAGCTCAGGAAACAAATGCGCTAATTAAAAATTCACAGCTCGTTCCCTTTCATTACAGCGGTCATGCTCCTTTTTGGGAAGAACGAGAGAAGTTTAACCAGCTATTGATACAATTTATTGGTTGATCGTTCACTTCAGCAAGAAATAATGATAGTTCAATTAACCGCTCATATCATGTGCGGTTTTTTCTATGGTCAAAAATCAACAATGAACGATAAAAGAGCCTTCCCCATTCGTCCAATAAGAAAGAGCAGTATAAGTAGTCAGATGATATTCAACAAAAGCACCAGATTAATACTACAAACAAACAAAAGAACTGTTCTCCAAATAGGGACTTTTATAAGAGTCCGCTGATTGGAGAATAGTTCTCAATTTTTTTTTACAAGCGTCCTTCCTGTGGTACATAATTCAATATTGCACCGGGTCCTCTGCCAGAGGTCTCTTTTTAGAAAATTTTAGCACGTTCGTTTATTCCATGTACCTACACTGAATATAGAATTCAATTTTATCACTAAAAAAGAGCCGACCACCCTTTAAAGGCAGTTAGCTCTTGGAAAACTTCCTATATTTACAGTTTATTTCCGATAATAACCACTTCTTTTCCAGCTGAATAACTTTATGTGTTAGGAGCTTTATTTCTGATTTTCCTGTGTCATCTGAAGCTATTAGTTGTTTTTTGGTTTCTTCAATTTGCCGCCGATTCCAACAAGTATTTCATTAACTTTTGCAAATCCATAGTCCATGCGTTCATTCATTTGTTCCAGAGTTTATACCAAAAGTTGTTGATCCAGTTCATACTTCTGACGCAGATGATGACGAAAATGCATACCTACAAGATCAAACCACTCCTGTGCATTTAGCCAGCCAAACCCTCCATGTTTATCTTTGTAATTCGGGTTTATCTCAACTACTTTCTTTTTCAATTCTTTCATTCTTGTCATCAGTTTATCGAGCTCGAGCATGATGTCTTCTTTCATTTTTGTATTGTCCGGTGGGGCATTCATTTCATCTGGTAATTTGATTTTAATTGGTGGGAAGCCTCCGATGTTAAATAAATATTCGCCAAACTCTGTTTTCCCCTGCTTTTGCTCTCCAGCAGCTAACGCACAGGCTTCAACGCTATCCAAGTACTCATGAGCTACGACAATTAAATGATCATACATTTGATTGATAGACCAAACCCCTTGATCTGGTATATGCCTTAGTTGCTCAGGTGAATATTCTTCTAAAAAACCTTTGTATGTTTCAATTAATTTCAGATCACTCATGTAAAAATCCTCCTCTTCATTTCAAGGATTGTTTGATTACATTATCCTTAAACCTGCAAAACATTTTCACTTATTTTTGCCTCAACAACTCTATTATTTTAGGTTAAAGATACCTTTTCCAGATTGCATATCTATTGGCAATGATGAATGCTCGTGTGTTATTAGCCAAGAGCCATTTACTTTTTTCAAGCCAAATGTGAAACGGTTTGTCATTTGACGATGTTTATCTTCAGTATTTCCTTTGAAAGCAGCGAAAGTCACAGCACAATGCACGAATGCAATATTAGTATTTTCCTGAATCGATATATCATTAAAATCAACTTTCAGTAAATATCCGTCTTCATTCACACCATTAAACCATTCAGTCACACTTTCTTTCCATAAAGAGATTCCCTTACTCTCCCAATTTCCCCAGCAATCATAAATATGTACGTCTTCAGAATAGATTGATAGGAATTTTTTCGTATCTAGTTCATAAACGGCACCTTTGTAAATTTCCAGAACATCCTGAACTAAACTCGCTCCATTCGTCATAAAAATCAGCTCCTTGAAAAAAATGTATTTCTTTTCGAGTGGTAACGTTTCTCACTTTTTATAAGCTTTAAACTATGCCTCACGTTCACCATCTTTTATACATACGAGATATCCTATTTACGGTAACTTATTTATCATTCTTAAAGTAATGGACAGGACGAATCTCGATGCGCCACCCAAACTCTTCTCCTTTGTTTACTTGTGTTGTCGGATGAATAGAGGCAATTTGAATCGCCTCGTCCATATTCTCGGCTTCAAAAATGAATATACTGCCTATCAGCTCTTTCGTTTCTGTAAACGGACCATCTGTGACAACTACCTTCCCGTTCACACGGCGCAAGTTCTTAATCTCTGATTCTAGCCCCGCATCAAGCAGCACCTTACCGCTTTCATAAAATTTCTCCGTGTGCGGTTGGCATTCATCCATCAAAGCCTCAATTTCTGCATTTGGTCGTGCATGCATTTTTTCAGAGTTAAAATAGCCCATACATAAAAATATCATGATCATCTCTCCTCATTCATTCAAATTTTGTATCTATACATACAACGATCAGCAAACCAAAAAATCGACAAAAAGAATATTTTTTATTTCGTACAATTTTTAGCCTGTTTCAATAAAAATTTCTGTTCTTGTACATTTTGTGTTAACAACGCAGCACGTTGAAATTCTTCAGAAGCTTCCATCTTTCTTCCTAGCTTTAAGAGAAAATTCCCCTTTACACTTGGAAGTAAATGATAGTTCTTCAATGTCGGTTCCAAAAGTAAAGAATCGACAATCTCTAAACCAGCCAATGGTCCATAAACCATCGAAATCGCAACTGCCCGATTCAGCTCAACGACTGGAGAAGGAGAAATTTTAGAAAGTGCCTCATAAAGAACTGAAATTCGCTCCCAATTTGTTTTTTCTGGCGTGTCTGCTATTGCATGGCACGCAGCTATAGAAGCTTGTAATGCATACACTCCGAATGTACCACCCAAGTCTTCCGCTTTTTTAAGTGCAGCAACACCTCGTTCAATGTGCTCCTGATTCCACAATGACCGATTTTGATCCATTAATAAAATCATTTCACCTTCCGTATTCGTTCGTGCTTTAAAACGGGATACTTGTATCTCCATTAGAGCAATAAGACCATAAACTTCCGGTTCTATAAGAATGAGATCTGCTAAAACTCTTCCCACTCTTAATGCTTCATAACATAGATTCATTCGTATTAAATTATTACCTGAAGTAGCCGAATAACCTTCGTTGAACATAAGATAGATTACTTCCAATACAGAAGAAAGCCGCTCTGCATAAGCACTCTGCTGAGGAATCTCGAAAGGAACATTGGCCGTAGCAAGCGTCCGTTTTGCCCTAACAATTCGCTGTGCAATCGTCGCTTCAGGTACAAGGAACGCATGTGCAATTTCTTCTGTTGTAAGTCCCCCAACCAATCTCAATGTAAGAGCTACACGGGCGTTTTTTGATAGTACCGGATGACAAATCATAAACAATAGCCTCAGCACGTTATCCTCAATATCTTCATCAATTTCTTCGGAGAAGTCATAATCATTATGTGTGTTCATTTCATAAGCTATTTGTTCATATTTTTGTTCCAGTCGTTTTTTCCGTCGAAGTATGTCAATGGCTTTTCTTTTAGCCACAGTCATCAACCAGGCACCAGGGTTATCTGGAATACCAGAGACTGCCCAACGCTCAATCGCTATAATCAGTGCATCTTGCGCAACATCTTCCGCTAAACTGATATCCTTCAGCATCCGAGTTAAGGAACCAATTATTTTAGCAGATTCCAACCTCCAAACAGATTCAATCCTTTGGTGAATGAAAGATTCATTCATATGCTTGTTCCTCCTTCGATTACCTCCTCTATAAAGGGAACGAATGAATATTTATTCTAAAAACACTTTTTGTCTGCTATCTACTAATTCCAATAAATAGATTCATTTTTTATTAACTTTCAAATAGATACGCTACACTTAATTGACCAATCCAAACAAAAATTTAATTTTTTATAAGATCTCACTCCTAAAAACCGGGTAGTTTAAGTGAATCTCTTTATATACTTGACTTTATCTTAACATAAATATCCAAATATTCTGTTAAATTTTTGGTTATTGGAATAAGAATGTCTATGAACATGTAGTAAAACTCGTCCTATTCGGAATCTGTTCCTGATAATTTTTAATGCTATTTTTTCATATGAAATTGAAAAACCCGACAGTCTTGTTTTAGGAAGATTGTCGGGTTTCAGTCCGATTGGATGGATGGCACTTTTTCCTCAAATATGAACAGATATTATATTTCATTACAACTTCATTTAAAGGTTTAGAAAGAAGTTCCAATAAGCTAAAGCGACAAAAACAAAAAACCAAGAAACAAATCCGAAAACCGTGACAATAATATTTTCGGACCACCCATATTTTATGCCGAAGTGATAGTGAATCGGTGTCATTCTGAAAATACGCTTACGAGTAAGTTTAAATGACGAGACTTGTAAAGTAACTGAAAGTACTTCAGCAAAATATATAATGAACAAAATGGGAATTAAAATCTCAACTTTCTCAAGAACAGCAAGAAATGATAGCGATCCACCTATAGCTAATGAACCCGTATCCCCCATAAAAGCTTTAGCAGGAAATATGTTGTAAACGAGAAAGCCAAGTAAACATCCAATCATAATTAGACTAAAAAGTTGCACCTCTGCTCTTTCTGAAATCACAAAAAAGAAAAAGTATGTGGGGATTGCAACAACTCCTAAAAGACCGTCTAAGCCATCTGTGAAGTTAATGGCATTTGCAGAACCTACGACAAATAATGTGATGACAGAAACATAAAACAACATTGGAAGCTCCAAAGAAATATTTTTATAAATATGAATGTTGGTGTCTACGCCGAGTTCGTTGATCATGTAAAGAAGTAAGGCACCTGTAAAAATAAATTGAAAAATAAGTTTGGTCTTACCCGATACCCCTCCTGGATCTTGACGAGAAGCTTTCCAAAAATCGTCCAAGAACCCAATAAAACTAAAAAGAATGTAGGTTATAGACAAGAAATACATTAATGGAGTTGGAGAAAAAAGGATTGATACGATAATTCCGACAAAGAGAATAATCCCAAACATTAACGGAGTGCCCTTTTTTAACTGATGATTTGAAGGAAGTTCCTTTCTGATTGGTTGAATGAGTCTAAGTTTTTTCAAAACAGCTATTAACAGGGGAGATAAAATTAAAACAACTACAAAAGAGATTAACGCTGGGATTATTTGATTAATCATTTTTTTCAAAACTCCTTTTCTCTCTTTCTCTATAAGTAAGTTCTACAAAGCGCATTCATTTCCTCTATTTAACAGAATTCAACATTCTAATATGTATAAATTTAGGTTTAATAGAGACTTACTTAATCCTCCACATAATAGAAAAAGCTGCCGAAATTATATCTTCGGCAGCTTGCTTTATTCCGTTCGCTTCCGTCCAGCCAGCATGTTCATCACGAGCAAGTGGCATTCCGCAACTTTGGCAATTCTTGAATTGTTTTTCCATTTCTATTTTCCTACTATAGGTGCTATTATTTATTTTATTTTGCGTTCACATCGGGTTCGTGAATTCCAAATATGTTGCCTTCGGTATCAATATAGTATCCTTGCCAAGCCATCCCAGGCAAAGCGTATTTGGCCATTGCGACCTTGCCACCATTTTCAATTATTTTAGCTTCCGTTAAATCGTAATTTTCCACACTCATTGTACAAGCAAATCCATTTAGAGCTTGACCACGTTCAGGTGGCGCACTTTGACGTTGCATTAAAGCACCATTGATTCCAGGTTCATTTTCATCACCTGTCACCACTCCAAAGTAAGGCATTCCTGCATATTCACTATAATCTTGAAATGACCATCCAAATACGCCACCATAAAATTTCTTTGCTTGTTCCATGTCATTCACATGAATTTCAAAATGAACTAATCTTCCCATAATAACCTCCTATATTGATGTTATATTTTTCTACCACATTCTCTTTCATCCTAACCAAGAGTAACAAATCCACTTTTATGCCCAATACAGATTAGATACTTAAAGGGAATGTCTATTATGTAAGTATTCCCTATCTATTGGCTATATCCTTTTCAACTATATTAATTTTTTATAATACATTAGAGTTTATGATTATAACGCAAAATACGATTTACCTTTTTAGAGGCAAAATCGTCTTTTGTATATTTGCTGAAAATATGTCCGCAAAGTTTGAAAGCAATACGAAGGTTATTCTCTAATCATCTTGATGACCAACTTGACTGCGTCTTTTGTTCCCTGCCAGGCAGAACCTGCCATGAAAATTTGGCTACAGGGTTTGAAAAATTATAATTTTTCCATCTTTCACGATATTATATTTCCCATTACAATAAACAACCTTCTTGCCCAAGCTCACCGCAAATGCACATTGACCATTATATTCAGCATTAGATAAAGGTTTCATAAAATCCCCCTATTGTTTTGAATTTTTATCATTTTGTGACCAATATAATTGAATTTCTAAACAATAAAAACTCCAACAACGGATTGGTTGTTGGAGTTCTTTCATATTTACACTATTTATTGCTGTTCAGTACCTAATTCGCGGGTGCTTTCTTATTACTGTTTTTGTGATCCATTGCTTGTATTCGAATTGGTAGGAGAATTGACAGTACTCTTTTTGGCCTTATTAGTTGAACCGTTAACCATCTTAGCCGTTTTATCCACTGTATTCATAGCTGCAAATTCAGTCTTTTCCAATGCCTTGTGCACTGCATGAAATGCAGCTCCAGCCGTGTTTTTAACACCTTTAGAAATTTTGTTTCCTTGTTGATCGGTATTTTGTTGGTTTGTCATATTTTCACCTCCTGAATAAAAATTAGGATATGTCATTTAAGGAACTTTATTCAGCGATATGAAGGTTGTAACAATTAGACAGGTAAACCTATCAGTTTGTTATTCAAATTATAAAAATAGAATTTATAAAGACTAAAACTCCAACAACGGATAGGTTGTTGGAGTTTTTTTTATTTATTTTCTTACAATTTATTGTGCTGTATAGCCACCATCGATGACTGCCGCTTGTCCTGTAACACCTTTGGCTGAATCACTAGCCAAGAACAAAGCATAGTCAGCAACTTCTGTTACATCAAGCAGGCGTTTTTGTGGTACTAAAGGAAGTAGAACTTCTGCCAAAACCTTTTCTAACGGTACATTACGTGTTTTCGCTAAATCTTCCATTTGTCCTCGTACTAGTGGCGTATCTACATAGCCTGGGCATAATGCATTCACTGTAATTCCGTGTTCTGCCCCTTCAAGTGCTGCCACTTTCGTTAATCCGATTACGCCATGTTTCGCACTGTTATAAGCTGCTTTTCCTGCAAAACCGATGACTCCGTTGATGGAAGCAATGTTGATGATACGGCCGAAGCCTTGTTCTTTCATCACCGGGAATACCGCTTTGGTTAGCATAAACGGAGCAGTTAACATGATTTTGATCATGATTTCAAACTTTTCAGTAGGGAATTCTTCAATTGGTGAAACATGTTGCAAACCAGCGTTGTTAATGACAATATCAACTGTCCCGTACGTTTCCTTCGCTGTGTTTACCAAGTTTTGAAGTTCTTGTTCACTTGTTACATCTGCTTTTACACCGATTGACTCAAAACCTAATTGTTTAAGCGATTCTGCGGACTCTTTCACCATTTCTTCATTGATATCAGATAGAACGACTTTCGCTCCATTTTCTGCAAAACGTTTCCCTATTTCAAAACCAATTCCTCGAGCTGAACCAGTTATAATGACTACTTTACTTTGTACCATGATTTATTCCTCCAATAAAAATTATTTATTAACCAATGTTGATTACACCAATCCCATACCACCCATTATGATACCCACGATTACAGCAATTGTAGGAATCACTAATGCAACCACAAAGACATCTTTATACGTTTCTTTGTGCGTCATTCCAGTCACAGCAATTAGCGTTAACAACGCGCCGTTATTCGGAAGTATTGATGCACCGGAAGCAACCGCAGCCATTCGATGGAATACTTCTGGGCTGATCCCGGTTGTTTGAGAAAGTTCATAGAACGTGTCTCCAAGCGTACTAAGGGCAATTCCCATACCACCTGAAGCAGAACCCGTAATCATCGCCATAATTTGAACCGAAAGTGACTCAGCTATCAATGGATTATCCGATACATTCAGGAGCCAGGAAACGATGTCGTCAAATGCAGGAACAATCGCAATGACTGCTCCAAAACCGACAGCAGCACTTGTATTCAATATCGCCATAACCGAACCCTTTGCTCCCTCATTAATAGAGAAGATGAATTTTTTGTAATCCTTAAAATTGATCGCCATAATACTCAATACACCCAGTATTAATGCATAGATTGGTTCCATTTTGAAAACATTGAGCAAAACCACCACAATGACAAGGGGAATTAAAGACAACATCCAATTCGGCACGCTTTCATCATTGTTTGCTTCTTCTTTAGATTCATCGGTTTCCGTGAACCCTTCACCCTTAGCAGAAAGTGTTTTCTCCCTGTACGCTAACCAAAGATACCCACCAACCGCCATGATTAATGTCGTCACGATCCCAATGATTGGAGCCGCTGTTGGAGACGTATTAAAATACTCCATCGGAATTAAGTTCTGGATCTGTGGTGTTCCCGGCATTGATGTCATCGTGAAAGTAAAAGCGCCAAGTGCAAAGGCTGGAACAAGCAACCTTCTGGTCACATTCGCTTCACGGAATAACTCCAGCGCAATCGGATAAACTGCAAATACAACAACGAACAAACTTACGCCACCGTATGTCAATAAAGCCGATGCGATTAACACACCAAGAATGGCTTTCTTTTTACCAATCAGTTGCGTAACCTTTTGAGCAACTGCTTTCGCAGCACCCGTTTCTTCCATTAGCTTCCCAAAAACTGCACCAAGCAAGAAAATCGGGAACCATTTTTGAACGAACCCAACCAAACCTTCCATATAGGTTCCTGTATACATATCAAAGACGTCTAAGCCGCTCATTAAAGCAACCACAGCCGCAGCCAGTGGCGCTACCCAAATAATCGACCATCCCAGATATGCCAAAGCCATTAACAGGACCAAACCCACAATTATACTTAACAAATGAAATCACCTCGTTGTATTTACAGTAAATAAATCTTTGCATCTAGCAAAAATATATTATTCTTACATATCTTTCTAATTTGTTTTATTGCTACACGCAAACAAATACAAATACTCAGATTTCCTTGAAAATCCATATTTATATTAAGGGAATTATCGTTTCACATAAATTAAAATACCCAGTTCACATTAAAGTATGCATAAATAATTAATATTTTATAATAGTATTAATTCAAATAATTCAGTGATTTATTTTATAACACATCAGTCACTTGAGTCCTTCCATAACAAAAAATCCCCCTAAATTTTATAGGGAGACAACGGATATCTTATTTAAAAAAATTTTAATCATGTTTGTTGAGAATAATTTAAGACTTAAAGAAGTAACGTCTATCCTGCATGTCTTTATTAGCCTCAACTATTAGTACATCTTCCTTAACTAATTTTTCGAAATACATGCATATATTAGCATAAATTTTTGGTTTACCTGTTAAATATCTTTCTTGAGGGGCTTGATGACTTTTTATTAAAATTTCGCAAATAATTCTTACACTTGTAGTGCCTTCTTTCAATAATTCTAATGCCATTTGTTCATAATTGCTGTTGTCTTTCCAAGTTGAGGGTGCATTTTCCCCGAAATTCAAGAAAAGGTTTTCTGTTCTATTAGGTGATTTTATTTCCCTTGATTTTCTTTGTATAATATTGTTTTCATTTACATTTAATTTTTTATTATTATTTCTTAATTGCTTAAACTCTTGTTCTTCTGAATAAGAATGGATTTCTTTTCTAAGTCTATTAATCTGGCGATTTAATAAAGGTAGATTAATAGATAACAGGGCTTGATATTCATTAGCAAGAACAAAACCATTTGGTAATTTCCCTATCACATCATCAAAAGTCCAGCCAGTATATATTTTATTAAGAAGATCATCTAATTCGTAATCTATTTTATTAAATCCAGTTAGAATATTTTTTATAATTTTTGGGGAAATTCCTGAATGTTCTTCAAAATGATTAATTCCGAAAGTACGATATTCATTGCTCGTATTATGTTTTACTTTATATTGATATCTTAAAGCTCTACCACACTGACAAGGCGTTAATGGATTCACAAAACCATTGTCGATGTAGTCTTCTAACACCCAACCTTCTAACAATGATTCAATTTCTTCGCTTGATGCGCTATCGGGTAAAACAATGCCTTTATCTCGAGCCATTTCATTTGCAAAAGCAGTTTTTTTTCCACGCTTAACATTTCCATTTAGAAATTTTATTTGTTCCTGAGATAGGTTATTCCATACAATATCCCTTTGTCCCTTATCAAGTGTTAGCATCAATTATCATTCCCTTCAAATTAAATCTATGTAGAAAATATTTTCTTGTTATTTTGGTGACAATTCAAAATTCGCTTCGATAATTGGAGTAAAAAATCTCTCATAATCTTCAACAGTTTCAATTTTACAAAATCCATCTGGTATCTCAATAGCTTCATTTTCGTTGAGGATTAATTTATAAATGTTCTCAATTTTTTCTTTAGCCTTTTTTGATAAACTATCATTTGATGAACCAGTCATTATTTCAAAAATTTTCGAGAGTTTTATTTTTACTTGAAATATCCCCCAAGCCTAGGGCAACTTCAAAAGTATAGTTAGACGTATAAATTCTAATTTCTTTATCAATTCTATTATTAAAAATACTTTTACAATTAGTTAATTGAGCTTTTAATGAACTAACCGTAAAACTCGGATTATTATCACAGTCATGTAAAACTGTATATTTGGTATCAAATTGGTTTAATATTTTCATGAGAGTGGATATAGGTGACTTACCTTTAGCTCTTATAATATGAATTTTATCATTATTAATTTTAGCTAATTGTTTGAACGCCATATACTCCGTATCACCTTCAACAATTAGGATATTATCCGCAAAGAAAAATTCATTTACATAAGAATCTATATAATTAAGAATTTTCAAATTTTTGAGGTCATCGTCATCAAATCTTTCAAAATTAGATTTGTAAAGTTCAATAACATTTGAATGCCCAATTTTTAAAATTTGAATAGAAGTGTGTCTTTCCTCAAGATTAATTAATATTGGAGAGTGTGTGGAAACAATTAGAGGCATATTTCTACCAATTTTATATAGTGAATTACTTAACGCTCTAACTGCTTCTGGATGCAGAAATGCTTCAGGTTCATCAATTAAAAGCATTTTATCATTTCTACTTCCTATAAGACTGTTCTCAATCATATTTTGTATAAGGTATATTAATGTCATTCTTTGCATACCAGTACCTTGATTAGTAAGTTGCATATCAGATCTTTCATCTTGGTTTATTAATAAGTTTGATTTCATAGATTTCACAATTTCACTTGAGCTAATACCTCCACTTTCTCCCCCGTTAATATTAAGCGAGATAGATTCATTTGAAAAAAGATTTCTTAATGAGCCCGAGACTTCTTCACTGACAGTCATTAATGAAGTATCCAATGCTTGTTTTAACGAATTAACAAATTTAGGAACGGCTAACTTTAGCTCTTCAAATTCAGCTTTTAAACGTTGTTCTTCCGTTACTACTGCCTCATCAAAATCCACTGTTTCAATTTCTTGTAGTTTATTTTTAATTGCTTCTTCATAAATAC
Source organism: Paenisporosarcina sp. (assembly GCF_057785155.1). NCBI lineage: Bacteria > Bacillati > Bacillota > Bacilli > Caryophanales > Caryophanaceae > Paenisporosarcina > Paenisporosarcina sp. The sequence goes on from NZ_JBYNRN010000001.1 coordinate 68,972, forward strand.
TTTGAACTTGTGTATTTAAATCGTTTGTAGTCATTGAAGGAGTTATATAAAATGGACTATTATCTAGAATTTCATCTAGATTTCTTTTTAATTGATGTTGCCCTTTTATCTCGTTATCTTGATCGTCAAAAAATTTAGGCGTACCACCACTAGAATATTTTTTTATAATTGTTACTAGTTCCTCATCAATTTTAAAAATACCCTTAAAAACAATTTCTTTGCTTTCTTCCGAATAGCAATCTAAAGGAATAGTAGTGGCTTTAGCTTCCTTTTTATAAAAACAGTTAATAGCCTCTAGAATTGTCGATTTTCCTGTATTATTTTTCCCAGTTAGAATAACAATAGAACTGTCAGTAATGCTGAGCGAGAAATTTTCACGGAAAACTTTATAGTTTTCTATTGAAAAACTTTGCAATTTCATTTAATCATTCCTTTTCATTAAACTGGTAACTTATCTATTTTCTTGCATGATATCTCCTAGCTTTAATTTAACATGTGAAACCTTACTATTAATGGTAACATATTACACAATAGAATATTAAATTTTCCAAAATTTCAAAAACCTCATTAATCTGCTGTGTCAACCTTACTATTCAATTTAAAATTTTATTGGAACAATATGGCTGAGATGATTAAAAAAAATACCTCGCTTTTATTGATTTTATGAATGGGTTTATCGTTAGAAGCGTAATTTTAACAAAAGTTAATCTAGAGGACATTGAGTCGTACCAGGTGCCTCTAAACAGGATTTCTTAAGGATTATGAATGGTTAAGTGGAAATTTATATTTGTTGAACAAGAGGAAAGGGGAATAGGACAAATGGAAGTTGTAGGACTTGAGAATAAGAAGAAAAAACGGACATTTACACGAGATGAAATGGTGGATTACACTAAAAAAAAATTACTTAAAGAAAACAAAGGGATTCGTTTTATTAGCTTAAAATATAATGTATTAACCTGTGAACTTGAAGCAAGTACATTTAAGGTGTACATTAGCTCTTCAAGGGATTATGAATCTTTCAGAAAAGGTATCGAATATGAACCAAATCGTGTATCGGCATGGAATAAAGGGTCTCAGGCAATGTTTTCTTCATGTGATTATTATGTATTGTTGGTGAAAGCGGACAAAAACACAAAGTATGTAACAGAATTTGAAGATAATATCGAGGGCATTTTCGTTAATCAAGACGAATTAAATAAGTGGTTGTCTCAAAAAGTCACTGTCCCTTCTGGAATGATTAATTTCTATATCCATTACCGCCAATCCCATGGTGAAGGAAGAAATTCGATAGACGCAATTGACGACCGAGAAGAGCCAGCTCTTTCATTAAATTATTTGTTGCAAAAAGGTTGGTCTGTAAGATGAAAATTGTACGTACTTAAACAAATATATCTTCAAGATTTTTAGTGGGTGGCACTTTGAATATTCGCTAGACATTGCCAATTCTCGAAATTTAAAAAGTAAAAATCTTGAGTAAACAAAAAGAGCAAATCCTAAGTAGGCTTTGCTCTTTTTCTAATCCCAAAAATTCTACACAATGCTACATTTTAATAAAAAAGCGTTTCTTTTATTTGTGGCGTAGATTTATATTTTGTCAAACTCCTTCTTTGCTCACTCCAAATTCTTTGAGCATTAATAAGAATTTCGATTAAAAATAAATAAGAATTGTAGTTAGCATCTACATCAAGCTGTTCAAAGTTCGTATGTTCATGTAAATAACCAGCTGAAAGATTGACACTTTGAATATTATGAGATGCCCAAATACTTGTATCGCTAGATCCTCCTTTCACTGACTTCCAAGGACCCAATTCATTCGTGTTTGCAATTCTTTCTAATGAGAGACCAAATTCATGGTTACAAAACTCTTGTGAATTGTTATGTGTAACAATATCATTTGTCCCTCTACGATCAATCACAAAAGCCATTTCTGTATTCCATAAGAATGATTCATTTACTTTTCGAGCACCTACTAAACCAATCTCTTCTTCTACGGTAAAAATAATTTTCAAGGTACCATTAAATTCATTTGATTGAAGAGATTTTAGCGTAGCCAGTATGACATTAATACCAGCTCGGTCATCGGCACCTAAAATTCCCTCGGTACTGGTCCAAATGTTTTCTTCTTTTAAAATAGTTCGAGACTCTTTAATTTTTTCCACTGTATCAAGATGTGCATTCAATATAACTGTCGGACCAGATCCAAATCTTTTTTCACCTAAAATGTTCCCGTAAAAATCAGTAGTCACAAAGTCGATATAAGGAATCATTTCTTTTAAGACATGATTCCTTATTTTACTTTCTCTTCCACTCTCACCAGGAATATTTAATAACGTTTCTAGTTGATCATTAAAAACATCAATACTTATTCGTGAGTCTGAATTTAACATGATCTTTTTCACATCTAAACCCGTATATTTAGATAGAGTTCCTGCAACAATTGGTAATTCTTTTCGATTGATACGGATACTTAGCTTTTTACCTCTTCGGTGACAATTGATATTTAAATGTTTTAAAAGAATTTCTGCTTTTCTTGCCATCTCTGCATTTATTAAGTGAATGTATGGCATACGTTTATCATGACCATCACATGAATAAATAGTAGGTAAGTCTAATCTAATAAATTGCGATACTAACCCAGCGATAAATAGATCTAATTTTATTATCGGTAATTCATCAGGATTAAAACTCATTTCCGTAATACTATCCGTAAGGTTACCTTGTACCTCTTGCCACTTTTCTTCATCAATAACTTCACCAAGGATTTCGATTGAGTTCGGAAAGCTTTGATAATGTACGTCAGCGTTTTTCAGTAAAAGTTCCAAATACTCTCGATTCTCCTTTGATAATTCCTTTACACCCAATGCCAGACCATTTTGCGTAGTTACAAATCCATAACGAGTTAATAATTCTGACCATGTGTTTGCCATTAGAGCAACACCCCTTTTCTTTTGTTACTCTAATTAAACAATACAGCCGGTTACACGCTTGTAACCGAAAAAAAACCTTCCTGAATTACTCAGCAAGGTTTGAATGAAAGAATTGATCTTCCCTGTATGCAATTTGATAGGTGATACCCGAAATATAATAACCATCTTTATATAACAGGATATCATTGAATCCTGCAACTCTTAATACATGCCTCAAACGTGAAATATTCGTTTTAACGGTTCCTGGACTAACTAAATCTTGATTAGTTTCTGAATCAAACTCTAATGGAAAGCGGTTCATCTTAATGGGTGATTCCGCTGATCCCTTCTCAAGCAAATACTTTAAATAATCGGCATATGTTTTAGAAATCCTTGTTTCATTCACCCCATATAACATGATCTCATTGTCACTGAAGTAAAGGTACAAGTGATTAGGATTCCTGTGTTCAACTAATTCATCACATTCCTTTTTTGATACTTGTTCTTGCTCCCCATTTGTATTCAGTATATATTCAGTTTTTGAAAGTTTTTGTTTAATTTGTTTTGATATATCTTCTATTTTTACACCATGATAATTCGTAATTTCACCAATATCTTGTTGAAGAATATTAGCTTCCTCCAAAGATTCATGCGCTTGTTGTAATGCACAATAACTAATGAACAGATTAGCCTTCACGAGTTGATCATCTTCTAATTCAAACAAATCGCTTCTTAGATTCAAACGAATAGCTGCATCGAAATGTTTAATTGCTTTAAGCCAATTTTTTTCTTTATAGAATATATAACCGAGTCGATAATGTGCAGAGGAATTATTTTGATCGAGTGTTAAAATACTTTCAAATTCATGTTTAGCTGCTTCTTGGTTTTTATCAGATTCCGTTTTTATATAAAATGCATAACTCATTAAGGTTTGAATGGCTGCTACTTTTTCATAAGATGATAGTAAATTCATTCTTTTATCTAATTGAAGTAGCCTTTTAGTTAAAGATGACGTTTTATAAGTATAAACACCCGGCTTAAGAGCATTTTCTTTTTTTATATCTTCCCTAAGCTGAAGTAGCTTTTCTTCATTAGTTAAGTTATTAACTTTTTTTAGCATAATATCAAACATCCTTATATACTTGATAAACGCAGATTCAAGAATACAAATAATTACCCTTCATAAATGTTTCTGATGCTCAAAACAATAGCTACTCCCTTTAAATCTAGCTTTATTTGCACTACAAAAATCACTTACTTTCTCAGACACTTCAATTCCACATGTATGACAGACAACTTTTGTAATTTGTGATGCTTTTGATTCTTCAATACCTGCACTCGATTTAATACGTTTAACATGGTTTGCTCGCAGATGTGAATCCAATACATTTTTCGAGGATAATACAACATGCATTTCGTTGATTTGTTCTTCACTAAAAGTGACTGATTTCATTGTCATTTTTAACACATTTATCTTCCTAGCAATAAATTCGCTAAGTTCCGTGTCATATACAATCAATTCGTTGGATTGAATCTTTCTTAATTCCTCATTTACCTTAAAAGTACTTCTCTTTGTGAATGAAACCATAGATACAAATTGAGATATATCGATTTGAGGTAATAAATTATGTATAGCTTTTATATGTCCATAGTTTTGGTGAAATGGATTCATCAATGGAAACTTGCCATTTACTAACCACTTAGGTCTTTTAACATCTCCATAGATGGTTCCAGCATAGTTTTTAGTTTCAATTACAAATATCGTGTAAGGACTTATAATAATGTGGTCAATTTGAGAGTATCCCGACATTGACTTAGCGTTAGGCAGCATTAAATCACTAAGGGTTTTGCAATCTTTAGGCAACTGATCTAACTGGATATTGATTTTATACTCACCTAAATCCCCAATTCTTTCAGGAGCAATTTTAGGTTTAACCTTCTCGCTAGTGGGTGCTGAAACCACAGTTTGTTTCTTGGAGAACAGTTTCGAAAACATCAAGCCACCTTCTTATATAATTCATTTTAAAAACGATCCAAGTCTCCATTGATTCCATGAATTCTTTTTTTCAGCTCTTCCAGGTGCAACACAATAGTCACTAATCTCCGTAATAGCACCTTTATATTCTAATGGAAGTGTTTCTTTATGGTCTTCCACATATTGAGCAATAAATTTTCGAGCTTCTGTTATACCTGAAAGGTCGTTTCTTAATATCTCTTTTAGTCCATTAATTACAAGCTCTACTTTGTATGGATTATATGCCTTGCTTCCTGTGATAACAAAATGGAGTTCATTCCTTTTTGTTACTGCACTGATAAGTTCTTTTGGCATTCCAGATGAACGTCTTTTGGATATAAATTTCCTTTTAAGTTCTAAGAAATTATTTAATAGAAACTGAAGGACTTCGTCTTTCGTTTCAATGGATTTTAAACTATCCATTACATGATCCCAAGTAAGTCTCATCACTTGAACATTTTCTTGATTGATTAATCTTTTATGAGCCGTTATTTGACCTTCGTCTAATACACCTCTTATTTTAAATTCAAACAGTAAATTGAAATTTTCTCCACATATCCAAGCATCTGGTATTGAACCGGAATTGTCTTCTAGTTCATTATGGGAAACTCTACTTAGATACGGAGCAATACCAATAACTAGTTCATATTCTTTTTTTGACTGTGGGGAAAACTTTTTACGATTATGTATTGTTAAATTAGAGAAATGAAAATTCGTAGCAAATTCGCCTATCAAACCTATTAGAAATTGAGGAAGTATTTCTTTATCCTTGTAATCCAACATGCTCATTAAGATATGAGTGTAGTGATCTTCTTCTTGTCCTTGATAATGAAATATGTTTATCTTTTTCAACTCCCATTATCAATTAATATTCACTTAATGGGCTTGGCATGTCATAAAATAAAATACGAGTGTTACATACACTATAATTTATTCAGAAAAAGCACCTGATAAAAAGAATGAAAACTAATGTAATCGGAACGCTGGTATGGGATCGCTAAAATCAATTCCCATTAATCATTTTTAAAAGTCTTACTCAAACAATTATCGTTAGTTTAGTGGGGCAACACCAAATGCTTAATTATCTGTTTTCATATTAAAAGTCAATTCTAAGTTTTCATGTATACCAAGTTCATCAAACACTAGTACTAGTTTTTTTCTCATTGGTCCTTTAAAGTTAGAATTATTCATCACTTGATAAAGAACGTCTACATTTTTTAGTATGAGTAGTAATTTCATGTAAAATATAAAATCATAATTTATAATTATTAGAAATATGTGGTAACATATTGTTAATTGTTTTTTAATAGTTATTATGGGAGGGGAGGAAACTAAGTGTCAATTGCAGCATTAAGACATACTTTTTCTGGGTATTCACTGCCCAGTCTGCCCTCGATTAAACCTTGGAAAGATTACAGCTTTCATATTCAGGAGTCGAGTATGAGAAGCGCAATAAACGCTGAGATAAAAATAAGGTCTTTTCTAACTGGGCATCATAGTTTTCCTAATCAAGTGTGGGTAGATTTGAAAGGTGTTTATGGACTTTCTGATTCCAGATTGTCTATTAATCCACTTGGACACGACTTCATTTTATATTGTTCTACAACACCTTCCAACTTTGCTAAAGAGGCATGGCTTTATCGAGCACATAAAAACTCTACTAATATGGAAATTAGATTAAAATTTAATCGTAGGTTAAAAAATCTTTATAAATTACTATTATTTATTCCAAATAACTTGTCGAATAAAATATTTGATAATTCTTTAGAGAGTAATAAATTATTAGCTTTTTCAGAACACTTAATACAATACCCTCTGGCATTAGAAAAATTATTTGAGTTACCATGGCCAGATCTAGTTAGCCTGACAAATAGATCTGATACACAAATTGAACAATTAATTGGATTGTTAAACCCTTCCGAACATAACATAATACCTTTCTTAAGAAGAGTAAAGACTTATAATAGAGATCATGAAAGAAGACTCGTATTTATAGCTTCAATGTTGATCGCACCGACACTTGAAAGAATAGATTATAATGGATTTTCGCCATTAATTATTAATTACCCCTATAATCGTTTTTTTACTGAACAAGATCTGATTCAGTATCTGAATCAGACTGGAAATTATTTGTTACATTGAGTTAGGAGAGTAAGTTTATGAGCTTGCAATTGTATTTACAAAATACAGGTTTAATGTTTAATGATGAAAATGTAATTGATTTATATTTATCTCTTAAAACATCACCAATAACAATTTTTACTGGAATATCCGGTAGTGGCAAAACAAAATTAGCTCAGTATTTCACGGAATATATGGTGACACCCACCCATCCTGTCACTGTCGCAGGTACGCCAACGCCAACGCCTTCTGCAGAAAATCATAGATATGCATTTGTTTCTGTAAGGCCAGACTGGTTAGACAATAAAGGGATACTGGGATACTATAACCCTTTGCTAGGCGTTTATTCAATTACTCCTGTTTTACAGTTGATATTAAACGCTATACACGAACCGAATGAGCCCTTCTTTTTAGTGTTAGACGAGATGAATCTTGCCAAAGCAGAACATTATTTTTCAGACTTCTTAAGTGTAATTGAAAGTAGAAGGTACTCACCTATTAGTGGATTATATGAGGCCGACACAATTAATTTGCATAATGCTGGTTCTCGAGTAATTGCAAAAAATTATGTAGATATCGCAGATAAATCTTCAGCAATATTGGAAATGAACAGCTTTCCAGAGGATTATTACGTTAATGTTTCTGCACATTCAGAAAGAAAATACTTTGTTCCTGAAAACCTTGAAATTCCTCCAAACTTATACGTAATTGGTACGGTTAATATCGATGAATCCACCTATAGATTCAGTCCAAAAGTTATTGATAGAGCACATGCAATCGAAATGAATGGTGCTACGACTGAAGAATATATTGCTTATTTAACTGGTACATCTGTTGCTACGGCGGCTCCTGCCACGATATTTTCAAGAATTAATTTTAATGCTGATGACCTTACTCACAGTAGACGTTTTATTTCAAGTCGTAATGAATCCTCTATTTTAAGAGACCCCTCTATAAATCAGACTATATTACAAGAAACAATCGCTCATTTAGGAGGTTTACTAGTAAATTCTCCGTTTAGATTTAGTTATAGGACAACTAATCGCTTAATACAATTTATTGGGAATGGTAAAGAATTATGGCTTTATAGTCATATTGTTTTTAATGACGATTCACTAACATATTTACTTGATAGTGCTATATTACTAAAAGTTTTACCGAGAATTCATGGGCAAAGAAGATTATTAGAGCCATTGCTTAAAAACCTACTATACTTCTGCCATTCAACGTTTACAAATGCTCATTATACCCAAATTCTTAGTGGTCAAATTCCAAATGGATTAAACGGAATTGAACATATCCCATTTGTTAATTCAGATTACAGGTTTCCTAGATCTGCCAATTCTATATTTAAAGTATTAAACTCTCTTATCAAGGAGAATAGTAATTATGGGAGTTTTATTTAATGAAAGAGTTTTACTTTGCTAATAGGGTTGAAATAGAGACTCCATTGTTTACAATCACTATTGAGCCATCAAAGCCACTTGAGTTAACAACTCCGACAACTGTTACAATTATTAAAAGCTCCTATACAATAATTTTATTTTGCGAGAAAAGTGAAGACAAGAACTTGTATGCTAAAAATTCAATCATTTATTCTAATGAACCTTTATTAGAGGATCTTAAATTCCTTGAAAATATTTCCTATAATATAGAAATTAAATACAACGGTCTATCACAACTCAATTTTTTACCTACATTACATAATAATTCCTTTAATCCTTTACAAGGTAAGGTACGTTACCTTGAGAATTTTGCATATGCAAAACTAAATTGGACATCTTTCGTAGGTAAAGATTCATTAAGATTATATTGGGACTATAATGATACATTTAATTTGCCCATAGAAATTAGAGCAAAAAAAGTTGACTACCTGTCAGATTATAAAATAATGATAGATAATATTAACAGAGTTTGTTCTGAAATTATATGGAGCGATAAAAGTGCTACAAGTTTAACTGTTGAGAGTAATTCTTATTCCGAAAAGAGCTTGCTAAGAAAATTTTTCTTCATTAGGTCGGCACTTTCTAATGACAAACTCCCAAGTTCTTTTCAAGAAATCCTTAACGCTCCGATTAGAAAACTAATTGAACATGAAAAATTGGTTCCGATTGGTGAATTATCTAAGTTTGATCAACGTACACTATTATCTATAATTAATAGTCCTTATTGGTTGACTACTGATCCAGGAGTACCTTATTCATATAATTCCCAAGAAAATATTCCTTATTTTTTAAATGAATATAATACCAACCTAACACATGACACAATAGAAAATAGATTTATTAAATATATATTAGAGGAAACGTATGGTACTTTAAACGAACTTATTATCCTCTTCAATAAGAACACTTTTGTCGGCTTAGAGTCATTTAGACTTTTAACCATAGTAGAAGAAATGATCTCAAACTATATTTTATTAGATGTAAAGAGTGTTCAATATATTGAATCTGGTAATTTAGCTCTACGAAGTGCGCACGGGTATAGTGATTTCTTTAATTTTTATGAACAGTTATTAATGTCAGAAAATTTACAATGGACAGAACTCTACAAATTATTATTTCATAAACAAATTAAACCTGTTTACGATATTTATGAGATATGGGTCCTCACAGAGTTTCTAGAGATATTAAAATCAATGTCTACTGGAAATTTTAAAGTTGAATTTGGTAGCGGTAAAAATTTTATCAAAAGTATAACAACACAATTTCATTCTTTTAAATTGGAAATATTGTATCAACATAAATTAAAATCTTCAAAGAACGATATTTTACTTAGTTCATACTCAATGAGAATGGATCCGGATTTCTTATTAAATATATATAAAGAAAGTAAATTAATTGGAACTGTTGTGTTTGATGCAAAATATAAGATTAATAAGATTAATGAATTATTAAATTCTTCTGATTTTGATTCGGATAACGTAAATTCAGTTACTTTTGATGAGAGGATAGCCAAAAGAATCGATCTTATGACAATGCATGCATACAAGGATTCCATTAGAGGGGTGGAAGGCTCCTTTGTAATCTTACCGAGTAAAGAGCAATCTATAGAGTTTTGGAATGAGAAGGTGGATATCGTCCCATCTATCGGAGCAATACCGCTTTATCCAACTAATAATAATGAATTAAATATTAGTCAAAGAGAAACTTTAACAAAATTCATTAAAAAAATCCTTACTCATTTCAATAGAAAAAATCTATAAAATTAGTTTAATAAATTTAAACACCATTAAAATCTGAAGTGACCTAAAAATTAGACAAGGATCGATCGCCCGCTACGTCGAAATGGAATCCCTCCCTAAAGATGAGGCAAATTTAAACACCTTTATGTTGAAATCTAGGAATATACTACCTAAATCCAACTTGAAGGTGTTTTTACTTTGGGTACCAAAGTCAGTTATCCTGTTGAAAGAAGCAATATGAATGAGAATGTAAGGTGTTCCTGTGGCTGAAGTGATGGAGGTACTCTGTATAAAAAAACAACACCAATAAAAACTTGGATGAGATGGTATTGTAACATGGAACCAAATCGTTCCTAACAATTAGTACGTAAACTATTTACCTTCTATAAAGGACCAAATAAAGATAATGAAATGAAAAAGTTGAAGGTAGAGAATCGATTGATAGGAAGTGTTTTCAAAAGAGTAGCTTTACAAGCCTTTAAAAAATGAACTAGTAAATGACCATATTATCCTAATGAGAAAGAAAGCAGATTTGGAAAACAAGATTGAATTACTTTGCAAGAAACATTAATAAACGTATGGTTACGGGAAAATTTTGAGAAAAGAAATGATAATGAGCTACAAAACATAACAAAGAATAATCCAAATCAACTATTTCTTTCACTGAACAATTGTAATCTTCATAGTGATATTTGTATACAGATCTTACGAATCAAGCTGCCATAAAAAGAAAAAGACATTAACATAAGCATGTCCCGAAAGGAATGCCAGCTGTTAATGCCCCAATTGTATTTCTCCACGCCTCACTGAAGGCTGAAAGGTTCAATCTTTATAATCTTACACTCACTTCGACGGCAATCCTAGAAAGCACTGTGAAAAACTACATCTACTATTATAAAAATATCTGATTTAAAACAAATTAAACTAAGAGTCACTGAAGGAACTTAGGGTTTCCTTTGTTAAACCAACTTTTAAATTTATTTTTGTATGAATATCCGTTTAATTCCTTTTATAATTTATTTATCTTCTTCTTTTCTGAAAATCAGTATATATTGGTGCATTTGATGCATTACAAAAGCATACGGGTATCCAAAAGGAAATAGATCGTTTGCTTGATCGTACCATATTTTCATTCCTCTATAAACTAAACCCGGTATGGTACTTAATGAATTAATAATGTCTGCATGTAATATATTAGGTTTTCCCGGTTTTGGTTGAAAATCTTTACAAAATACAACTGCATATTTCCCTGTTTCGAGTTTATCGACAGCCAGCTCCATAATATCTCTAAATTGCACTAAAAATTGATCATACTCTTGGTTTCCAAGATCTCGTTTATCATCTGTATATGGTGACGCATCGTCTTTTCCATAAAACTTTAATTTCTGACCAGTCTTTTTTTTAGACATCATATCTGCATAGGGAGGATCAGTTATAATTAACTGAAATTTCCTATCTAATAAAGGATTGGAGTTGGCTAGCACTTCTTTTGAGTCTCCATGTATTGTATGCTCAAGTGGTATATTATCAATCTCACAAACAGTTTGATACGCATTTAAATACAAATGATTTAAATCAATTCCTACTCCATGTCTAGGTGGGTCACAGAGTGATCCACCTAAAAGACTTCCACCTACTCCTACGAAAGGATCTAATATCCATTGATCTCCTTTTGTGAAAAATGAAATAATATCTTTCATTAACTGAGGTGGTTTTGGAGAGGGATGAATTTTCCTTAAATCAAAGCCTACTCCATCTTTTAATGTTGGTGGATATGCCTTTACAAGGACACTATTAAGAAAAAATGTCCATTCTCTACCTGTGAGATCATTTAATTTATTTCTTTTATCATAGATACCCCTTTCCCCTAAATTAATACCATTAACTCCCATTTCCTTTTTCTTTCTACCCTTACTTTTCTCTTCTCTCCAAAATGGTAAATTATTTTTGTCACCCTCTACTTTTTCTGAAACCTTATTCTTATCTATTATAGTTTTTTTACTCTTACTTAATTTCACTTTTGGTTCAATTTCTTTGTTATTTTCCGACATAATACAACCGCTCCTTTACCTGAATTTCACCACTACCACCGTTATTACTTTTATATCTTCGAAAAGAAATTACTTTAAAATCAACTGTACCAAACTCTTCTAATATACCCATGATTTCCTCGTGTTTCAAAATACCATCTGCATTGTAGCTCAAGAAAATATGCCTACTATTTAGTCGATTTATAACTTCTTTAAGAGCCAGTGCCGCTTTATCTTTATAACAAAAATCCGATTTTTGTATCTGCCACGGCCTTAATCCGGTCTTACCTGTAACTAGTGGATAGTCACCAACTGCAATGGTTTCAAGTATATGATAATAAGCACCATACTGACGGAAATTATATGGAGGATCTAAATAAACTACATCTGCATCGATTTTATCTGCCAACAGTTGTACTTCTTGTTGGAATACCACATGTTCTAATTCATCGTTATTTGAATCGTCAATACCTTCTAAATAGATTACTTTAAATGCTCTTCTATCCCATTCTTTTAAAAATGATCCGTAAGTTCCAGCTATATTAGCAACCTTATTTGTTGCATTTAATAATGAGGCAATCAAAATTGCTTCTTCAGACTCATTAATTAATTTACCGTCTTTCCATATTTTAATTTGAAGTCTAATTGCATCAATCTTCGAAGCATTTTCACAAGTAAAGTACATTCTATTTCCTTTGGGTGAGTATTCTTTATAGATAAACCCTTCTATACCCTTCAGATTATTTAAATGATTAAGAACCACATCCCTATTCTCTTGAAATAAGTTAGTAGATTCACTATTTCTAAGTTCATTAGATTTCATTAAATTTTCAAAAGTAATTTGACTATTTGATGCTAATACTGCCTTCGCCCATATAACACAAACAGTTAATATATCATTTGCAATTATTTTATATCCTTTACTTCTAAAAAATTTGGCAACCGAACCGGTTCCTGTGAATAAATCAGCAAAAGTCAGATTATGTTTTTCGTTGTCTACTTTTGTTTCAACATAATCATATATGAAGTTAAGTAGTCTTTCTTTAGAACCTATATAGCGCATTTTTATCCAACTCCATATTAACTAAAATAAAAAGTGCATCCTAGAAAATAATTTCCTTAAGAAACACTTATGTTTTGATATATTATTATGATACCTATAGATTATAATGTTCATAGGATTTGAAGTCTATGATAAAGTAAGAGAGAGTAAAATATCATGTGTAAATGAATAAAGAAAAAAGGAAGACCTCTTCTTGTAGAATTAAGTCTCAACAACCAATTTACAGAATAAGAGGACTTCCCTATGATCCATTTTACACCAGATGACATGCAATCTATAGTGAAAAAAGATGAAGTATTTATGATGCTCCAATACCAATAATGTTGCTTTTATTTTTCTAGTAATATTCCTAACAAGTTTCGTGTTACAAATAGTGCAGAAATCTGTTGAAATTTCATATTGGTCCTTCACCCTTAGAATCTTACTATAGGTAAAAAATTAGAAGATTTCGTGAAAAGGTGGAAATCAGCCTATCATGAAGTGAGAAAGTCTTGGAACATTTTAAAGCTCTCCAAAATTGATTTGGAGAAGCATTTATTCAACGAACTTAATTGAGACGATTAACAAATAAAGCAAAAAGTTAGCAAACGTAAAGAGCAGTTTTAAATCTCTTTATTAATAGTATTATATCAGAACATTCGTTCCGTGTTAAGTTTTTGGTTATAATACAACTCAAATAATGATGTAGTTTTACTAAGCAGTAAATTCTTATTTATTATCTTCATATATTTTTTATAGATTTCCGATTTATTATTGTTTGGTATCAAACTTTTTCAATATAATTTTATTTACTTCATAAAAAATTTCAATAGAGTCACCTTTTATTATTTCCAGTTTTTCGATCATTTCTTTTGGAATATTTAATCGATTTGCAGAGTCAATTATTCTTATAATCTTTTTCATAATACCTCCTATTGGAATAATTAGATTCACTTAATATTATCCTAAAAATACCATTTAGACCATCAAGCTTTTTTAAATAAAGTAAATATCACTTTAAAGCAAGTGGCGGCTGAAATAGCATCTTCAGCCGCTTCTTTTTATGTAATAAGCTTCACTGCTCTCTTAACAAGCCTAAAGTGAATATTAAATCGTTTTCATTGTAGGTGATTAGGTACATTAGAAGAATTATTATTGACGGTTTCAGTGAAGATATTCGCTTCGGTTGATTTTTTGTTCGATCGATCCTTTAGTTGACCTGTTTGAATTAATTGAATGAGATTTTGAATGTCTTCCTTTGTTGCAGGTTGCTTTTCTTCTTTTAACATATATCCTATTTGGCCGCTCGATTCGAGTGTAGCAAATTGAACATCTTTTATGTCAGCAATACCTGATTGTCTTAGACGTGCTTCTAATTTATCTACAGTTAAGCGTAGTTTCTTTAGGTTCTTTTCATTTATAGTCCCGTTTATAATGACCGGTACAGCCTTACCCGCAATAAGAGATTCGGTCGTATCAAATTTTAATTGGATGTATTCGGTAAGGGCTAGACTGGTTGTTAATACGAGTGCCACCCAAACGTTGCCCAAAGTCCCCTTCCAGTGACTGGTTGGATAAGTAATGAACCGATTGCGATCATAATAACGACTTGCGGAATCGTCATTTGAGAGATTGATTTTCTTCCGCCAATTTTTAAAAGAATGGTTCCAATTACAAATATAAGAACTGTTTGCCAAATTAAATTAAAATCCATCGCTATTTTTTCTCCTTTATGGTGTGCTTTTCTACAATACGTATCTTTTGTATTCTTTCCTGATGTATACATTACTAAAGGAGAAGATTGATTGAGCAGAAGTGCTATTGCTACATTATATTTGGTTGTTATTCATAGATTTGCATCCAAACTATTAGGAGATTAAGAGATGATTTATTAAACACAAAAAAAGCGCCATTTTACTCGGCGCTTAAAAAATTTTCTTCTGTGTTTGGTCTTCTTTTAACATTTCTACCGCTTCTCTAAAACGCATGGAATGGACGTTTTCACGCTCACGCAAAAATCGTAATGAATCGTTAATATACGGATCATCCGAAATATCGATTAACCATTGATACGTTGCGCGAGCTTTTTCTTCAGCTGCGATGTCTTCGTATAAGTCAGCGATGGGATCACCTTTTGCTTGAATATACGTAGCGGTAAATGGTACTCCTGCTGCATTGTTATAAAAGAGAGAGTGGCCGTGACTCACAAAATGGGCGCCTAATCCTGCTGCTTCTAATTGATCGGGCGTTGCATCCTTCGTCAATTTGTAAATCATCGTTGCAATCATTTCCAAATGACTGAACTCTTCTGTAGAAATATCATTTAGTAATCCAATTACTTTATCTGGCACCGTATATCGTTGATTCATGTACCTTAATGCAGCTGCTAGTTCGCCATCTGCACCACCGTATTGTTCCATTAAATATTTTGCTAACGTTGGATTTGTATCGCGGACTTCTACTGGGTATTGGAGTTTTTTCATAGATCCACATCGACTATCCCATCCTTTCAAACCTGCCATGGCCAAGGGGTCTCGCTCTTTTTAGTACAAGAAATCGGGGTGAGAAATGTCAAAGGACCATATAGAGCTTCATACGATTTTCTGGTTTTGGCCGCAATCTTCATCGCTTCTTTTTTCTTTTGACACCCCACAAGATCATCCGGATGCGTATGCATATAGAGCACCCACTCGATTACATTAAAATCAGCAACTTGAAGGGACAGTAACATTTTTCGCTGATCTTCGCTCATGAGATCCCTTCCTCTTTTGAATATCCATCGACTAACATCGGCCAAACAGACCCCTGTACAAAGGCATCTTCAGGCGAAAACTCCGGACTATACATCGGTTGCTTTTGCCACCATATAGGTGGCGGCAATACAAACACTTTTGGACTTCCTCCATAAGGCACATATACGCCACGATAAAAAGACGTATTCATATCGCTCACTCCTCATAATTACCATATGAAGACCTTCATGGAATTATTAAAGTTTTTCAACCTGTTCCTGATTATGCCCATACATAAGACACCTAGCTTTCAGCTCTTCCTTTCTACGTTAACCAAACCTATATTGACGGATGTGAATCCAATGCCGGAGGCCCACAAAAAAGAGACGAGCGTTTTCGCTCGTCTCTTTCATTCTTTTGGATATTGCTCAGTCCAATAAACCCATAATCCGCTATTAGAATTCCAGATTTATCATTTTACTTTCGGTAATAAAATTTCCACGCTTGTTCCTACATTTACTTGGCTTGAGACGTTAATCGACCCTTTATGGGTTTCCATAATGCGATAGCTCACAGTCATTCCTAGTCCAATGCCTTTTTCTTTGACACTATAGAAAGGTTCTCCGATGTGTTTCAATCGTGTTTCGTCAATTCCGCAGCCATTGTCTTCAAACTTCACTGCGAAGAAATCCTCTTTTTTGTCTTCGATTGTTATTTTGACTTCACCATTTGTGGTGATTGCTTCTAAGGCGTTTTTAAGGACATTGATAAACACTTGTTTTAATTGACTATCGTTACAATAAGCATCAAATTGATCGATTTCAATTAGGTTGATTTTTGTGTTTTTCAGTTTCGCTTCTGTTGATAGTAGGTGTACGACATCTTTTACAATGGTGTTGACGTTTTTATTCGCAAAAATGAGTTCTGTAGGTTTTGCTATCAGTAATAGGTCTGTACAAATGCTATTGATGCGATCGATTTCATCGACTAATACGTCAATATGTTCCTCAATCTTAATGGTTTTGTCTTGGTGCATTTGCATGAAGCCTTTAATGGTTGTCAGTGGGTTTCGAATTTCATGCGCAATCCCAGCTGCTAGTTCACCAACAACGGACATTTTTTCAGATTGTCTTAACATGTTCTCTGTTTCTTTTAAATCGGTGATATCTCGCCCGATTACTAACAATGCTTTTCTAGAACCATCTTTATGGAAAATTGGCACTTTGAACGCATCAAACGTTTTGTATGAACCGTCTCGTGTGGGAATGGTTTCTTCACAGCGACTCATTTTACCAGCCTTCCATGCCTCTTCGTCTGTATCGATACAGTAAAGCAACGCATCGTGATAGAATTCGCTGTTTGCCGCTAACTGTTCGGTTGACTTCCCTTTGAAATCGAAGTTTTCTAATTCAAATAACTCAGCACCAAATTTGTTTAGTTCTAAACAATTCCCTTCACCATCTTTAAACGACACGAGGTCAGGCATTGTATCAATCAACAAAGTCAGCTTCTCTTTTTCTTCTTCGATTTTTTTGGAATGACTTAAGCTTCTCAATAGAACATATAATAATGTAGCGGTGATAACGATGAATAGTAACCCTTTAATCGTTTCAAGCAGCTGAATTTTTTCAGCAGATAAGTTAGATGTTTTTAATACATAATCTGTCCCAAAAACCCATATGGGTCCTACTATTAAATAAATAAACGGAATGATCCGGAAAAATTCTATGCGGTTTTTCATGGTTTGCCCCTTAAATAAGATTAATTAGCTATTTTCGCATAGAATACCCATTAGGGCAATAGAATATTTTACATTATTTTGAATTCCTGACTCACTTTAGCGTTTCCTGAAATATGAATAAGCCCTTCATCATATTGACGAAGGGCTCTTACCTTAAAGTCGATCACCGTTTATTTACTCAAATACACACACAATGCGTGTTGCAATGTTCCGTAGGTTTCAGTATCTTTGTCGAATTTGATACCGAGGTGAATCATTTTTCTAACGACTTCGGATCTCAATCCGGTAAGGACCGTATGGCATCCCATCATGGCAGTTCCATTTATGGTTTTCATCAGATGATGAATCACTTCTGCTTCCATGTCGGCTATTCCAGAAAGGTCGATGATAAGTGTTTGAATACGTAATCGGCCAATTTCCATGAGCACTTTTTCTTCTAATACACTCGTACGGAATGAGTCAATTGATCCTATTAAAGGCAGGATACAGATTGTTGAGGATATCGGAATGATCGGTACCGATAAGTTCTCGACAAGCTCTCGTTGCGCTGATAATAAAGAATCTTTGTAAGTTGAATACTCAATGAAGAATGTGTTTAAAAACTGATCGACGTGATTGTTTATTTGTTTTTCCAATTGGAAGAAATAATCAGTTGTTTCTTCTCGTGATACTCTATTATATTCCTCTATAAAATTCCATATGGTTCTACGAATGGCTTGTACCCACTCTAATTTGAAAGCTAAGGTTAATGAGTACGTTGCCCAGGCGATTCCCTCCTGTTTTGCGAAATCTCGTAGTTTTTGTTCTTTGTTTTCCAATATGTAGGAAACGAGTTTGTGGGCATTATTGATTAAATCAATGTCCCCATATTTTAAAATATCGTTAATCTTTTCTCTTACATTCACTGCTTGGTTTAATAAGCTTCTTTCAAATTGATCCTTATTTTCTTGGATATATAATTTTAGTTTCATATCTAATAAAATCGCTTCCACTTGATAATCACTCCTAATAAGTCAACTTAAGCACATATTCAGTTTACTAAACTTCCATTTCTAAATAAACTGTAAATTGAAAATATTAGAGGTTTTTATTTCAATACGACATAACGCGAAGGATTTCACTTTCTCTATTTTCACCTGTTCAATTATCCATTCTTGCCTGTATCTTATCGCTTCAAATCGGATTATAATGCAAGTAAGAACACTATTTTAAGGGGGTGTACGTGATGGATTGGATGAATCATAAGTTAAAAGAATGGCTTGATGCGGGGGTTATTGACGAATCGACACACGATTCGATTGTGGCGTATGAACGGAAGCAGCCGCAGAAACGCAAAGTGCCATTGTTATTAACGATCGGATTGATTTTCTTTGCATTAGCTGTGTTTAGTTTTATCGCGGCGAATTGGAGTTTAATCCCGGATTTTGTGCGAGTTGGCATCATGCTTGGTTTAATGTGGGGATTTTATGTACTGGGTCACTTTGCAGAGAAAAGACATTTTGGGTGGCCGATTCTGTTCCGTTTACTAGGGCTAGCCATGTTTGGAGCCAGTATGATCGTTACCGCACAAACGTTTCACTTTTCGATGTCTGATTCCCTCGTCCCTTGGGTGATCTATATAGCTGCAATCGCTCATTATTTCATCTGGCGACATCAGGCATATGTGATTGTCGGATTCGTCTTTGGCTTATTTACATTAGTGTCAGCTATTTCTTCTATTGGATGGGTTGAATGGATTTTATTCATCGCCGTGACATTTGGTTGGTTTTATTTCAGTAAAGCAATTGAGCCGATGTTGCTTTGTTGGTTGTTACTGTTTGGTTCCGGGTTAATGTTATGGAGTTTACTAGATTACAAGAGTTCGCTATGGCCGGTATGGACATTGTTTGTGTTAGTAGGCATTCTCTTATTGGTTCCAAAATTTGAATATCGACTTCGCCCCTTGTATTTGATGGTAGGAGCAGTCATTTTGGTCGTCTATTTAGCCATTCGAGGCGAGACCGATTTGACACTGGTTGATGTGAATTGGCCAGAAGCTATTGCCCTTGCTGTAGCTGGACTCGTCGTTGCAGCGATTACTTGGATGAAGTTCCGCTCGATTGTTTGGGTCGCCATTTTAGGAGCGATTGGCCTTCTTTTATTTGACGAAACGGCCATTGGGCTTGCAGTTGTTGCAGAGATTAGTGCGCTTGTGTATTTGATGATTGCGCAGCGTCAAGATCAGCCACTTGCTTTAGGATTTGTTTACTTCATCGTCGTTCAGTTTGTGATTTACTTCGTGTATGCCTGGGAACGACTCGATATGTCGTTATTCTTCCTACTCGGTGCCATCTTGCTATTTGTTCTATCCGGCATCGGTTGGTGGCTGAAGCGTAAGAAAGAAGGTGTTGCATCATGAAAAAGTGGATCATGCCGATTGTTCAAACGCTTTTTGTGATGCTCCTTGTTGTTAGCTTTTACGCGATTTCGTGGGTTGGGGAAGAATACGTGTTACGTGCTGAACCGTTTGACCCGTTCGATCCGTTTTACGGAGAGTATGTGATGCTTCAATATCCTGACTTGAAAGCTCCAGCTGGCGTTACACAAGGCGATGTTTATTTCACCCTAAAACAAGGGGAAGATGGATTTGCCGTCATTGACCGTATGGAAAACGAACCGTTCTTTGGCGGAATAAAAGGCATGTATTTCGACCGCGTAATGGCCCCTCAACTTGAACAGTTTTATGTGGAACAAGGAGTAGGCCCTGAACTTGAAAAAGCGCGTGATTTGCAAGCTACTGTTTATGTAGCGCCTTGGGGATCCATACGACCGACAGTTTTAGAAGTACGCGAGACAAAATAGTAAAAACACCATTACGTTGTGAGCTAGGATTTAAAACCTACCCGCAGCGTAAGGTGTTTTTTTAGTTTTCTTCTACAGTTATTTCCTTGATCAACTTCGCTGGATTTCCACCAACCACGACATTGTTCGGTACATCTTTCGTGACGACAGCTCCAGATGCGATAACCACATTGTCACCAATTGTGACGCCCGGATTGATGATGGCTCCCCCACCAATCCATACATTGTCTCCAATCGTAATGGGTTTCGCGTATTCAAACATCGTGTTGCGTTCGATTGGGTTTAACGGGTGTGTGGCTGTATAAATATGTACGCCTGGCGCAATAAAGCAATTCGCTCCAATTCTTACATCACAAACATCTAAAATCACACAATCGAAATTCGCAAAGAAATTTTCTCCGACATGAATGTTGTAACCGTAATCGACACGTAGTGTTGGCTCAACGTACAGTTTTTCCCCACTTGAACCGAATAAGTCTTTTAACAGTTCAACGCGTTTGTCATGTTCTGTTTCGAGTGTTTCGTTGTAGATCCGGATTTTCTTTCTCGCCGTCTCTCGATCTCGTACTAATTCTGGGTCTGCAGGGTTGTACATCTCCCCTGCTAACATTTTTTCTTTTTCTGTTCGCATGGTTGTCACCTCTTATAAATTAAATCTTTCTTGAATCAATTTCGCGGTTTCGGCTGCGGTTAAATGGGTGTTGTTGATTTTGATGTAGTTTTCTTTTGTGATTTCGCCGTCTAATGAGTTCAGTCTAAGTTTATGGGCTGTTTTTTTTAGTTCTTCTTCTGACCATTCAATGTTTCGTTTTGTGGCTTTGTGTGTGAGACGATGGTCTGATTTGTTTCGTTCAAGTCTTACTTCAATATCGGCTTGCAGTTCAACTATACAGACTTCCGCTCCTTTGGATTCAAAAATCGCTGTGGTTTCTTTTACGTAATCCCAGTCAGCTTGTTGATCGAATGCCCAAACAAATGTAAAAATCACACCGTACATATCACTTTTTACAAATTCCTCAAACATTTCTCTTCGGAATAATTTGACTAAGCGACTCCCCGCTGGTGTTCCATAGTCAAAGAAAGGTTGTACCAGTTCAATCGTTAAATGGTTATGAAATAATTTTAACTGTGTCATTTTTTCAAGTTCGTGACCGACTGTCATTTTGCCGACCGCTTGCGGGCCGACAATGAGAACGAATTTTTTCATATGTATTCTCCATTCTAGGATGTAGTTAGGATAAGGCGGCTGAAATGGCATCTTCAGCCGCTTTTGTATGGTTCGAAGGTGGCTCTTCTTTATTAACCCAAAAAGGGCTTAAAGTTTTACAGACGTGCTTTTCTAAATCCGTCGATTAAGTCGATGACGGTGAAATCAATGTTTTAGAATAATCTTCTTGAAGTATTCCATAAATAGTACAGTCTTTGTATTGACTCTTGGCATTACGAATCATATGTCTGATGATTCCTTCTTGAACCATCCCTGCTTTAACTAATACTTTTCCAGAAGCCGGGTTATCAGTGTTATGTGCTGCAGCGACTTTATGAATATTCATTTGTCGGAAGCCAAATTCCACAACTGCCCTTAACGCTTCGGTCGCATATCCCTGGTTCCACCATTCATATCCAATAGAATAACTTACCTCACAGTTTCCGGTAGTATCATCAAAGTCGTATAAATCGATTTCACCAATTAAATCACCATCAGCTTTTCGCTCAATAGCCCACCAACAAAAATCTTTATTGACATAATCATCGACTATCTTCGTTACTCTCTCGATTGTTTCTGAAACGGTCTTGTGTTCCGAATTGACGCGATTGTCTGATATCCGTTCATCCGATAGCCAGTTATCGAAAACCTTTTGAGTATCAGAAAGTTCCATCCTTCTAAGAATTAATCGTTCGGTTTCTATTTTCGGTGTTCCTAAATATGTAATCATTTTGTCACCTTCTCAAATAAATTCACGATCTAAAAAGATTCATTACACCTATCGTATAGCCTATTAATCCCTTTTGATTAATACTAATTATTTCAAATCGACCAATATTTATCAATCCTAATTATTAAAAGAGACACTCCCTATTTCGGATAAGTCTATTTGATTAAGATATTTAGGATAACGATTGAGGGAGTTTCTAGATCATGTGAGTTATTTGGCGTTTGGCGGGGGTTTATTGGCGTTCGACTTGGATAATTTGTCGTTTGGAATTGATAATCTGGCGTTTGGAGGCATTTATTTGGCGATAGTCCGTGATAATTTGGCGTTAGCGGGTTTTTAGAGGAATACTATGTGAGTACAAGACACATTCCTCGTCTCTAGGAAAATAAAAAAGAAACTTCGATCAGTCAAGCATCGAAGTTCCTTTAATTTTTATTGTTGCAGTGTTATCCAGCTAACGACATGGTGGATGGCATTCCCTTTGTATGCGGGAGTTCCAGCATAGTGTGCTGCGACTTCAGCGAGTTGTTGGTTTATGAAGGCTTCGCATTCTTCTGCAAATGTGCCTTCGTCGATAACGCCGGTTTCTCTCCGACAACGATCCTCTTGCCGTAGTTTTGAGCCATGGTCATTTCGTTTTTGACGATGTCGATTATCATTGGCGCTGAATCACGGTAAGCCATGATGGTCACGCTATTGGTATTCGCGATTACCCATTCGGCTAGGATGCTTGTGCCGAAGGTGTTTTTGTATTTGATTTCATCTAGCCATAATAGCATATCGACTTCTAGCGGAAGCGCTAGTTTCGCTGTGCTTGTGTTTGCTCTTTGGATGAGGATTGATAGGATTTGATGGTTGTTACTCGATGTGTGTTCCAACCGCTGTATAAATATGGTTCAACGTTTAAGTGGGCGGCTGAAATGGCATCTTCAGCCGCTTTTGTATGGTTCGAAGGTGGCTCTTCTTTATTAACCCAAAAAGGGCTTTAGGTTTTACAGACGTGCTTTTCTAAATCCGTCGATTATGTCGATGACGGTGAAGATTATGACGACGGCGATGGTGATTCGGCTTGTTTGGGTTGCCCACGTTTCAACGTTTTTGTTGATGTTCAGTGCTTCGTTGAATTGGATGATAAATGTGTCGTTCCAGAGATTCGGGTTGGTGAAGATGACGATTAGGATGCCGAGTGCGACGATTTGGGTAACGGTGTTGAAGATGGCGACTTTATTGGTCCATTGTTTTTTGAGTGCTTTGTATATGGCTAGCGCGATTTCGAGTGCAATGATTAGCACGATGAGTAGCCAGTACGATTGGAGCACGTCTTGGTTGAATATGGGCGATTCGAATGTTAGTCCTTGGCCTCGGTTGTTGTAGATGCCGAGTAGGTTTGAGGCGTTAAAGTAGACGGTTGCCCATATGGCGGTCCATAGTAAGCTGCCGAATATATGCCATTTGGTGATGCGTTTTTTGATAGGTATGGGTGTGATTTGTTTTAGGTCATCGGGTGTCCATGTTTTGAAGTTCATGGTGACTGGTATTTGGTCCGCGACTTTGTCGGTTCGCTCAATGATGGCGAAGACGAGCGTAATCCAGAATGCGGTTTGCATGGCTGTGCTGATGAGTTGCCATACGGCTTGGCTGATAATCGTCGCGATGAATGCGCCGATCGATTGGTCGCCGGATGTGGTGACGATGATTTTTCCGATTAGGACGATGAGCGTGATGGTCATGGCGATTGGCAAGACGACTTTTAATAGGTTGGTGTAGACGTCAAAGTATTTCGGTCCGATCAGGTGCATGGGACGGTCTCGGTAGTTACTTGCTAGGACAGCTGGGTTGCCGAGTTGGGTGAGGACTTGTTTGACTTCGGCTTCCGTTGGGTCGTCTGGTAACATATCGGCAATGGTCGACTGTAGTTCGAGTGCGATGTCTTCTCGGTTTCGTTCTGGAAGTCGGCGCGTGACTTCGTGGATGTACAGGTCAATCAGGTTCATGGTGATTCTCTCCTTTCATTAATAAAAATAGTTCATGCGATGTTTTTTCCCATTCTGCTCGGAGTTGGTTGTAGGTGGTGATGCCAAATGCGCTTAAGACATAGTAGCGGCGCGGTCTGCTTTCGGTTGTGTCCCAGGTGCTGGTGACAAGTTCTTGTTTTTCGAGTCTACGAAGTAATGGGTACAGGGTGCTTTGGTCGATGGTGATGCCACAGCTTTCAAGTCGCTGGACGAGTGAGTATCCGTATTGAGGGGTTTTGAGTTGGCTAAGGACGGCGAGTGTTAAGGTTCCGCGTCTGAGTTCCGTGGTTAGGGAGTTGAGAAGTTGGCTCATTGGTTCACCTCTTTTGTTTTAGTGTATGACGTACAGTGTCGGTTTATACTGTGTATCATACATTATCGTATGTTGAATAGCAATAGTTGAGTTGGGTTTTTGTAGGATTAGGGATGGAGATTTGGCGGTGGGCTGTGGTTTATTGGCGTTCGACTTGGATAATTTGTCGGTTGGAGTGAATAATGTGGCGTTTGGAGGCATTTATTTGGCGGTAGGCCGTGATAATTTGGCGTTAGTGGGTTTCGCGCAGTCTCTGAAAAAGACACTTCGATTTTAGGTCGAAGTGTCTTCTTGTTTCAGATTATATTTTGGACTTTTGGCCAAGTGGCTTGCCAGTTTTTTTGATTCACTCGATGTTCATAATAGCTTCGTTCAGGTTCTTGTGCGAAGCTCGGTGTTGGTTTTATTTCAAATCGAAAAAGGTCTTCCAGTCCGTGTGGCGCGGTTAACTCTATTTGTTGTCCATTAAGTCTTACTCCTAGTGCGGTAACTGTTTCTGGAAATTTGGATATGGCATCTACTGAGGATGCATACGGTGGAAACTCGTTGACGATATGCATTCTCGCTTGGTTTTTGACTGACCACGGCACATTTGGCATTTTGGTGTGTAATTGTTGTTCCAAGTCTTTTTCTATGGATTCGTCGAGTTGTGTGTCATCAAAATAGATGACGTCTACATCTGCGAGTTCTGTTCTTTTTTCAAACCCGTGCAACTCATCCCATACTTTTGAGCGAACAAATCCTGCACATACCCAGCAATCAGGTAAGCCGAGAGTTTCAACGGTCTTGAGTACTTCCATTCTCCACGGATCCTTTTCAATCATGTCAATGACTTCGTTTTCAAGCATTCGCTCGCTTCCAAATTTCTTTGTAGTCTAATTCCACAATCAATTCTTCGTCGATCAAACGCTGGCGAATGCCGGCAACGAGTTGATTTTCGACTTCATGTCCAACGGAGAGATCCATTTTTTTATGGAAGACGCCGTATAAAGTATAATCTCGTAATTTTAAATAAAGCGGTAAACGTTCTAGCCACTCGAGTGACAATGGTCGTTCGCTTAGGTATCCGTCTAAGAAGTGTTTCAAAAAGTCGGTTCCAAATGCCGATCTAATTTCCAAGTTTTCATTTCGAAGCTTCCACCACGTTGCGTAGTAAAGTGGAATGGCGATGTCACTGACGTAGTGAAAATGCATGGCATCATCGAAATCGAATACATGAATTTGTTCGTCGTGAAAGAAAAAGTTACCCATGTGGATGTCTGAATGGATTAAGCCAAAGACATCGCTCGTTTCAGGTAGTTCTTGAAGTTCCTTTACTAATTGTCGATTGCCTTCAATGATGACCGCGTCTTGTGCGTTATCGATGTATTGATCGAGTTCAATTAGATCGTCTTCATCCCAGCGCTTACGACCCGTGTTTGTTGCAGGGTAGACTTCGGTATGGTGATGCATTTTCGCTGTGATTGCTCCCCATTTTTTAAATAGTTCTGGACCGAATTCTGGACTGTTTGGTTTTAAGGGAGCTCCAGGTGCTTTATCGAATAAACAGATGTAGAAGAAAGAATCGCCTACCGACAATACCTCTACTAGTTCGTTGTTTTCTGATTTATGAACGAGTGATACTGGAATGTCGTGACTATGTAAGAAATTGATCCATGTTAATTCGCCTTCTACTTCTTCTTTTGACCGATGTGAAGAATGTGTGAGACGTAATATGTATGGTGTTCCGTCTTTAATGACTTCATAAACGTAGTTTTCAAAGTCGCCGAGTTTTCTCGCATCATTTGCATCCGCGCTATAAAATGCAGCGGCTTTGTGTAGTACTTCTGTTGAAAATAAATCCTCTACCCATTGTTCCATGTGAAACTTCCTCCTTAGATATACAACTTTTATTTTACATTAAGTCCTCCATTTTTTACTAATGGTTCATTAGGAGCTAAACGAATCAGTATATAAAAATGCCCTCAGTATTATGTCACACTGAGGGCATTTTTTGTTTCATTACGGTTATAGGTTTTATTGGAATAAAGAATTAGGTTTTACGGATGCGTTTCGATCGTTCGGAAAATGAGATTGAGTGCCGCTAACGCCGGAAGCAAGGCGACGAGTCCGATTGCCCATGGAACGGAAATGGAATCGGCTAGTAAACCCGCAAATAGAGCGCCAAAGGCATATCCACTATCGCGCCAAAAACGATACACACCCATAGCAGAAGCTCGCCAATCCGGCGTGGCAACGTCTCCGATGGCTGCTTGTAAAACGGGGTAGACGAGCGCTGTTCCAATTCCAAGTAAAATCCCACCAGCCATCCATAAAATGATTCCTTCCACTGACAAAATAAACCAAAGGGAAGCTGCTTGTAGGAGCATGCCAGCAACGAGCAAGTATTTGCGTCCAAACTTGTCACTTAATGTTCCAGTGAAGAGTTGGAAAAACCCCCACGCTGCCGGGTACACGGCAACTAACCATCCAATTTCTTGGAGACTTAGTCCAGCAGTTAAAAAGAAGATCGGAAAGAGTCCCCAGGCCATGCCATCTTTAAAATTGGTGGCCAATCCGGCAAATGTAAATCCAGATAGATTGTTATCCTTCCATGTCGTGCGTTTAAACACTTCAGCCGCACCCATTTGTGCTTTAACGGGCGGACTATTTTTCATGTGTTGCGCAAGATGATCGGCTGTATCTTTTACCCCAAATGACAGAATAAAACCAATAATTGCGATGGCTAACCCGAGATAAAATGGTTCCGGGCGGACGGAATACGTAGTGGCGATATAGCCTGAGACTAAAGCAAGAAGCGCTACTCCACTATAGCCAGCGAATTCATTTAGCCCAACTGCAGTGCCGCGTTCTGTACTTTTAGCAAGGTCAATTTTCATGTTTACAGTCATTGACCACGCTAGCCCTTGATTGATCCCAAGAAGAACGTTTGCTAGGATGATGACCCACCAAGCATCTGCGATCAAAATCAAAATAGGAACGAGTAAACCGACTCCCCATCCTGTTATCAAGATACGTTTTCGTCCAAATTTGTCCGCCAACATACCTGCAAAATAATTGACGATGGCTTTCGAAAATCCAAAGCTGACAATAAAAGATAGAACGGCAACTGTACTTTTAACGCCGAATTCTTCCTCTCCTAAAAGAGGCATGATCGTTCGTTCAAGACCAACCATGGCTCCGACAAATAAATTCAATAATACTAATAATATGAAATGATTGCGGTTTTCTTTTATCCCTAATTGTATCGACATTCGTATTCCTCCAACCTTTAATTTTGGCACTTTTTCAATTCCAACGTATTCGTTCATTTCTAATGGTAATAATTATTATATAAATAAGGTTATATCCATAGGGGTACGGGTATACATAGGTAGATATTATATATTTTTTTATTGAAAGGAGCACGGATTATGACTCGTCCTATTTCTTGGGTTATTGGTTTTCTATTTTTAATTTCACTTGTTGTGATTGGCGTACTAGGGGCTCGTTTAGGCGATGAGAAGGATCGTGCCGAACAAAATGCTTCAAAGTCCGCAACGCAACCGGCTGGTGAAGTAGCTGGACAGATCAAGTTTAACCCACCATCACTCGATGATGTTCCAGAAGGTCCTAAGGGTGAAGCTATTTTACGTGGTCATGAGTTAGTCAATGATACGTCTAAAGTTTTGCGCTCTGAAGCAGCTTCCGTTGAGGATGGTATGAATGCGGTAAACGAGCTTTCTTGCTCAAGCTGTCATGCTGGCGCAGGGATGGATGAGAATAGTTCGCCACTTGTTGGTGTAGCGGCTACTTATCCTGCTTATATTTCACGTTCGGGTGAAGTGGTCACAATTGAAGAACGAATTAATGGTTGTATGGTTCGCAGTATGAATGGTGAGCCTCTTGAAGAAGACAATGAAGATTTAGATGCCATGGTCGCTTACTTCCAATACATTTCAGAAGGAATTCCAGTCGGCGCTGAATTGCCTTGGCTGAAGCAAAATGAAATGAAGGAAGTACCAGTTCCTGACGTTGCGGCTGGTGAAGAACTTTTCCAACAATCTTGTATCGCTTGTCATGCTCAAGATGGTTCTGGAACAGGTGCTTTAACGGGTCCTGCGCTATGGGGTGAAGGTTCATTTAACGATGGTGCCGGAATGGCACGTATGTCTAAAATGGCTGGGTATATTCAAAATAATATGCCAAAGGGTCAAGGCGGTACGTTAACGGAACAAGAAGCGAGTAATTTAGCTGCTTTTATCCTTTCACAAGATCGTCCAGAATGGGGAGATCACGCGGGTGACTGGAAAAATGGAGGTCGTCCGAAGGATTCTATGACGAAAGAACTTCGCGATCAAGTGAAGGATGGAACGATTGATTGGGAGAAAGTGCTTGGTCATAAGGAGTAATTTTAATTGGTATAGGGTGTCTTAAAAGTCATGTTAGGTGACTTTTGGGACACCTTTTTATTGTTATAGATGGTGCTTTCATTTCAAACAGAAATGGGAGCTTGAAATTGTGTGAAAAAGACGAATTTTAGAATGTGGTAGCTGAATCCTTGAATAGGCACAATGAATCCTCGAATCGACCAACCGAATCCTTGAATATGCCCCTCCAAATGGAGAATATGAAAAAAACGCTCTATAAAATTAAAAACAAGTAGAGAGAAATCACTCATTTCTCTCCACTTGTAAAGCACCCTTTGAAGTTACCTCGGTTGTTGATTCAAGAATTCGCGCATTTTTTTGGCAAAGGCTTGAGGTTCTTCCACTCCTGGCATGTGTGCGCTGTTTTCGAACACATGGAAATCGGAATTTGGAGCTAGGCTCGCATAGTATTCAGTTGTCTTCGGAGTTGCTTCGTCGAAGCGTCCACATGTGAATAGACTTGGAATATCGATTTCGTTTAGACGGTCGGTAACGTCGAAGTCTTGTAATGTGCCGGTTACGGTAAATTCGGATGCGCCCCACATGAATCCATAAATGGACTTGTTGCTTCTCGCCATATTAGCTAAAAGCTCTTGCGGCCAAGGTAGCAATCTGCAAACATGACGTTCGTAAAATTCAATCATCGCTTGGTGATATTCTGGAGAATCGGTCGTTTCATCTCTTTCACAACGTTCGATGATTTCTTGAGATTCTTTCGGCAAATCCTTTAAGTATTCACGTTGGTCCCGCTCCCACATGCGTGAATTTAAGCAAGGACTTGAGAAAATCACACTTTTTACACCGGTTGGTTTGGTCAATAAATACGCGGCTGCAAGCATCGTACCCCATGAATGACCAAGTATATGTACTTCTTCTAGTCCTAATGCGTCTCTAACTTGTCCTAGTTCCTCTACATATCGCTCCACAGTCCATAACGATAGATCTTCTGGACGGTCTGAATTCCCGCACCCAAGTTGATCATAGTGAATAACTGGTCGATCGTTTCCAAGTTCACGAATCGGATCTGACTCTCTACTCATCCCGCCTGGTCCTCCGTGCAAAACCAATAATGGAATCCCTGGCCCATCCCCCGTTTTTCGGTAATAAACATTGCCTCCTGTTACAGGAATAAACCCTTCTTCTGTATGCATCATCGAATCGTCCTTTCTAATTACCTTACTCATACCATTCCCTATAAATCGGATTTCTCCTGCTGGCAAATGGCTGATAAGCGTTTGATTTCGTAACTCATTTGTTGGTTAACTGGGTAAATTTTCTCTATATATGCGAGTATCTCTAATGCGGAAGCCGGTACGTTTTCGTAGCCTTGCATCATGTTGCCCATTCTTTTAGCAAACTTAGGGTATCGTTTTTCCACGCGTCTTTCATTGCCAAAAACATCTGGAAAATAATCTTTTTCTTGTTCCACGAGATGCAGAATTGAAATGATGTTGTCAACGGCACTCGTCTCTACGAATTTCACTCCAGACAGCTTCTCGCCTCTCGCATAACGGCAAAGTCCGACATATAGATTGGTTATGGCTTCGTTCAACGCATAATCCATTGTTTCAGGTCTCGCTACGTCTGTTTTTTGACGAGGAGTTCCGAGGTTTGGGTCGACGAATAAAGCATTCTGCCAAACGATTCTTCCTGCGGAATAAGCTATGCTTGTCATTTCCTGTTCTTCAAAAATGGCAAACTCGCCGTAAATCCCATCTTCAAAAAAGATTTTATGGCCATCTTTCGTGTTTTGGAATGAATAGGCAAGCGGATAAACTGATTCAAGCCAATCTAGTTGGTCAATAAATCGAGGTTTGAAACCAGGCTTCACAATGACAAAGAAATCTAAATCAGAATACGCATCAAGACGCTCTAACTCAATACCGACAGATCCAAGTGCTAACAGCAAAAGAGCACCTTCCGTTTGAGCTAAGTTCTTTCCTATGTCGTCTAATCTGTTGAGCAATAACTGTTCTCTCACTTCCTCTACCTCCTTTATCAAGTCAAAAGTTATGAACGTTTCAATTTCCTCCAATAATAAGGACGAAAAGAATCATTAAGTAAAGCAGTGAACTCAACCATTCGTGATAGAACGCTTTATCCTTCCTGTGTAATAACCATTCTTCTATGCCACTGTTGATGCTGAGCATAATAAATAGACCAAACATAGCAAATAGATAAGAATGTGATCTCATGAAAGTAAAATCACCGTTTGCATAGCCCATTATCACGCCTAAAAACAAGAAGATGAACAGAAAATCGATGGCTAAAAAGTATCGATTTCTATGCACAGAAAGGAATCCTCTTCTTTTGATTTTAATGCCCAGTTTCTTATTTAAGTAGAAATAGCTGATAGCTAAATAGATAGCAAAGACTACTAGTATTTCGATGAACGGAAAGTTTTCCATTGAACATCTCCTTTCACATTATTAAATTCAATTTATAAAAAAAGAGCTACTCAGTAGCTCTCGATATCAATCCAACACTAACCATTCCTCTAAAAACTCACTATTATCCTTTTCAAAATACTCATTCAAGAAATCGGCAAATACCTTACTATCAACGTACTTAAACTTATATGCTTTGAAATACTCAGATAAGAATTGAAGTGCTTCTTCTTGCCCACCATGTTCATTGAAAAAGTCCCTTAACAATAGCGGCGTTTTCCCATAGACAGTAGATACGTATTGACCGCCTTCAAATTCATTTAATGGAATATTGACAATGTCACTAGTAGAACCATGTTGTGATAGACCGCTGGCAAATTCAAATCCGATCGATTCATTATACTTTTCAGTTAAGTAGATTGACGTCACAAACTCTGTTAAACCTTCATCCAACCAGGCATCTTTATGCGGATCATTTGAAACCATATAATAAAACCATTGATGAGCAATTTCGTGAACAAGTGTGCGTTCAAAACTTTGTGAGTCGTTAGAAACTTCAATCACATTTGGATATTCCATATTTCCACCGTTGCCGATGATATCTAATTCATGAAAAGGATTTTCTCCTAAGTTTGATTCGAAATAAGCATAAGCTTCAACTGCTGATATAGCCATATCCTCTGAGAAGTCTGGTCCTTCGGATGGTATAAATAATCTCAAATTCGTATCATTTACGACGGCAGACTTACTCGTCCATTCATTAGGATTTAACAACCCCAAATAGAAGTCTTTCACATTTTCTCCTTCAATCGTTCCTGAAGAAGTTGGCTGAATTTGATTATCTTGACCTGAACTGACAACTAAATAGTCTTTTGGCAGTTCATAATTCACCACGTAATCCCCATAACTCGTATGATAGGATTCCCCTTTTACATCAAAGTCTTTAATATTCCACCCATTTTGGTAGTGCCCTAACATCGGATACCATTGAGCTAAATAAAAATTATCTTTTATTCTAGAGAGGCGAGCACCGTTTTCAGGTAAAACCAAGGTGTATTGTATTTGAACCTTTTTGTTTTCACCAGGTAAAAGATCGTTATTGAGCTTAAGTAAAAGTTTGTTGTTCGTTAACTCATACTGTAGGTCTTCTCCCGACTCCATAATTGAAGTAATCGTAACATCGGCAGCGTCAATCAGGAATTCAGGTTTATTTTCTTCAGTAAATGCATTTGGAATGAAATAAAATCCGATATCTTTCCAAGTATCTTGTGATTCATTCATTACATCGATTTCAGCACTGATTTGGAATCTATTATCTTGATCCATTTTTACATCTAACGTATATTCTCCACTTACACCAGGGTTAATATTTTCTTTTGCGTTTTCTGGAATATGGATTTCTGCCACGTAATCTCCTGGTAGCGCCCACACTCGAGCTAACAAGAGAAAGTGAGATTCTGCTTTTGGTACTTCATATGTTAAAATCACGCTTGTTTTACTCGGCGATGTATAATTAAAATTATTCTTCCAATTCCCTTTTTCGGTTATTTCCATATCTATAATGGCGTATTCTTTCCCTGTTTTATCAATTATTTTAAAGCCTTGAGGTTTATACGTGATTCCGCCACTATCACTTTTCGTCTCCATTGTGACTGGAATAGAAATTAATTGATTCTTTTCACTTGATGCGACAAGGTTGGGTGGTGGTTCAACCAGTTCACCAAACTTAAATTCTTTGTCTATATCTTCTCCCAACACAAAAGAGCGATAAGCATTTCCTTTAATCTCTTCAAAGATTTCGTTGCTTGTTTCCTCTTTTTCCTCTTCCTCTTCTTTGTTGGATTCATTATTCTTAGTCGAAACGGGTAATAAATTTCCTTTCGTACCTTCTGCTACTGAAGATCCTGTTAGTTTACCAACGGATGTTCCTTGATTTTCAGGGATAGCATAAATGAATAAGGATAGTATCCCAACTAGTAATCCGACTCCTGCAGCACTAATAGCCCACTTGAATTGTTTTTCTACTTTTTTAGAGTTTTGGAGTATTCCACTAATTGCTTGGTATGGCAAGATGCGCGCTGCTTTCTCAGCAGGCAATACAGCACCTATGACTCCCGTTATAATCGGAATGAGTATGGTAGAAAATAAGAAAACAAACTCGCCCTTAGGCAGTTCCCCATACATGCGATAAATGATGATCAAGGCTAATCCTAGACCGATTAACCCAGCTAAAAGACCACTCATTGCTCCTTCCAATAACACAAGTAAGCGAATTCCTTTATTTTGCCAGCCTGTAGCTTTTAAAACGGCAATCTGCGGTTGTCGCTCAGCAACATTTTGCCACATGATTTCAGTAGTGGTTAAAATAGCGATCAGAAGTGCGACACCCATCGCTACGTAATGCATCATACCAACCTCAAGTGCAACAAATTCACCTAACCAAGTTGCATATAAGACCCCTTTTAATCTAAACGTAACGAAGAGAAAGAAGATAAATAAACTCGTAGGCACAGCAATAGCGATAATCGACAACAAGCTTCGTTGCCACTGTGTAAATAAGTTATTCATACTCATTCCAAGTACTGATTCGGCTCTTACAATTCGGTTCGTTCGTTTTGATACTTCTCCAGATTTCATGGACTCGTACGGTTTAATACGTTTAATTAACCAAATAGGTATAAGTGATCCTAGCCAATAAATCGCTAATCCGCTAACACCAATTAAGAAGACCCGTAAAAGTGAGGTGTCTATGCTACCCGATACAAAGAACATCCCTAATATGAACCAACTAATTAACGCAACCAGTGACCCTAAAATCGTCGACTCTAAAAAGAGAAGTTTGGATAATTGTGATGGTCGCCATCCTAAAGAAAGCAAAACAGCGAATTCTTTCTTCCTTGCAAATAACATGATGATATTCGAAGCAAATACATAAACGATGGCCACTAAAATCACACTAGCTATGACGCCAGCCATTCCTATTTTTGCTTCTTGGAAGATCGATATAGAAGAACCTAACTTAATCCATGGTTGTTGTACCCAACCAAGTGCTTCTTCACCAGCTAAACCAGGTAAGTGAGTCAAAGCATACTGTGGTGAAGATCCTAGTGTAATATCCGTTATTAGACCAGTCTTCTCCTCAATTTCAGTTGCAACCTCTTTCAACAGAACTTCACTTTCCTCATTCATTGTTTCTACACCTGTGACATTTACGCGAATTGCCGAAATGGGTGTATCTCCTAAAATACGCGCTGCTGCATCAAGTGTTGTTAATACAAGAGGTGGTTTCGTTAAAAATCCATATGCATCATTAGTGGGTTTCATGTCAGCGGGTGGATTAACTGGGTTATTTGAAGAATCCATCACCCACTGAGCTTTAGCAGGAAAATACGTTTCCATCGGCAATTCCGTTAGAGGATCTTTTGACACTTTCAGATTCTGAGGATCAAAGACTCCAATAAAATTCATACGTAGCTTCGGCCATTTGGAACTATCCTCGCTATACGGATTAAATTGTCGATACATATTTTTCGTGTAAAAAGGTGAATCATCCGGGAGCTTAAACGGCTCGACTTCATACGTATAAGGCCATCTCTCGCCAAAAGGACTTGTTACTGGGTTATATTTTACCGTTGAAGGTTTTAGAGCAACCCAAACAGAATCAGGTAGTCTCAAAATGCCATCATAAGACGGATTTACTATCTTTTCTACAAGCATGTTATGAACGTCAGTTGTATTGTACGTATATTCTTCGACCTGTGTCCCTTTGAGGGTATCTAAATAGCTCTCTTTTCCTTTATTCCGAATGTCTTCAATTGTTTCATGTTGATTGGTTTCAAAAGGTATATCCATTTTTTCGATTGTATACGTGATGTTCGCATCTACAAAGTCTTGATTACTTATAATCACAGGAATCTGTATTTCCTCTATGTCCGCATCTAATTGCCTTGCAGTAAATGGTTCATCCTCGCTAAAATATCGACTGTTATCACTTGCAGCCATTGCCTGATCAATGCCAACTAAAGCTGCTTCGGCTTCTGGATCTATACCTGCAATCATTACTTCTGTACCGTAAGACAGAGGTTGCATCCCTGGAGATACACCATAATCAGTCGCATCCGGTGGAAACCAAGAACCGACTGTGACATATTGGTTAAATTCTTCAGTTGTTATTTTTGCTCCTGTATTTACGTTTTCAACTGTTTTAATACGATAAATTCCGGGTTCTTTAATATCCGGGTTCTCTAATTCCACATAATTCGTACTTGAACCAATCATGGCAATTGGAGCAGCAATATCCACATTCTCGATTTGTTTTATCTGCTCATATTGTTCCAGGCTAATTCCGCCTTCCATTCCACTTAAGTAGTTAGGCTCTAGAAGATTCAAATCCTCTGTAACACTCCGACTACCTTGCGGACGAACGACTAGGTGATAGGATGACTTCCATCTCTTTTGAAGTTCATCAACTACAGTCCCGTTATTTGCTTGAGTAATTCCGATTAAATAACTAAGGCCTGTACTTAATATCAAGACACCAACCAGTAGCAATATAAACCGTTCTTTATTTCTCCACCACGAATTCCAAATGAATTTAAGCATATTGATTTACCACAGTATCAGCAATAAGTAACCCGTCACGCATTTCGATTTTTCGATTCGCACGATTAGCAAGTTCAGGGTCGTGCGTGACAAATAAAACCCCACATCCTTTTTCTCTGTTTAAAGAAAGGAGCAATTGAAAAATGATTTCCCCTGTTTCCGTATCTAGGTTCCCTGTTGGTTCATCTGCTAGTAACCAGTTCGGTTCGTGAACTAAAGCACGTGCGATAGCAATACGTTGTTGTTGACCACCGGATAATTGAGATGGCAAAGAATTCTCTTTGTCTTTTAGTCCAACCATTTCAAGGAGCTCTTGTGCCCGTTGTTTTTTATCGTAAGTGACTTTGCGACCAAATAAAGGTGCCATGATATTTTCAAGAGCTGTTAGCGTTGGAATGAGATGAAATTGTTGAAAGATAAATCCAATGTTTTCAAAACGAAAATCTGCCATCTGTTTATTGTTTAATTTATTTGTAGGTTTGTTTTCATAAAGCATTTCTCCACTAGAAGGGATATCTAGTGTTCCTAAAATGCTTAATAATGTAGATTTGCCAGAGCCGGATGGTCCTATAATGGATACAAACTCCCCTTCGGTTATTTTCAAGTTCACATCTTTTAATGCATATGTTTCAATTCCATCACCTTTAAAAAGCTTTTCTATTTCTCTACACTCTATGGAATTTTTCATTTTGAATCCCCCTTGTAGTAAAAATTGTAAATTCTGTATATTACAAATATAACAGAAATTGAAACCATAAAAAGGAGATTAAAAAACTTCTTGTGACTTCACCAGATTTTCGATTATGATGAGTGAATAACATTTTATGGATAAAGGGTGTATAGGAATGAATCATATATTAAGAGAAATTGCGACGAGTCTTGAAACAGAACGCTTAATTTTGAGGATGCCACAAGTTGGGGATGGAACAGTTGTGAATCAAGCGATTGTAGCGTCACTTGACGAAATGAAGCCTTGGCTTCCGTTTGTACAAACAACCCCAGCTGTTGAGGATACGGAAGCGAATATTCGAGAGTCTATTTCTAACTTTATGCGTAGAACCGGTTTACGGTTTTTGATTTTTAATAAAGAGACAAAGGAATATATCGGAACAACTGGTTTTCATAATATTGACTGGGACGTTCAGAAGCTGGAGATTGGTTATTGGATTGACACGAGACATACAGGTAAAGGATACATGGTGGAAGCAATTGATCGTTTGTCCCGTTATGCACTTGAAGGTCTTGAGATGAAACGTGTGGAGATTCGCACGGAAGCAGAGAACGTGAAAAGTCGTGCGATTCCTGAAAAACTCGGATTCCGTTTAGAAGGTATTTTAGAAAATGAGGACTTATCAGTAGATGGTTTAAGATGGACCGATACGTGTATTTATGCGAAAACGACGAAGAAACCTTGAGGTGAATTCTTCGTTCTTTAAATAAAGATGTACATACCGAGAAAATAGATTTTTTATTGGAAATGGAGAATAAGAGAATGCCAATACCAAAACATATTGTTTCAGCAGCAACAATCGTTATAAATGATAAAAACGAGATTTTATTGATCAAAGGTCCAAGAAGAGGATGGGAAATGCCTGGCGGACAGGTGGAAGAAGGCGAATCCTTGCAGGATGCGGCAATTAGAGAAACAAAAGAAGAATCAGGAATTGATATTGAAGTTACGAAGTTTTGTGGCGTATTTCAAAATGTTAGTGGTTCCATTTGTAATACGTTATTTTTGGCTACACCGATTGGCGGCGAACTAACTACTAGTCCTGAGAGTTTAGAAGTAGGTTTCTTCCCTATTCATCAAGCATTAGAAATGGTCACTTGGAAAAACTTCAGACAACGAATTGAGTACTGCATAAATGACGAACTTCAACCTTTTTATATTGCTTTTTAATCGTTATTTGACCACATCATAAAGTAAACACCCAGCCACGTGGTTGGGTGTTTTTAAATTTCCACATTTACTTTAGCGGTTGAAATTTTTGTTCATGATTAAGCAGCCATTCTTTTCGCCATAATCCACCGGCATAGCCGACTAGTTTGCCGCTCGCTCCGATGATTCGGTGACAAGGGATCACAATGCTTAATTTGTTTCTACCGTTCGCTGTTCCGACTGCGCGGATGGCTTTTTCATTTCCCATCGTGACGGCAATATGTTTGTATGAAGCGGTTTTTGCGTAAGGAATAGTGGTTAAAGACTGCCATACAGATTGTTGAAATGGTGTGCCTTCAACCATCATCGGGAAGGTGAATTCATGTCGTTCACCTTTAAAATAGTCATCTAATTGACTGTAGCAATCCTTTATGACTTGCGGTGTGTCGTCACTTATTGAATTGACTAAGTTGTCTTCTTCAGAAAACAAAATCGAGTAAATCGCTTCGTTTGAACCGACGATTTCGATGACGCCTATTGGGGATTGATAGTCGACTTTATAGCGTTCTGTCATATAAGGACCTCCAGAGGTAGAAAGTGGAATATGCTTGCCAGCCTTCCCAGTGTGCTGCGATTTCTTTTATTTCCATAATGGTTGGCTTTCGTTCCAGACCTAGTTGGTTTTTTAGTGCATTGTGTAGACCGACATCAGCGATTGGAAAAGCAGCTCGGTGGTGTAGGCATTTCATGAGCACATAATCGGCAGTCCATGCCCCCACTCCTCTCATATGGATTAAAGCTTGATACATGTCGAGCGGCGTCTGCATGTTTAGTAGCTTTTCTTTTGTAAGCTCGCCACTTGCTAATGTCCTCGCAATGCCAATGATGTATTCGGCTTTACGTCCCGTGAATTGGAGCGGCCGTAAATCCTCTACTTCAAGAGTTGCGATGCGCTCAGCTGACGGATATAGCCAGTAAGTTTGCTCACCATGAGATAAGCTCTCGCCAAATTGTTCCACAAAGCGTTTTTTTAGCGTGTATGCAAAAGTCAGGTTGATTTGTTGCCCCATCACTGCCCACGTTAATGCTTCAAATAAATCTGGGAGACATATCATCCGAAGTCCTTGGTATTCAATGGTTAGCTTATTCAAAATCGGGTCTTCAACAGCCATTTTGTAGAATTCGTTTAAATCTGTGTCTAAGTCGAACCATTCCCATATGTATTCGGCAATTTCTTGACGCACCACTTGCGAAGGTGGGCTTATTGGAAATTCAACCTTAAGCTTATTTGAATGATGGCTTATTTTGAATAAAACCACGCTACCGGATACGCGGTGTAGCTTCCATATCGCTCCGTCTTTTATTTCATAAAGTACTTCCTGCTCAGATCTGCCTAAAAACAGCAAACACTCTTCGTAATTGAATGGAGCAGGTGGAATTAATTCAATCGTCGATTCGTTATCTAGCCAATTCATATGATGCTTTCCTTTACAGCTTGACGTTGTCGATACTCACTCGGTGAACACCCATGAATCTTGCGAAATACTTTATAGAAATTGGACGTACTTTGGAATCCAACTTCGTAGCAAATCTCTAGATTCGTGTGATTGGAATTGACTAAATAATAGATCGCTTTATCAATCCGTATTTTTTCTAAGAATGTACGTGGTGTTTTGGATGTCTCCTGTTTAAATAGACGCTCTAAATGGTAAGGACTCAGTCCAACGTAATCGGCTATATCTTGTAATGTGAGTTGCTGTTTATAGTGATTGACTAAGTAACTGGTCACTTGTTGAACCAGTTCCGTGTGTGGCGAATGTTCGACCTCCGGCTTGCAACGTTTGCAGGCACGGTAACCCGCTCCTTCAGCCTCGGCCATATACTGATAGAACTCCACGTTAACCTTTTTCGGTTTGCGCGAACGACAAGAGGGACGACAATAGATTTTCGTCGTTTTGACCGCCGTGTAAAACAGCCCATCGTAAGCTGCATCACAGACCATAATTTTCTCCCACATTTCTTCAAATGAAAGATGAAGTGTCGTCATTCTGTTCCCTC
The DNA here is from genome assembly GCF_057785155.1 of Paenisporosarcina sp. Lineage (NCBI taxonomy): Bacteria > Bacillati > Bacillota > Bacilli > Caryophanales > Caryophanaceae > Paenisporosarcina > Paenisporosarcina sp. Next base: position 109,183 of record NZ_JBYNRN010000001.1, read on the forward strand.
CCTGTCGATCGCATTGATTTTCTTCATTCTAACAAGAAAACGAACTTACAATCGTCCTCATTCTTGCGGTTATGGTCTGAAACTATCCATTAATAAATACAATCCCGTCATGAGTAAAATCGCATAGGTAAAAATTCGAAAGAGCTGCTGATTTATTCGTTTGAAAAGCAACTGACCCACATACAATCCAGCGATGACGAGCGGAAGTGAAAGACCGCTTGAGACCCAAACCGTTTTGTTCGTGCCAATAAAAAGCATTTGAATGCCTAAACTCATGGAGTAAATAAACAAATAGAAGGCTAACGTGGTAGCTCGCAGCTTGTCCTTTTGCGTATCCGTTCCAGCAAAATAAAGCAACAATGGCGGGCCTGGCATACCTATGCTACTTGTTAATAAACCCGAGAACCCACCCACTATTCCATCTCTCGATTTGGTTTGATTTACGCGAAATTGGAGTAGGAGCAGGATTGTTAAGAGCAGAATGATTAAACTTACCCCGATTTTCAAACTCGTTATGTCTACATATAAAAAGATCAATATGCCAATCGGCAAGCCAACTGTACTCCCAATCATGAATCGTTTGAGTATGCCGTAATCTACGTGATCTTGAATTTTGGCAATTAAAGCAATTGAAATGACGAGCGATAAGATTAAGTTAATTTGAATCGCTTCCATTGGTTTAAATAATAATAGAAGAAATGGCGTAGCTAAAATTGAAAAACCAAAGCCCGTTGCCGTTTGGAGGATTGATGCGATTAATATGATGCATACGAATAGCGCGATTTCCACGTTCTCACCTCCCTTTTCCGCCCCAATCCTGTTGGAAACAGTCAATTTCCAGTTATATCGCATAGATTGGCACATTTATCGGTCAATTTGAAAATTTATCGCACAAAATCGGCAATTTATCGCACAATTGCATCTCAACAGCGACTCAACTTGGTGAGATCTCTTTATTCAAATGAAGGAAATCGAACAATCACTGTGGTGCCTTCCCCTTCAATGCTTTTAAACTGAATAGAACCTTTATATTTTTCAACGATATTAAAACAGATCATGAGTCCGAGTCCTGTCCCCTTACTTTTTAACGAATAAAAAGGTGTTCCTAGCGATTTCAATTGTTCTTCTGACATGCCAAAACCAGAATCGACAATTTGAATTTCAATCTCATCCTTTATTCTTTCAGCACGAATGATGACCGAATCCCCTTTACTAGAAACCTCAATAGCATTTTTCACGAGGTTAATGAACAATTGTTTCAATTCGATGTGATTAGCAGTAATGAAGATATTTCCGGGAACTTGTAGGTCGATTATATTTTGATGAAACACACCATATGACATGAGTAACTCAGACACACTTTGAAGTAATTTTTGAACATCAACCGTTTCCAATTTTTGATCATTATCAGGTTTAGCAATGGCTAAAAACTGAGAAATGACATATTCCGCCGTGTTTAACTCCTCAATCATTAATGAAATATCTTTTTTTGCACCCATTCGAATGAGAGGATCATGTTCGTAGATTTGCAAAAATCCTTTTACCACTGTCAATGGGTTTCGAATTTCGTGAGCTACTGCTGCGGCTAATTGACCCGTTGTCTTTAATTTCTCTGATTGCTGAAGTTCCTCGTAATACAATTGCTGTTTTTTGATTCGATCAGAAGATATATAGAAAATCAGATATAAAATCACTTGGCTACCAATGAAGTTAATAATATTCCCCGTCAAATCCATGGTGATATGCGAGTAATTAGTGCCTTGATCAATTAACACCACATAACCAAATGTGAGGGTGATTAAAACTGCATTAAAAATTAATGAGAAATAAAACAGTCTTTTATCAAAAAACAAGATTGAAAACGCTGGAATAAAGCATAGAAAGATAAACGTCGACCATGTTTCCGGATACAAAAAGAAGAGCACATAAAAATAGGCAGCACCAGTCATAATGATACTAATTCGGAAAAGAACACTTTCGAAAGTTGGATATATGAGCAAAGAAACGGACAATAAAACCACTAATACTGCATGAAGAAGTAATCCTATTTCTAATCCATTATAACGAGGAATGACAACCAGCAACCCACTCGTCATTATGATGACAGTTATAAAAGTGAGAATGTAATATTGTTTTTTTATATAGAATTGTTTCACAAAAACACACCTTCTGTTGTAAAAAATTACTAATCCACCTCTATTATAATCCAAAGTAAGGGCATTCTCTTAATTTTCTGCTGGTAATGGCGTTTCATTTTCAACAGCTCCTGGACCGACCAAAGCATATTTCTCCCACTTCCGACTCTTCCATCGGAAATACATAATAATCCCGCGTATCCATTCATCTGCGGCAATGGCTAACCAAATTCCTGGCAGACCCATATCTAATACGAATACTAAGAAATAACCTAATGGCAAACTCATCGCCACCATCGAAAACACACCGATTAGCACAGGGAATCTTGCGTCTCCCGCTGCACGCAGAGAATTGATGATGACAATATTCAACGTGCGACCTGTTTCTAATAAAATACTTAGAACGAGCACGGATGTGGCAATTTTGATAACCTCAGGATTATCTGTAAACAAGCCAATGAGCTGGTTACGGAAAATGATGACTAACGTCACGGTGCTTAATGTGAAAATGAGTGCGAACTTCAAACTCTTCCATAAGCGAGTATACGCCTCATCTTGTTCATTCGCCCCAACTAAACGGCCAACGATAATCGCTGTCCCCATTCCGATCGCGATGGCGAATAAAAACGTAAACATAGAGATGTTCATGGCATATTGTCTTGCTGCTAAAGCTTCCGCTCCCAAGTACGTTGCATAATATAAGAACACAATTTGACACGCCTGGTACATCACTTGCTCAAAGGCTGCCGGAATCCCAATGTGAAGAATTTTTCCAATGTATTCTTTTGAAAGTTTCAAGTAATAGCTGAATTTCACCCGATATTCAACCACTTGATAGAGCAACCAGAAGAACACAAGCAACGCTAGAAAACGGCTGGCGATAGAAGAAATGGCCGCACCTTGCACGCCTAATTCTGGGAAACCAAATTTCCCGAAAATCAGCACATAGTTTCCGATCACGTGGATAATATTCATCCCTAGTGACACATACATCGTTTGTTTCGTCCAACCATGCACTCGAATGATTGCTGCTAACGAGTTAATAATCGCTTGAAGGAAAATGGCTCCCCCAACGATTGATAAATATTGTTCTGCATATTCGAGCACGTCGCCTTGTAAATTCATCGCCTGCATCATACTTCTGGCGAATATAAAATACCCTGCACTCATTAGTAAGCCGACAACTAAATTTAACGACACTGCAGTCGCTGAAATTTTAGATGCTTCGAGATACCTCTTCGAACCAAGGTACTGAGACACAACAATTGCCGCTCCCGTTCCCACGACTTCTAAAACCAATATCGCAATATGAATGTACTGATTCGCTGCTCCAACACCAGAAACAGCATCATCCGAAAGCGCACTCAGCATAAACGTATCGACAATTCCCATTAACATAAATAAAAACACTTCTAAAAAAATAGGCCACGTTAAGCTAAATAAATTCAACTTCTCTTTCGGACCTGTATTCGCCTTCATTGTAGCCATTTAAAAACCTTCTTCCCGAGTTAAACAATTTAGATATCTTACCAATTAATAGCGGAAATTGCTATACCGACCTAGAAAACATCCCATTTTAGAAGCACCAAGATGAAATGAAAGCATAGCTTATAGAAGGATTTGTTTTAAAGGAGGTATTCGTTTGGTTCAATTTTTCTCTTTTCGAGGAACAGTGACTTCGATTGATGAGTTTTTCACAAGTGCAAATGAAGATGAAGGTTGTTATTCATTTATTTCAGTTGCAAATGGTGACGGAGGTACGGTCAATTTTGTTGTATCACCTGACACATACTTTGTGGATCAGGCAATGGTCGCTGTCGGGGATCAAGTAACGGGTTATTATGATGGGAACGCACCAGTACCCCTCATTTATCCACCGCAATATCGCGCACTCATCATGGTCAAAGAAAGTCCATATCAAAACGTCAAAGTAGACTTTTTCAATAGCCAATTAATAAGTAGTGATGGACAATTAAAATTAAATCTTTCCCCGTATACGTCCATTACGTTAAAAAATGGGCAAGTGTTCTCACACAGTATTGAAAATCGCAATTTAATTGTCATCTATGGCCCTACTACTAGAAGCATCCCAGCACAAACTACTCCCTTTCGAATTATTGTGTGGTGTGGTTAATTTCTTTCTAACAAAAAATGCGACCGAAGATGGAATCTCGGCCGCGTTTTTTAATTGGTAAGGTCTATTCTTTGTGTTGTTCGATATACTGTTTTAATTTCACCAAGTGATCTTTATCTTCTTTTTTTAAGATCATTTCAAATAGTGGTTTAATAAGTGCGTTTTTTAATCCTTTTGTGTGTATCAGTCCATTAAAATCAATAGTTGTTCCATTCTCTTTAGCCATGAAATGATAATGGTATTCCACTGTCATGCCGAAATTCTCACTTTTTACCGTATATTTTTGATTCGGAATAAATTCAGATATAACTAGGACTGTTTCGGCTTCTTTTCCTCTTATGTTTCTAACTTCTTTTACTCTTGTTCCAACTTGCATTGGCCCTTCTGTTAACTTTTCTGTTTTCACTACGTTTTCCATAATGAACGGAGCATGGTCAAAATCCGTTGTGATTGCAAATACTTTTTCAACTGGTGCATCAATATAGACGGTTTCTTTAAAAGCCATGTTTACTCACTCCTTCGGTTTGATTTTTGTGACAAATAGACTTTTTTCAGACAATTTCTATCCTATGATTCAAGATACCACGTATTCCCACTTTATTCTTGAAGAATTTTTCAATAAAAAAAACAGCGAGGATATCCTCACTGCTCATATCATGCAAAATAGGTAGAAACCAAATACATCTACTATCCAATTTTTACTGAGTTGCTTCCCACTTCGCCACCTCATCACGAACTCGAGGTGCCACTTCTGTGCCTAACAACTCGATAGCTTTCATAACGTCGGCGTGTGGCATTGAGCCTACCGGTACGTGAAGCATAAATCGAGTGATGCCTACGTTTTTACGCAGATCAATGATCTTATTCGCTACTGTTTCTGCATCCCCTACATAAAGGGCTCCTTCAAAACTACGAGCGGCATCGAAAGCTGCTCGATCATAGTGACCCCAGCCCCGCTCACGTCCAAGGACATTCATGACTTGTTGCGTAGGAGGGAAGAACTTGTCCGCAGCTGTTTCCGTATTCTCTGCAATAAAACCATGCGAGTGAGAAGCAATAGGTAGATTCGATACATCGTGACCCGCTTGAGCTGCTGCACGTTTATATAGCTGAACAAGTGGCGCAAATTGAGTTGGACGTCCGCCAATAATGGCTAGGACAAGGGGTAAGCCGAGTACTCCAGCGCGGATAACTGATTCGCTATTTCCCCCGCTCCCAATCCAGATTGGTAACGGATCTTGAACCGGTCGCGGATAAATACCGAGATTATTAATGGATGCTCGGTGCTTCCCTGACCAAGTTACTTTTTCAGACTTCTGTATCGTTAAAAGCAAGTCCAATTTCTCATCAAAAAGCTCATTGTAGTCTTGTAAGTCATAGCCAAATAGCGGAAAAGATTCGATGAATGAACCCCGTCCTGCCATAATTTCTGCACGTCCATTTGAAATGCCATCAAGCGTCGCAAAATCTTGGAACACGCGAACCGGATCGGCCGAAGAAAGAACCGTAACTGCACTCGTCAGTCGAATACGTTTTGTCTGTGAAGCAGCTGCAGCTAACACCATTGCTGGTGAAGATGCGGCAAAATCTTCTCGATGATGTTCGCCAACACCAAATACATCTAAGCCAACTTGATCGGCAAGAACAATCTCCTCTACCACTTCACGTAATCGTTCGGCGTGGCTTACCACTTCCCCTGTATGAACATCAGGTGTTGTTTCAACAAACGTACTTATTCCAATTTCCACTTCAAAGACCTCCTGTAAAGCTTCTATAAAAAAGCTATTTTTTCTAATATACTTCAAATTCGAGATATTTTCATTCCGAAGGATTTAGATCCTTTTATGAAACAACATATTTCTAAACCCTTTGTCATATCATGTTACTGTTTCATAAATAGTTGGATGGAGGGATCATTCACTCTGACAAAGGAATATAAAGCGGCAAATGTTATCAAAACGGGAATCAGTTACGGAACTTGCCTGTCCATGATCATATCTTACAGTGCTTACCAGTCCATAGGTTGGGCTATTCTACATGGTTGCTTAAGCTGGATTTACGTTGTTTACTATTTCATTAAGTACTCTCCTGGATTATTTTGATACATGACAGACAGACTTCTGCATAGGAAGTCTGTCTTTTTGTGGATTTTCAAAAACCGGAATTGAAGTTTGAAATATAGTTAGGGTGATCCGAGGAGGATTAACGCTTTTTTTGTTGAATTTATTGAACTAACACATCGGGTTATTTGAAGAAGAGTTTATTTCTGAATTAGGGGTGCTCAAAATGAAGAAAATTATCTCTATTATCCTTATTACCCTTTGTTTATTTATTGGACTATTTTTTTATAAAGGGAGTATCGAGAGATTTAAAGAATACTTAAGCGAAGAAAGCATTGAAATTAATGAAGTATCAATTAACCATAAATCTATATTTGATAAAAGACTGGTCGGAATGGAACCCCATCACATTGAAATTACGAGTGAAGGTTTCCTGCATATCTATAAGTATCCGAATAAAAGCTTAGCTCAAAAGGCAAGAGATACTTTTATTAAGAAAACAGAATCGATGGATATGGTAGCCCACAAGTTATATGTGGTAGAAGATATGTTTATTATCTATGAATATTATAGCGAAGCAAGTGAGTTCGACAAACACCTGTCCGAAGTTATAAGTGAGTACAAAAAATGAATATGTTTGCTGATTTGCAATTTGGTATCACGACCAAGAAACTGGCATTTTAATAATGATTATTATTTTTGGGAGGCATTAGTTTGAACAATGACCTATTGAAAGTCTTTTATATACTATGGGGTCTTATTTTATTTTTTGAGTTAGTATGGTTTAGTTCATTGTCATATGGAGCTCACTTAACATCAAAAGCTATATTTGCTATCACTGTGATTGCTGTAACTAGTGTATTTGGTTCAGTTGGACTGTACTTATTTAAAATAAATCCAGGAGTTGAAGATTGAACTTCTAAAGGTATTTTATAAGGTACAAGAAATATTTAATAAGTAGCAAATTCTTATTAGGGGTGTGTTAATAGTGGAAATAGAAATATCATTATTTGTGATTAATGCTTTGTGGGCTTTAGGTGTTGTATACCTAATTTCTGTATTAGTTTTCAGGAAACATAAACAAATGATTTCAATCATTCATACGTTTCTTTTATTACTATTGACACATTACTTCATCATCGCTCAAAGAGAATATTTATTTGATGATTACCCTACTGTTGCATATTTAACGATAGCTCTGGCGTTGCTTGGGTATTGTATTATTTTTCGAGATTTAAACTCATTTATTAGAACAAAAAAATCTGAGAGAGAGTCAAGCAGCAAAGAGTAATAGAAGTGTTTTTAATCATTTTCACTAATTGACTATCCTATACATCATCCCTACCCTGCTATATATTAGAAACAGGTGATGAAATGCAAACAACTATGTATATAGACAACGAAAATTTAATAATGGGTACGACAATGAAAGATTCTCTTGAACCAGAACACAACAATATGGCGCTCCATGCATGTGAAAACCCTGAATTTGTCCTAGCAAATCGCGAAAAATTGGCTGCGACCTTGCAGTGTGGACTGAGTGATTTCGTTTGTGCGAATCAAACACATAGCGCGAACTTTCATAAGGTAACATTTGCAGACAAAGGACGCGGAGCGGATCGAACAGATACAGCGATTGTAGACACGGACGCATTATACACGTATGAGCCTAACATAGTATTAAGCAGTTTTACTGCCGATTGTGTACCCGTTATTTTTCACAATGAAATTACTGGCCTTATTGGCGTCATTCACTCTGGATGGCAAGGGACAATAAAAGAAATTTCCTTGAAACTTTTTGAGCATTTAAAACAACTAGAACAATGTGATTTACGTGATGTCCATGTTCAAATTGGTGCAGCGCTAAGTCAGGAAAAGTTTGAAGTTGATGAAGATGTATACTTGAAATTTAAAGCCCTTGGCTACGCGGATGAGTTTATGTACTACAATGAAGAGTCCAACAAGTATCATATTGATAATCAACAAACTGTGAAAAAGCAATGTGAGTTAGCTGGTATTCCCGCTTCTCACATTAAAATTGATCCCACTTGTACTTATGTAAGCCCTGATGGTTTCTCTTATCGTCAAGACAAGAAGAGCGGCAGGCATTTAAGTTTTATTATGAGAAAAGATGAATGAACGTAATCGATTCCTTTAATATCAAAAAGCACATCAACGGTAATCGCTGATGTGCTTTCGTATTTCTATTATTTTTGAATGAACATCTGTGTCCAGTAATTTCCTTCTACATGTCCTACACCAATATGTGTGAAGTTTTTACTCATGATATTCGCTCTATGACCTTCGCTATTCATCCATGCTTGTACTACCTCAGATGCCGTTCTTTGACCTTTTGCAATGTTTTCTCCAGCAGATCTATACGTAATGCCAAAGTTTTTCATCATTGTAAACGGTGAGCCATACGTTGGGCTTGTGTGACTGAAATAGTTTTTGTCACGCATATCTTGAGACTTAAACTCTGCCACTCTTGCAAGTTCCCAATCACTCTTCAAAGCTGGAAGTCCAGCTTTTGCTCTTTCCACGTTAACGAGTTTGGTCACTTCTTGTTCGATACTCGCTTGTTCTTTTGTCGGGACATTAATCGTTTGTCCAGGGTAAATCAAATTTGGATTCGCAAGATTTGGATTTGACTCAATTAATTCCTTAACACCCGTTTGTGTTTTCACTGCAATTCTCCAAAGAGAATCTCCTGAAACTACTTTATATGTACTATTTGCCATAGCTGTTGTTGGGGAGAATAAAGCTATTGATAGTAATGAAGCTATTGTGACTTTTCCTACTTTTTTAAACATCGACTCAATCCTTCCAATTTGGTATATCTTCATGATAAATAGTTTGGAAGGTTAATAAACCTCTTAATATATGGATGGTTTTTTACAACATCATTACAGGTGAAATATACAATTTAAAATCTCTTGAAATAGAACGCATTTTTGCAAGAAGGATAGATATTTATTTGAAATCAAACTGTAATAGGAAAGAATTACTATATGTGAATTTAGTAGTTTCTTTCATTTTAAAAGAATCGTTTGCTGAATATTTGCCTTCCTTCTAAAACTGACCCCTACACTTTAATCAAAACTGATACTTTTAAATATGCCAGACCTTTGCTAATCTTATCTTTGAATTTAAAAGGTGAGGAAGGTATCTAACTATGCAACATATACAAGGCTATTCAAGTTCACGTAAAAAAACATTTAATTTAATTATTACTTCTATGCTCATTTCACTCGTTTTCGTTGCGACTAATTCATTAAATATCAGACTGCCCATTGCAGCAAATGGCGGATTAGTGCATTTGGGAACCGCTATGCTATTTATCGCTTCTATTTTATTTGGCCCTAAAAAAGCTGCGATTGCTGGAGCTGTTGGGATGGGATTATTCGATTTATTCGCTGGATGGACATTGTGGGCACCATTTACGATCGTCGCTCGCGGTTTACAAGGATATATTGTAGGAAAAATTGCTTGGTCAAATGGTCGTAATGGGAGCAGCGTTGCTTTCAATTTACTAGCGATGATCGTTTCTATCCCTCCGATGTTAGCTGTTTACTATGTATGTGAAGGAATTTTATATAATAACTGGATTGCACCAGTTGCCTCAATTCCTGGGAATATCGTTCAAAATGTAATCGGGATTATCGTAGCCATCCCTGTTGCGATTATGCTAAAAAGAGTATCATTCTTTAAATAGACACTACCTTGTACGACTAATTTCATGAACATAAAAAGAGAAGTAGAAGCTTAGTGTAATAAGCTCTCTACTTCTCTTTATTTATTAGCAAAAGGAATTGCTTAAACTTTTTCGTTTACTTCATTCACTTCATTCACTTCATTTACTTCATTTACTTCATTTACTTCATTTACTTCAATTTCATTGTTTTCTTCGCTATCTCCTGCATCCACAATTGTTTCTTCTTCAAGAGAAGTAGAATCAATGATTGGCTGTTCTTTTTTGATTAGGCCAAGTGCATTTGCTGTAGACGAGTGCATTTCTTGTAAAAGCTCAGGGTTGTCCATTAAAGACATACCGTAAGTAGGAATCATTTCTTTAATTTTCGGTTCCCACTCTTCAACATGTTGTGGGAAGCATCTTTTAATAATATCCAACATTACTTGCACAGCAGTTGAAGCCCCTGGAGAAGCACCTAGTAATGCGGCAATCGAACCGTCAGCTGCTGTGATTAATTCCGTACCGAATTGAAGTGTACCTTTGCCACCCGCTTCAGTATCTTTTATCACTTGCACGCGTTGTCCAGCTACTACGATGTCCCAATCCTCAAGTTTCGCGTTTGGAATAAACTCTCGTAACTCTTCAATGCGTTTTTCTTTCGACAGCATAACTTGTTCGATTAAATATTTTGTTAACGACATCTCTTTTGCGCCAGCTGCTAACATCGTGACTAGATTGTCTGGTTTTACAGAAGTGACTAAATCTAACATAGAACCTGTTTTTAAAAACTTCGGTGAGAAGCCAGCAAATGGTCCGAATAGCAACGATTTTTTATTGTCGATAAATCTTGTATCTAGATGTGGAACTGACATTGGGGGAGCCCCAACTTTAGCCTTGCCGTATACTTTGGCATGATGTTGCTCTACGATTTCAGGCTTGTTGCAAACTAAAAATAAGCCACTTACCGGGAAGCCGCCAATCTGTTTTCCTTCTGGGATCCCAGACTTTTGCAGTAAATGAAGACTTCCGCCTCCGCCTCCAATAAAGACAAACTTAGCCTTATGGCGTTCTACGGTACCTTTGTCGTTCCGTACTTTTAGCTCCCATGAACCGTCACTCGTACGATTCATATTCTCAACGCTATGCTTATATTTGATATCGACATTGTTACTCTTTAAATGGTTAAACAGCAAACGTGTTAATGCACCAAAATTAACATCTGTTCCATTGTCGATTTTAGTAGCCGCAATCGCTTCGTTCGCTGGGCGATCTTGCATAACCAATGGAATCCATTCCCTTAGAACTTCATGGTCATCGGAAAATTCCATATTTTGAAATAGAGGGTTATTTGACATTGCTTCAAAGCGTTTCTTTAAAAATGCAATATTTTGTTCCCCTTGTACCATACTCATATGAGGCAATTGCATGATGAAGTCTTGCGGATTGCTGATCAATTTATTTTTTACAAGGTGAGACCAAAACTGCATAGAAAGCTGAAACTGTTCATTAATTTGAATCGCTTTACTAATATCTATTGAGCCATCTGGCTTTACACTCGTGTAGTTCAGTTCGCACAATGCGGCATGCCCTGTTCCGGCATTATTCCACTCGTTAGAGCTTTCTGCTCCCGCACTCTCAAGCTTCTCAAACACAGTAATATTCCATTCCGGTACTAATTCTTTTAAAAGGGTTCCTAAAGTCGCACTCATGATTCCGGCACCAATTAAGATGACGTCTGTATTTTTTTCTTCAATGCTCATTTTTACCAACCATCCTTACCCTAAAATTGCAGAACGGATGTAGGCGCTCCTGCTTAGGATACACACAAAGCCTAGGCGAGACCTAGTCACACACCTTTTCTGTTTCAATGAAGTCCATAATATAGTGTAATACAATTTTAAATAGATTAAAACATTACTACTACCTACCATTATAAGCTATTTAGAAACAAAAGTTTATACAGCAGGTCCTAAGAACACATATTAAGCCGTCAGTGAAACTATACAGTGCTTTGATGGTGCGACTTCAAATGTTGTATGCATAGTGATTGTTCTTTCTATTAGAGAACTTTACTGATCTATTTATTATCAAAAAAGGGCTATTCTCAGTTGGAAGTCAACTCGAATAGCCCTTTCTGATTTATTATTTGAAAGCTGGAATTGCCGTTTCATCATAATTTTCTTCTAAAAACTTGCGTACTTCTGGGCTAGTCATAGCTTCAGCTAGTTTTTTAATGGCCTCTGAATCTTCATTATCCTTGCGAGCCACTAACGTAATGGCAAAGTCGTTTTCGTCTCCTTCAGATAGAAGAGCATCACTTTTAGGCGTTAAACCAAGAGGTGCTGCATAAGCAGGTGTCATGACTACCGCATCAGCATCATCATACATTCTCGCTAACATTAACAAATCGACTTCCTCAAACTTATAGTTCTTTGAATTCTCTTCAATATCGGCTGTCGTATAATATGGACCTGTTTTTTCTTTTAACGTGATGACATTATGTTGTGCTAATAAAGACAAAGAACGATCTATATTTGATACGTCATTCGCAATGGCAATGACAGCTCCTTCAGGTAATTCGTCCATCGACTTGTAGTCTTTCGAATACGTACCATAATTCGCAAAATAGATCGGTTCGATAGGCACTAAATTTGAATCATTATTTCGATTGAATTCCTCCATGTAAGGAACATGTTGAAAGAAATTCGCATCCACTTCTTCTGCTGCAAGCGCACTGTTAGGCTGAACATTATCTCCTAAAACAACGATTTCGAGATTAATGGATTCCTCTGCAAGTTTTGGTTTAACAAGCTCCAAAATTTCGGTCATTGGGGGAATCAAAGAAGCCACTTTCAACGTTACTTCTTCTTGATCATTTTCTTGCACATTGCCTTTTTCCTTCGTCTCTTCCTCTTTGCCACAACCAGTTAAAATAAGTACAAACATTGTAATAAGTAAAAGTAATTTTTTCATATTTCCTCCTATTGTTTATCTTTTATCAATCAGTCTCGATACAGTTGTCCCAGTAAATTGGATTAGTTGTACCAGTATGACCATAATAATAATCATGTAAATCATTAAGTCTGTTTTAAATTGTTGATATCCATATCGAATGGCAAAGTCCCCAATACCACCGCCTCCGACGACTCCCATAATCGTCGAATAGGAAATGAAACTAATAATCGATGTTGTTAATCCGAGAACCAATCCCGAACGAGCCTCCACATATAGAAATTTAACGATTATTTCTTTAACAGAAGCACCCATCGAAATGGCAGCTTCCATAACCCCTTTTGGCACGTCCAATAAAGCTTGTTCGACTAATCTCGAATAATGCGCAATTGCTATTATAGCCAACGGAACTGTTGCTGCCGCAGTTCCAATAGCCGTTCCAATGACGAACCTTGTAAAAGGAATTAAAAAAACAACTAACAATAAAAACGGAAAAGAACGTATGATATTCACCAATAAATTCAAAGTCGAAAACGCAAATCGGTTTTCAAGCACTTGCCCCTTCCTTAATAGGAAAAGGAACGTTCCAACCGGGAGACCAACAAGAATCGCCGCTAATATAGAGACACCTACCATTACAAAGGTTTCTCCAATAGACAATAAAATTTCTACTTCATATTGAACTAATATTTCAGGCATCATGAATCTCCCCACCCGCGGTTAGTTGCTCGACAAAGTATCTAGGGTTATTATCAATCTTTTGAATCCTACTTGGTTCAATCAACACAGTGTCATAGATTTCACCATTTGCGAGGACGGTGACACGATTACATATACTTTTAATGACTTCCATCTCATGACTGACAATGACAATAGTAACACCTAGCTTTTTATTGACATCTTCTAATACCCCTAAAATTTCAGCAGTTGTATTGGGATCAAGCGAAGAGGTGGGTTCATCGCATAATAAAACTCGGGGATTATTCGCTAGGGCTCTTGCAATCGCAACGCGTTGCTTTTCTCCGCCACTTAATTGTGCAGGATATTTTTCACTAAAAGTCTCTAACCCTATAAATTCAAGACAGGTCATCACGCGGCTTCTACGTTCTTTCCTTGGAAAACTCGCTAATTGTAAGGATACAGCTACATTCTCATAAACCGTTTTATTCGCCACTAAATTAAAATGTTGAAAAATCATCCCGATCGATTTTCGTTCTTGTCGAAGATCTTTACTACTCAAATTTGTTAAGTTTTGACCATTTACTTCGACTTCACCGTCATCCGGAATTTCCAACAAATTCATTAGCCTCAGCAAAGTGGATTTACCCGCTCCACTTGCACCAATAATCCCATGAATCTCACCTTTATCTATCGTCAAAGAAACAGATTTAATCGCCTGAAATCGTCCAAAACTTTTACTGACACCATGTAATTTAATCATAAAAAAACCCCTTTCTCGAAGTTGAAGGGTGATTACAATGCGTTTTATTATAGCCTTAAAAGCTTGAACTGTCATTTACGGACACTTGGAGAAGCATAGATAGAATCTTATTGTTGGCTGGCCTATATAAAGAAATAAGAAGACTACTTATTCAACGGCCTACTTACCTTTTTGTGGCTCATTATGTAGGTTCTCCACTCCATAACATTTTCTTTGCATTTACTTATGATAGGGTTCACTTTATTATCCCAACTGTCCGTCCCCCTGTAAAAAAAGCATTTTACGATAAAGCTACTTTTTGAGAGTGACAATCTTCGTTCTTCAAAAAATTATTAATTATTAGGTTTTAAAACTAAGTCAAACCTAAAGTACTCGCATAATGATATTGACAGTGGCCTTATTTTTTTTTTGGAAGGTTTACGTTCTTTTGTCAGATAGGTATTTCTTCAACAATGGCAAAGAACATCTTACTTAAGTATGTTTGTTCCATGAAAACACTGCATTAATGAAGTGTAACCTGCGATTCTTTACCAATAAAACGAATTGAATACTTGGAGGACGTTCAAAATGATGCATCCAGATACAGAAATTCGATATGTAAGTGAAGAAATTGGCGTTGGTGTGTTCGCAACAAAATTAATCCCTAAAGGAACCATTGTATGGATTAAAGATGATTTGGATATTATTTTTGATGAAGAATTTATTGATAGCCTTGATGAAAATCGAAAAAATTTTATTTATAAATACGCCTATGAAGATAATGACGGAGAATACGTTCTTTGTTGGGATCACGCTAGGTTTGTAAATCACAGCTTCAATCCAAATTGTGTAGATACAGCATATGATTTTGAGTTAGCTGTGAGAGACATTCATCCTGGAGAACAATTAACAGCTGATTATGGCGCACTTGGTGATGATGAAGAGTTTGAATGTATGCCTGAAGAAGGAACAGCACGGACAAAAGTGACTGCAAATGACTATCTAATCTATTATGCAGAGTGGGATGCGATGGCCAAAGAGGCATTCAAGTATTTCAAAGATGTAGAACAACCGCTAAAACATTTAATGAATAAGCAATTTATTGATAAAGTTAATGCGATTGCAAAGGGGACTGAACCACTAGATTCCATCCTCACTATATTCACTTATGGTGAGGATTCCGAAGACGAAAAATAGTTTAAAGTTTGCAAAGATTTATAGCCAGAGATCTCCCCAATCAAAACTATACCGTTTCTTTTTGATACAGTTTTCCCGTATAAATTTAAAGAAAAAATTGTATCACTGCTAAGACGTTGAATTATAATAACCCCGGACGTTTTTATGAAACGTTCGGGGTTATTGATTATTCGCAAAAAATCCTAGTCAGCAATAAGCTTCTGACTAGGATTTTTTCTAATTAGTTTTGCAAATCAAAACGATCGGCATTCATCACTTTGGTCCATGCTTGGATGAAATCACGAACGAATCTTTCTTTATTGTCATCTTGTGCATACACTTCAGTAATTGCACGCAGAATTGAATTAGAGCCGAATACTAAGTCAAAACGTGTTGCTGTGCGAACAACTTCACCTGTCACACGGTTTTTACCTTCGTATTTATTGAAACCTGCTGGCGTCCATTCAATGTTCATATCTAGTATGTTGACGAAGAAATCATTTGTTAATGAGCCAACGGTGTCGGTAAAGATTCCTTCTCTTGCCCCTTGATAATTTGCACCTAAAGCACGCATACCACCAATTAATGCCGTCATTTCTGGTGCTGTTAAGCCAAGTAATTGTGCTTTATCAAGCAACATTTCTTCTGGGCTTGTTGCATATTCTTTCTTTTGGTAGTTTCGGAAACCGTCTGAGACTGGCTCTAATACATCAAAGCTATCCGTTTCCGTTTGTTCTTCGAGTGCATCTCCGCGACCTTGAGTGAACGGAACGGTCAGATCAAAACCAGCTGCTTTTACAGCTTGTTCTAGAGCAACATTTCCTCCAAGGACAATCAAATCAGCGAGACTTACTTTATTTCCAGTACTTGTTTTCAAGTTTTCATAGACATTGAGCACGTTTGCCAACTCTTCTGGCTCGTTTACTTCCCAGTTACGTTGAGGAGCGAATCGAATACGAGCTCCGTTTGCACCACCACGTTTGTCTGAACCACGATATGTGCTTGCAGAAGCCCAAGCTGTTTTAACTAACTGTTGAGAAGTTAACCCGCTTGCCAAGATTTTCTCTTTCAAATCGTTTAATTCCTCAAACGTTAGCGTGTTCTCTGCTTTTGGTACTGGATCTTGCCAGATTAATACCTCTTCAGGAACTTCTGGTCCCCAGTAACGCTCTTTTGGTCCCATGTCACGGTGAAGAAGTTTGAACCATGCGCGAGCAAACGCATCTGCAAATTCATCCATGTTTTCATAATAACGACGAGAGATTTTTTCATATGACGGATCCATGCGAAGTGCCATATCTGCAGTTGTCATATTTGTTTTCACTTTAATCGAAGCATCTTCTGCATCCGGTGCCATATGATCTTCTGGTAAGTTTTTTGCAGCCCATTGATACGCACCAGCAGGAGACTTAGTTAACTCCCACTCGTATTCAAATAATTGCTCAAAATACCCATTGTCCCATTTTGTTGGGTTAGCAGTCCAAGCTCCCTCAATCCCACTTGAAATGGTATCTCGGCCTTTTCCTGAACCATACGTACTCTTCCAACCAATTCCTTGGTTTTCAATTAAAGCCGCTTCTGGATCATCCCCTACATGAGAAGGGTCTCCTGCACCATGTGATTTACCAAAAGTATGTCCACCCGCGATTAATGCAACTGTCTCTTCATCATTCATGCCCATTCTTGCAAACGTCTCGCGAATATCCACGGCACTTGCAAGAGGGTCTGGTTTCCCATTTGGTCCTTCTGGATTCACATAAATTAAGCCCATTTGAACTGCAGCTAGAGGGTTTTCTAATTCGCGATCACCAGAATAACGATTATCTGCTAACCACTCTTTTTCATTCCCCCAATATACGTCCTCTTCTGGAGCCCAAATGTCTTCGCGACCTGCTCCAAATCCAAACGTTTTAAAGCCCATCGACTCAAGTGCTACATTTCCCGTTAACACCAACAAATCGGCCCAAGAAATTTTGTTTCCATATTTTTGTTTAATTGGCCACAACAAACGACGAGCCTTATCTAAGTTAACGTTATCTGGCCAACTATTTAGCGGCGCAAAACGTTGATTCCCAGTAGAACCACCGCCACGGCCGTCTGCAGTACGATAAGTACCTGCTGCATGCCATGACATACGGATGAAAAATGGACCGTAGTGTCCATAGTCAGCTGGCCACCATTCTTGACTATTTGTCATTAAATCATGAAGATCTTGTTTTAATGCATCATAATCTAACTTTGCAAATTCCTTTTTATAATCAAAATCATCCCCTAAAGGATTCGATTTCTTATCATGTTGATGCAGAATATTGATATTCATCATATTCGGCCACCAGTCTTTATTCTGCGTACGACCTGGTTTTGTCGAAGTCGTAATCGCACTATCTTTGTGACCGCCCGTTACTGGACATTGTGCATCTCCTGCAGCTGTGTGGCGCTTTTCATCATTGTTATCATGTACGTTGTTTTCCATTTCCTAAACCCTCCTAAATGATTAAAATAGTGACTTTCTATCTGTAAATCATAATGCTGGGTGCTTCTAATAAAGGATAGTTATTCTTACATTAGAATTATAATAAAGTAGAGAACATTTGAAAAGTATTAAGCATCCAAATTTGAGCATCGAATACATATTTTTTGAGATTGTAAGAAGCAACTACTTCTAGTTTAACTTCGAATCTCTTAGAAAGACATCGATAAGTATTCAATTTTATGAATTTTCGGTAAATTAAAAAGATTGGATGGTTTCATAGAAATAAAGAATTATACTCATTCAAATGATAAATCCCACCACTGTAGGGTTTGAACATCATCATTTTATAGCTAAACAAGTAGATTATATGTATTTGGATGCATTTATAAATATGTTCATTATAAAATAAACCTACTCATTTTAGATTGAAATGAGTAGGTTTATTCATATATATAAGTTTGTACTTGCTTATTCTGCCTTAACGTTGAATGTTACTTCTACATTGTTACGAATCGCATTTGAGAATGGGCAGATTTTGTGACCTTCTTCAACGATTATCTCTGCCGTTTTCTGATCTACGCCTTTAATCGTAATATTCATTTCGACTGAAATGGCATAGCCTTCCGCACCTTTGTTTAAAGATATATGAGAAGTAATTTCTGATCCTGCTAATTGAATACGTTTCTGCATTGCCGCAATATTCATTGCAGAATCAAAACAGGCTGCATATGCTCCTGCAAATAATTCTTCAGGTGTTGTTTTACCTGTCATATCCACGCCAGGCATTGGCATTCCAAGTTCTAAATCATATGTTCCACTTTCAGAAGTCACACTGCCTTGACGACCTCCTACAGCTGTTGCAGATGATGTAAATAATTTTTGCATACTGTTTCCTCCTCATAACTATGTTATAATTAAATTGTGCACAATTTAATTATAGGCAATTTAAATGAAATAGCAATTCATATGCTTTTAGGAGGTACACACGTTGAATGCATTACACTTAACTAATCAGTTATGCTTCCCGTTTTATTCGATTTCAAAAGAGATTACGAAACGCTATCGGCCGCTTCTTGAACCACTTCACTTAACCTATCCTCAGTATTTAGTGATGCTTGTTTTGTGGGAACAGGATCGAATTGCGATGAAAGAAATTGGAGCTCGCTTAAAGTTAGATTCTGGTACTCTCACTCCGCTCATCAATAAGCTAATTGCCCTTGGCTACATTGAAAAAACGCGTAACCCAGACGATGAACGTCATCTCGTGATTCAATTAACTGCTAAGGGACTTTCTTTAGAAAATGAAGCACAACAGATTCCTGAAAAACTAGTTGAAATTCTCGGTCTGACTGAAGTGGAATATGTTCGCTATCAGCAGATGCTAGCGGAGTTTTCTATGAAGCTCGGACTAAATGAAGAATCAAAATGTTAATTTGCCGTTTTGCCCATATTAAAAACAGCACTGCCCGATGATGCATTCGGCGGTGCTGTTTGTATTTATAATGAATCAAGTATCCACTGTTCTTTTCCAAGAAAACTATACTTTTAAAATACCTCTGAACCCTCTTGCCGCATAATACGAATCGGCTCCATTATGATAAACGAATACGGTATTGTATCTGCGATCTCCAAATAAGGA
This sequence comes from Paenisporosarcina sp., assembly GCF_057785155.1. NCBI lineage: Bacteria > Bacillati > Bacillota > Bacilli > Caryophanales > Caryophanaceae > Paenisporosarcina > Paenisporosarcina sp. Next base: position 128,866 of record NZ_JBYNRN010000001.1, read on the forward strand.
TCCTCCGAGTTTACGGATATCGGCAGGGGTAATGATCCAGCTCGATGTCTTAAGATCAAACTCTCCAAGTGTCTGCAAGTAGCGATACTGCTCTTCATCCAATAAATCGATTCCCATCTCAGCAGCCATTTCCAGCGCTGAGCTTTCTGGTGGAAATTTCTTCCGTCCTTCTCGCGCTGCACGGTCATAGCAGACACTTCTGCGCTCTTTCGGACTTTCTTTGGCGCAGTCGTAGAAATGAAACATATCTGAGCTCTCATCATACAAAACCACGTCGGGCTCCCCGCCCGTGCGCTCCATTTCCGATAGTGACCAAACGGCATTTGGATTCTGTTGTAGTTTCTTCTCTACCTGGTCCCATAAGAGGCGAGTATGGCGATCCATATGTTTTTCGAATCGCTGCTTCAACGTCTCGAATAGTTCTTGCATTTGATCATCAGTAAGGGATTTCTTTTTCATCATCTCACTCCTTCTCTTCAATCTTCCATGGCAATATAATCTCTATCGTTAATTGTACTACCTTGTCTGGAAACGTCATAGGTACAAAATCCATTTCCTCCGTCGTAAAATTAAGCGTATATTTTTCCGTTTTATGGATGAGCGGTTCTACTCCAAGTCCTGAACAACTTCCAATAAAGTGATAAATGGCCAAGTAAAGATGCCCTTCTTCTAACTCATCCAATTGCATAATCTCACTTGGCTTTTTTGCATCTATTCCTATTGTTTCTATCCATGAGATTAACTCATTAGGAAACGCAGGAATGTTCGCGATGTAGTTTTGACAATAGGCGCAATCACATGACTCTAGAGCATATGGCAGTAACTTCATTTCTTCATGTGTTTGCACTTGATTGTAGCTGATTTTGGATAGTAGTGAATGCATGTGAATCACCTTTTGGAAATTATGTATTTTCTATTAGAGTAACTTAAATGCAATTAAAAATAAAATCTGATTAAACAAACTGACTGTTTAGATCTCTGTGCACGTTTATCAAGCTATAAATCTCGTTTTTTGAAGTGATTTCGGAAAAAATATTAATGATTTTAAAAGATTTACAAGGTAATATTGAACCTTTTAAAATAACCACCTAAAACATTGTTAACTTCATGTTTTAGGTGGTTGTTTTTCGTATTATTTATTTCTGGAGCGATTCTAATATGCTGGTCTAATTGAGTTTTATCCCTATTCCATTTTAGAAACTTGCTCGTCAACCTTACTCTCTTTTAATCCAACAAATCTTCCGAAAGCAGCTTAAATCCTTCTATCATCGTGTCTTCTTCTACCTCAATCAATATACAGCGTTTGCCATTGTAATTGACCTGTTTAACATATCGTAAGTCTTGGGGGCTTATCGCAATATTGGCAACTTTTGTGCTAATTTTGATTGACTTGGAAGCGTAGCTTGGAACGATATGGCTTGCTTTCATTTCGTAGTTTTTATCTTCAACCACCTGCTGAAAGGCTCTTTCCACTTTCTCTATATTGACATCTTTTACGCCGCTCGCCTTCAGCACACGTGCAACCTCTACAGTATCCAAAGTAGGCACACTGCTATCTTCGTCCTTATCATCTTCTTCCACCTTAAGCATATGATTGATTTCATCATATAAACCTGCAAGAGTTCTCGAATTCACTTCATCACCAATCACGACTTTAACGATTTCTTCAAATACCGCTTTGTCTTCCTCAGCAGTCATGATTTCATCGCCGTTCAAAACCTTCTCGATAAATTGGAAATCCGGTTTATTCGCTTTGCTTGCTGCATACATGATGTGATTAATGTCTGCGGCGTTATCCGTGAAGCTAGGGAACAAAAATCCACCAATTGGAGAAGCCAGTTTAATAACGGGATCAACCAGCAAACTCGACTTAAACTCTTTCTCGACAAAGTCAAACACCAGTGAACGTTTTGGCAGTTCGGTTTGATTCATACTACAGAGGATAAAAGGAGTGGTGAACACTTCATCCCTCATGTCAATTTCCGTTTCATCTGGTTGGCGTTTCGTCGTTTTATTATAATTTCCACGAATGAAGGTGACCACCATGTCCTTTTCATATTGGGTGTCCTGAATCATCTTCAATGCAATTTGTTGCATATCCACTTTCCATGCACTTACATCATCCCTACGAAGCCCCTCATATAATAGCTGTTGTGTATGGTCCGTCTGCCCCTCTTCTTGACGCTGAAACTTCACCTCAAATAGCTTCACATCCAGCTTCCCGCCTAAAACCTTTTTAAAGTTATCAAGAAACATCTCTTGCTGTTCGCGGTCCAACAAAGAAAATGAGCTGCTCGCCTCATGATAGATTTCATTGCTTTCCTGCTTGATGTACACATTATAAATGTTAGCGATTTTTAGTAAATCGGAATCCATCTTAAATCGTTTGCGAATATCTGCTATATCCTTCTTATTCATCTATAATTTCAACTCCCTGGGTAATAAAATACGTGTTAGGCACAAAAAAAAGAGCATCCAAAGCTATCGTTTAGCTTTTGACACTCGTTCATTATAACAATATTTTAGATGAAGAAAGGCTTACCCTCAAAAGTCATTTCTTCTAACTTTTAAAATAGCCACATGCAGTAGTAATGCGGGACTAGAACTCCTCACAAATGGTAGTTTGAATCCATATCAGATCGTACAAAATGGTTTACAACAAACGTCGTTTACTTTTCATCTAGTGACACATTGTAAAAGACAAACTAACCCATATAAACGCTGTCACACGTTCCAGCTATTGGTTCATAATAACAATGATTTTTATATTGACCTGCAAAGGGTTGATTATACCACGTTGGAGGACAAGGACCATATGGATTAAAGTACCAAAGAGCATATTTCCCTGGGTGTTGTCTCCAAAAATCCAAATTCTGTTTTGCTAATCTTTTTTCTACTTCTCTTGCTCTCTGATAAAACATATTACCTTTTTGAACAGCTTCAAACGAATAATTATTTCCTTGTACCTGAAAAATCACATCATTAACCGTTCTTACATCCTTAAAGTCTAAACAATCTGCTTTAACACGATTAACAATTACATTTCCCACATATAACATTCCTTGCTTTCCTTCACCTTCGGCTTCTGCTCTCATCATCCTTGCCATTAAATCAATGTCTGAACTTTTGTATTTTACTCTTGGCATTTATTCACCCCAACATTATTGTATGAAAAACAGTCTTCATTGATACCATGGTATAACCTCATTTACTTGTGATAAGGCTCCTCCTAAAAACTCTAAATGAGGTACTTTTCATCTTTTACGTCATCCCTAAAATGGAAGAAACAGCTGATGTACCAATTTCGTGTTTAACTAAGGAATGTTAATTAAATTATTGATACTTCTTCATTTCTCTTGTACTGAAACTCCATCATTTTCTCCAATACGTGTATCTATTTACAACCTTGTTGCAGCAGAATCCATCTAGTGTTAAGAACAAAAAACTTTTTGCTCCATTTTTTGACACACTATGAAATAAAAATCGTCTAATAAGCAGAGACATATATAGGAGGATCAAAATAGATGCATAACGAAAGAGAGATTATTTCCAATTGGTTTTATCTCTATAGCCAAGATGTTTTCAATTTTTTAGTTTACTATTCCGGAACTCTCGATGTAGAAGATCTCGTGCAAGAAGTGTTTATTAAAGCAGCTAAAGGTATGAGCACATACCGAAACCATGCGACTCCCAAAACATGGCTCTTTATCATTGCCCGTAATTTAGCCATCGACAAAGCGAGGCAGAAGGAAACGAAGTTCAGTCGAACGAGTGTGGCTTTCCATGAGGAGACTTTGGATCAGCACATCGGATTTTCTCCTGATCAAATTCTGATAGACCATGAGGAGAAACAAGAATTGTACCGTAGGATCAATCAACAAAAAAAGAAATATCGGGATGTGCTAATTTTACGGGGCATTCAAGGATTGTCCGTGAGTGAAACGGCACAAATACTAGGATGCAAAGAAACCGCCGTTCGAACCAACTATCATCGTGCTATCAAGGCATTACAAAATGAACCGAATTGGAGGGAATCCCATGAAGGATAATCTAAAAAATGTCGAGGAGAAATTAAACGAATTTCCATCATATCGCATGAGCCAGTCTACTCAAGCTCTCCTCCATCAACAAGTGTTGGACACACTGGAAGACTCTGATATCCGACAAAAACGAAAGGGAGTGTTTCTCATTAAAGTAAAAGTAGGGATTGTTACGGCGGCGGCTGTCGTAATCGTTAGTATTCTATCCGTAAATCTATTAAATGATAATCCGAACTCATCAAGTGGAGAGAATCCTATACCCATTGATCAGGACGTTGATCAAGAAGTCGTACAGACGCCTGGCGAAGAAGAGGACAACAATTTGTATGATCCGGTCCTGCTCGAGCAACAAGCTACAGAGATTCTACAAGCAATCCATGACCATGATATGGATGTACTATCCAGTCATGTGCACACAGAAAAAGGTTTACTGTTTTCCCCTTATTTTTCAGTGATGGACGATACAGTAAGATTTGAAAAGAATGAACTACCAACTTTATTAGATAGTGACACAACGTATTTGTGGGGCTATGGTGAAGCGAATACTGAAATACAAATGACACCGGCGGACTATTTCAATACACATCTTCAAGTACAGCGGTTCTTTGAATCGGATGAAGTCTTTGTCGATACACAAAATCAAGAAGTGGACCCTTCCAATTATTTAAAAACGGTTTTTCCTGATTCAAAAATCGTTGAGTTTTATCATGCAGGTACCGAACAATATAGTGGATTGGATTGGAGAAGTCTCAACCTCGTTTTCGAACAAGATGAAGAAGGTGCGTGGCGTTTAGTGGCAATAGTCAACAATCTCTTTACTCCTTAACCGTGTGTATGCAATTTAGATATCTGCTTTAATGTTCTTTAAAATCACAAGTAAAATAAGCCATCAGACTAGGAACAGTACTAGTTCGATGGTTTATTTTGTATTTATTCTTATTTATGATAAGGTTCTCCGTGATGTATCTAAATGAGGTTTTTATAAATTTAATATCCTAATATCCCAAAATAGCAACATACTGATTTTGCAAAACAAACCGATTATCCAACCATGCTAAGGTATTCAAAACAAACCCTAAAGAATCAGCATTATATCTCCCAGCAATTTTCTGATAGGCTAATAGCTCATACCGTTTATTTGAATCAAAATCTACAGGATATAGACCACTAAGTGGATTTACAAATCCAGTAATAGGACTCTTCAGTTTTCCATTTTCATCATATATTTCATTTAAATACTCAGTGCCTTTTGTTGAGATGTCTATAATGTACTTTTTATTATTTATCATGCTAACAACTTCCACTTTGTAATAATCTTGATAAGTAACCTCATATTGGTACTGCTCATTATATACGTTAAAATCAAATAATAATTGTGCTTTATTTTCGACAAAGGAATAAATATAATGGTACATTATTCCTCCACTACCACCTGTAGCAATACTTATGAAAATATCATCTACCCCATTCCCAGTAAAATCCCCCAAGAATACTGTAGGATTGTAGCCTGCATTTTCACGAAGTGGGACACTTGTTAACTCGCCAGATCTTCCATCTTGAACGAGCAGGGTGATATTTTGAATAAATGGACTATCTGGAGTCATTATGCCGGTTAAATAGACATTATCAAGTATTCTATCCCCAGTTACATCTCCACGAGCAAACGAAACTACATTCGGAGAATTCATATTCGTCCTAGCGTAATAATTATTCATAACATGCTCCTTTACTTAATACCTATAATCATCACTTTCCTACGTTCTAAAAGAATTCTAGCTACTGCATCAAATGACATTGTCGTAGGATCACTGTACCTGTAAACCGAAATTTACTTGTTGTATTTAGGCCTACCACAATGAGCAAACCAACCCAAACCACTCCCTATAAAATTATTGTTATGTGTTGAAAAAAAGTTAGGCTCCATAAATGTATGCTACGGTTCCATAACTCATATCTTTTTGATTCGTAACAATTCGATTTAATCCATTAGAAGAAAGGACTTCGCCTTTAAAATCACTGGGCAATTACTTGGTGTACCATATGCAGATCAATACTTATATGACACCATAAGGATAAGTAAATATTTTATAGCTATGAAATGTGCCAAATATTAAACAACGATTATAATTTAACTAACAATTGGGATGATTAAATAAGTCGTAACGAAAGAGATGGGTCCATACCCATACTCACAATATTCAATTTACAACATTCCACACTCTCCTTACTAAAACGTTAATATATAACAGGAAAAACGGAGCGCCAATTCTTTGGCACTCCGTTTTAAATTGAACTGATTTGTATTTGGCTATATAAGAACTGTGTTTTAATAAAAAAAGATATTATTCTTATAAAGCTTAGCTTTTCCCCAATGATAAGAATCCTCACTTACTTATGATAAGGCTCATTTTTAATAATCCGAAATGCTCGGTAAATCTGCTCCACCAATACTAATTTCATCAATTGATGTGGCAAGGTCATTTTCGAGAATGATAACTTTTCGTCAGATCTCTTCATAACGTCTTCATGTAATCCAAGTGAGCCACCGATGACAAAGGCGATTTTGCTGCGACCGTACGTCATGAGGGATTGTAAATCATCGGCTAGTTGTTCGGAAGATTTCATTTTACCTTCAATTGCTAAGGCAATGACATAGGTATCCGGTCCAATTTTAGCTAAAATGCGTTCGCCTTCTTTTTTCTTGACGATTTCCATATCGGCATCACTTAGATTTTCTGGTGCTTTTTCGTCTTGGACTTCAATTAAATCGATTTTGGCATAGCTTCCAAGTCTTTTTGAATATTCTTCAATGCCCATTTTTAAATACTTTTCTTTTAATTTTCCTACGGAGACAATTGCGATATTCACAGGTTATCCACCTTTACATATAATTTACAAACACGCTATCCACAGGACTTATGCACATATCCACAGGCTTATTCTATATATAGTATGCAATCATTCGTTCGCTACTAAATATATTGCTGCGTCATCACAGTGATCGCATTTTGTGGATAACTTTTCTTCATCTGTTAATTCGGTTAAAATCGGAAAGGTATTTTGCTTCGCTACAAACATGTCGAGTGCATGGTCTATATGGGTTTGACAGCAAGTAATTTTCATTATTTCCTCTCCTTTCGATTTTCGAAGTATTCACTAAGTTATACACAATTCACACAACTTTATCCACAATCTATTTTAACAAAGTTAAAGCGAGTAGGAAAGGTGCGGGTTTGCACCTCCTACTCGCTGTGTAAATCAATTGTTAAGCTCAGGATCTTATCCACAATGCTTTTACTTCATCCACATGTGATTTTCGAGCAATTATAGAGCCGAATTATCCGTAAGTTCTAAGTTCATTTCCATCAGTTGTCCTGCACGATACACTTTAATTGTTAAAGAATCTCCGACTTCTTTTTCGTTGTACAAATGTTTTCGTAATTCAATGATGTTTTCGATTTTTTCACCATCCATTTCAACAATGACATCATAACGTTGTAATCCGGCCACATCTGCTGGAGATTCTCCTACAACTTCATCCACTACCACTCCTGTTGTAACTTCTTCAGGCAATCGAAGTGTGTCTCGTTGGTGGAAGGCAGATACATCTGTTACATCAACTAACGTGACACCCATTGATGGTCGTTTCATTTCACCAAATTGTTCTAAATCTTCAATGACCGGGATGGCTGAGTTTATTGGAATCGCAAGACCGATTCCTTCAACTGATGATTGCGCAATTTTCATGGAGTTAATGCCAATTAAATCTCCTGCTAAATTTACTAATGCGCCCCCACTATTTCCGGGATTAATCGCAGCATCCGTTTGTAGAACTTCAGCTTGCCAGTCTTGCTGGCCGTCACCGTTTAAGTCCACTGGTATGGTTCGGTCTTTACCAGATACGACACCAGTAGTAACCGATCCTGAGAAATCAAGCCCCAGCGGATTTCCGATTGCGATGACTGTTTCACCTTGCTTTAATTTTTCGGAGTTACCAAATTGTGCGACAGCCGTCACTTTGGCAGCATCCATTTCAAGCACTGCTAAATCAGTCCAAATATCAGTTCCTAACAATTTCGCTTCTACTTTTGCACCATCAGCGAGAGTCACCTCAATTTGATTGGCACCTTCAATCACGTGGTTATTCGTAACTACATATGCTTTGTCACCAGACTTTTTGTATATAACGCCAGATCCTGTTCCCGCTTCCTGTGATGCACCGGATGGGTTTAAGAAATCTGAAGATGATTGTATATTGGTCACTCCAACGACTGCCCCTGCAACTTTTTCAACAGCCGACGTGACATCTGTCGTTATGTCAGTTGACACTTGTGTCGTGTTCGATGGCAAAGAAGATGATTCAGTATCGGATGATGTTCCGTTTACTCCTCCGGGCATCATTCCCACTAACGAAGGCATCATCAGCCAAACGATTAGTGCCCCAATCATGACTCCGATTAAACCGCTAAAGAAATAACCTCCTTTGCTTCCTTTTTTCACAACCCTTGTTTGAGGTTCTTGCGTATGGCTATCGTAATATCCCATGTTCATCGTCCTTTCTCTCTATTCGTTATCCTTACTTTACCAACCGAACATTAAAATTAGATGAAAATGCATTTAAAATTGTTTTAAAAAAATGAATTTTTGAATGAAAGCGGTGAAATCGAGAATGCACCTTTCGAATTCTTGAATGTCCCACATGAAATCTAGAATCCCACCATCCGATCCTCGAATACACCCCACGAAATCTAGAATACCCATCTCCATAGCCCTACACACATTTTTGCGCAAAATAAAAACCCCACAAAATGTGAGGTTTATACGGTGACGAGTTCAGTTGGTTTATTCGCATCGGTATCATATAACTGAAGAAATTCGCCTGGTACTATGCCACACGATTGAAGCGTTTGGGCAACACTCATTCTGGCTAAATCCTTCATATTGTTATCTTTGCTTAAATGCGAGAGATACATGCGAGTTGGTTTTTGTTCTACCACTTCACTCATCGCAACAGCAGCATCTTCATTGGAGACATGACCTACGTCACTTAAGATGCGTCGTTTGACTGACCAAGGGTATCTGCCCATTTGAAGCATGCCAACATCATGATTGCTTTCGAAAACAAATGAGTCAGCACCTTGAATATGACCTTTCATCCGATCACTTACATAACCGGTATCTGTAATTAGGACTAATTTGCGTCCATTTTCGTGAAAGACATAAAACATCGGGTCAGCTGCATCATGTGATACGGCGAATGATTGGATATCGATGGATCCAAATGTTTTCACCGTTTCCATATCAAAATGGAAGCGTTGCTCGAGTGGAATTTTGCCCACTAGGGGATCCATTGCCGTCCACGTTTTTTCATTCGCATAGATCGGAACATTGTATTTACGTGCTAATATTCCAAGACCTTTAATATGATCACTATGTTCATGCGTTACTAAAATTCCGCTTAATTTTTTCATGTTGCGGTCAACAGAAGCAAATAATTCTTCCATTTTTCGTCCGCTCAATCCGGCATCTACTAAAAAAGCATGCTCATCATTTTCGACGTATATGGCATTTCCGCTACTGCCGCTTGCTAGAACACTAAAACGCATGACAAAAACTCCTTACTCTTCTTCTAATTCCTTTGGTTCGTTTTCAAATTCAATTATTTTTCCTTCAACTGCATTTACAAAGTAATCTTCTTCGGATCCATCTTCTAACTCAACTCTCACTCGCCAAGTGGGAGCAAAAACTTGAGACTCTGTAAATTGTACGAGCGTTGAGAATCCTAAAGTAAGATCAAGAATCGTTGAATTTGGCTGAAGTATTCTTTGACCATATAAAGCACTAACTGCGTCCTCTTCAGGTAATAAATCCACCGTTTCTGGGAAATCTTCCAGTTCGGCAAATTGAGTTTGTTCGTATCGAATGATTTCACTTTCCTCATTCCAATAAATTGTTAAAGTTCCACCAGAATTGTAGTAGATAAAACGATTTTTAACCGTTTGGAATAAAACCGCTTTCCGTGCTTCTTTATCGATTTTCCATAGTTTATAGACAGATCCATTATCGATATTTTTGACTGCAAAATCCTCAAAGCTTGCTGCATCTTTTACGTTTGGAATAGCAACTGGCGTTTTAAAAGTAGCAAGTAATTTAGAACCTTCTTCAATAATCTCAAATGTTTGGTTCTCTCTCGGTTCCATCGTTTCACTCTTAAATATTCGAACGTTTCCAGCTACATACGATTCTGGTTCAACTGTGGAATCTAAATTTTCATATTGAATATTATCCGCTTGAAGTCTGTCAGACACCGAAGCTTCAGAAAGTGGTTCTATTTCTTTTGACTCGGTGTGTCTATTTAAATAGAGGGTATACAAAAAGACATTTAGAATCGAAAATACAATAATAAAGATGGTTTTGGTTTTATTCCAATCCAAATGCTCCACCTCCTATTGTTTCTGGAGTAAGTCTCGACCAGATTCCATTTGCTAAATAGAACCAAGAAGGCTCTAAATTCAACAGACCTCTTTCATCGTCACGTGTCAGATAATATCCAACTGTTAATCCAGATGCTTTTACTTCTTCAATACTTTCCACTTGTTCGAGTAATTTTGCAGCTTCCACACCTGAAGGTAGGATTGCTGCGTCGGTTTCGGATGGTAAAGATAAGTCTAATGTGAAGTAAGGTCTAATATATCGGAAAATCCGGTTTGTTCCCCAATAAGTCGAAATCGTTGTGGACGTCATATCACTAAAAACTGGATATCCTAATAAGAAAAGTTGATAATCCACTTTTTGAGTAGCCGGATTAATCCCTACTAAACGGTAATCGTCTGTCCAACCCTCGTGTTCGTTCACAAAATCCATACTATCAAATACAAGTTCATGAGGTATACCTGGGACATCAGTTTCTGCAGCAGGATATACGTAACTTAATGTTCGATCGAGCGAATCGACAGTCAATAGTGCCGTGTCGTCTGAATACTCTTCATTATAAGTTCCAACAAAACTTCGACGAACTTTATTTGGATTATCGAATAAGGCATCTTTAAATCGAGCTGGTGGAACATCTCTCAAAATATACGTATAACGAATCGAAGCAATTTCTTCAGTTGGTACAAACATCGATAATTGGCCGTTTCGATGAACATGCGTATATTTGGTGAAATCTGCTGCCGGCGTTAATACTTTTTCTTGAAACTGCTGTGGATCTACTTTCGTCACTTTAGCTGAATAGAGTTGTTTTGATATTGAGCTAGCGAAATAAACCGTTAATTCATCATCTTCAGGTCGATTCCAGTCAATAATCATACGGTCAAAACCATCTCCTGGAATATTGGTAGAGGTAAATGGGATGATGTTATCGTACACAGCGAATGGAATTTCCGTTGGATATATCATTGTAAATCGATTTGTCGTTAGACTATATTCGTTTAGTTCTGCTGGGGATAAATTATTGCTAACTAACGATAAATTTCGTATCTCCCAATCCTTCATTACGCCTAATACTCTCTCTACTTGAGGAAAAGAAGTAGTGCCTGAAAGTCCATCTTTTAAACTAAAAACCATTTTATATGGTTTTACTACCTCATTAATTCTTTTCCGATCAGCAATCGAAATATCGACAACTGGGGCTTGTTGAATAGTGGGGTATGATGGTGTATAGGTCCAAATAGAGAATGTTAAAGAAATACTTAGGACGACGAGTAACCATAAAATAGCTGTCTTCACATGTTCAACATATTTCAATCCCATTCACCTGCCTCATCTAACTCAAATGGCAAGGTGAAGAAAATCGTCGTACCATGCCCTTCTTCACTCTCAGCCCAAATTAATCCACCATGAGCCTCAATCATTTCCCGGGCAATAGCCAAACCTAATCCAGTTCCACCCATCGACCTTGCACGTGCACGATCGACGCGATAGAAACGATCAAAAATTCGTTCAACGTTCTCTTTCGGTATGCCCATCCCATCATCAGAAATCATGACTTTCAAAAAGCCTTCTTGTACGATAACACCAAATCGAACGTTCCCGCCGTCTGGTGAATATTTTAAAGCATTTGAAATGATATTATCGATTACTTGAGTCAATTTGTCTGTATCAATTTCCACAAAGTATTGTGCATCCGGCAATAATCGTTGTAAATTCACATTATTTGATTTGGACATTTCAAAACGATCGATAATCCGATTAAAGAATTTATTAAACTCGACCATTTCCTTATTCAAATCGTAATCTCGACTATCCATTTTAGATAATTGCAATAAATCATTTACAAGACGAATCATACGCTCGGTTTCAGTTTGTGTCGTTTTTAGGAAGGTTGGTGCTAATTCCGTATCTTGCCAAGCACCATCTGCAAGTGCCTCTAAATAACTTCGCATCGTTGTTAAAGGTGTGCGCAGCTCGTGCGAAACATTCGCAACAAACTCTCGACGTTCCATATCAATTTTCTCTTGTTCTGTATTATCATGAACGACCGTGATCAGTCCATTTACAAACCCTGTTTCTTTTTGAATAACCGAGAAATTAGCACGCAAAATATAGGGACGTTCTGGGGTACTAAAATCTAAATTAATGGATTCCTTCATATGAATTAAATCTTCAAAAGCATATTGAGATTCAATCCCTAGCACTGATGAAATTGGTCGTTGAAGAACTAAATCCCTTGGCACTCTTAATAGTCTTAACGCAGGATCATTGATTAGAATAATACGTCCTTTTCGGTCTGTCGCTATAACTCCATCGGTCATGTTCGATAGAACGGATGCGAGCTTTCTTCGTTCACCTTCTGTTGTTGACTGTGCTTCTTGCAATCGATTGGTTAAATGATTAAATGAAATGGCTAGTTGACCAATTTCATCATTTCCATAAACGCGTACTTTTCTCGAAAAGTTTCCTTTTGCCATGGCTTGAGCTTGTCTTCTCATATCAGCAATTGGACGTGTAATGGTTTGCGCAATAAAGATACCGAGTATAACGGTGATAGCTAAAGACATAGCTGTACCACCCGCTAAAATCCGATTAATTTCAGTCATTTGTTTATAGACAGACTCAATATTTGATTCAAGATATAATGTACCGATAACTTCACCATTCGATACAATTGGTGAAGATAGCACCCAAACACGGTCACCCGTTCCTCGATCGAGTTTAACTTCGTCATATTGATTAGCAGCTGTGATTGACTTTCTCACTAAACTTTCCGTTGATTTTTGCCCAACGATTAATTGATTTTCTGTATCCGAAGTCGCTAAAATGCGGTAGCGATTATCAACTACTCGAAGCTCAATTATGTCATCCGAATTCAAACTAGATAATGCCATTCTTAAACTTTGTTCAGGGGTTGGATCTTCTTCTCCCCGTTTTCGAGTCATTTCTTCACGCACGCTAAACTCAACCAAATTCACCCGCTCTTTAATCGAATCGGTAAAATTAGTTTTGAGCTTTTGTTCTAACTCCTGTGCAAAGTACAATCCGATAATTTGCATAGCGAGTAATATGAGTAAAATATAAATAAGAACAATTTTAACGTGTATGGATTTCAAAAAACCAACCTTTTGCATTTTTATTACTCCTGTTCAGGATTACGCAAATAGTACCCAACGCCGCGTCGTGTTACAATCCATGCTGGATGGCTTGGGTTATCCTCAATTTTTTCACGAAGACGACGAATCGTTACATCAACTGTTCGCACATCACCAAAATAATCATAGCCCCATACCGTTTGAAGTAAATGTTCACGTGTCATAACTTGTCCGATATGTTTCCCTAAATAATGAAGCAATTCAAATTCACGATGCGTTAACTCAATCGATTCATCTCGTTTTAATACCATATAAGCATCCGGCTGAATAATCAGTGAGCCTACGACAATATCATTTGATGCAGCTTCTTCATCTTCAGACTGTACCGTTTGATGTCTACGCATATTTGCTTTCACACGGGCAATTAATTCACGGGTGCTGAATGGTTTTGTTACGTAATCATCTGCACCAAGCTCCAATCCTAAAACTTTATCAATTTCAGAATCTTTAGCTGTCAGCATAATAATCGGAAAATCATACTTTTTACGGATTTCACGACATACTTCCATCCCATCACGGTTCGGTAACATAATATCTAGTAACATTAAGTCTGGTTTAATCTCTTCAGCCTTCGCAAGCGCTTCGTCTCCATCGTAAGCACAGACTACGTTATAGCCTTCTTTTTTTAAGTTAAATTGTAAAATATCAGCAATCGGCTTCTCGTCATCTACTACTAAAATTGTTTTACTCATATATTTCATCCTCTCTCATACAATCTATATAGGCAGGAAATTTTATTAACTTCTATATTCCTACTCTATCACGGTTTTCATCAATACGCATCTATCTCGGATATCCATATGGGAATGAAGTATTTCCCGGGTAATAATTCGACAAATTTCTATATAAAAAGACGGCCAACTTATACAAAATTGACCGTCCCTACTTCTTATTTTCTTAAATAACTAATTGGATTCACTTGTTTACCATTTTTAATTACTTCAAAATGTAAGTGAGTTCCAGTTGATCTACCTGTTGAACCCATTATTCCTAGTTTAGAACCTTGAGGAACGGTTTGTCCCACATTAACATCGATCGATGCAAGATGAGCGTATACTGTTTGATAACCGTTTTGATGGTCTACAACGACTTTATTTCCGAAAGATCCATCTCTGCCTGCAAATGTTACGATCCCATTGTCAGTCGCTTTAATTGTGAAACCACTTGGACGTGCGATGTCAATCCCTTTATGGATTCTGCCCCATCGATGACCCATATGACTTGAAATATATCCACCTTCAGCTGGCCACATAAATGATCCTGAACCTCTTGATGGAATGACTTTTGTTCCTTTTAACACAATATGGTTTTTCACTTCAACTGTAACAGTTTCTTCTTTAACAGACTTTCCAGTTCGAACACCATTCTGTTCTCGAATTAAGTAAGTCATTTCTTTTTTCCCGTCACTGCCTTCTTGCTTCACTTTCGTGTCGCCTTTATACATAGTGTCGGTTTCTTCTACTTGGTTCTCGAATTTCACTGTTTCAGAAACTTTCTTCTCTTTTAATACTTCTACATTTATAAGAGGTTTTATGGCTGTAACTTTTAATTCTTGTCCAATTTGTAGAACGCTTTCTTGCGTAAAACCAGGATTAAGTTTTGTTAATTCTGAAGTAGATAAATCATGCTTTTGAGCAATTTCACTAAAGACATCTCCAGCTTGCACCGCATATACTTTTTCTTCTAAAGAACCTTTTTGAAGAAATTTAACAGCTTCTTCAACAGTCAGTACCGTTTCTGGTTTCGCTAATTTCGAAACACCTGAGACACTTTCTTTTAACAAAACATCTAAAATACGTGTTTCGTTTTCTTTTAATTGTGGTAAAGAGTCAGTAGAGTCTTTGCGAGCTTCCAATTCGATGAGTTCTGCTTCAGTTACAGCTTGAAGTTTTAGTTGTTTAATTACTTCATGATAAGATTCTAAGTCTTTGACGTAGACGGCAATCTCGTCATTGACGGATAATGCAAATGCATTAGCAGCGACTGTTACCAAGTCGTCTAGCTTATCCAATGTTTCTTGATCATCTGTATTTGATGCAAATACTTGCTCGGGGATGACAGTTATATCTGATCCATCTTTTAAGCTAAGTCCATCGTATTGGGTGCTTGCTTGATCAATCTTATTATCAACCAATGTATCTACTGCTGTTTCATCAGATACTGCCCCTACATATTGACCGCTAGCGTATATATGATAGATTTTTTGCAATGATTCCGATTTGTTATCTTTTGCAAAACCTATGTTGAATGTAAAACTAGAAATAAGCAAAGCTGTAACGGCTGCTTTTTTCATCACATTTGATGTGCGGTACGGCTTGTGATCGGATGAAATCCTCTTACTATCGCCAGTGTTCCATTTCAAATTCATGATAAAGCCCCTTCCAAAATTCCATCCGATTGATTCGAATGTAGCATTGACGTGAATTTTCACGCTCCTCTAATTTACCACACTCTTTTTCTCAATTGGTAATCATAGACCATAATGTAAAGAAAATGACTCATTCATTCCATCAATTAGTATTAATTGGTTTATTTTGTCATTAAATCATGTCTGAAAACCTAATTTATTTGAAAATTCGATATTTTTCTTCTATCTTTCTTCCTCTTTTTCACTCTTTCTACAATTTTTTTGTCATAATTGTCATATTTCAAGACCACAACGTAGGAGATTGACCGTTTTTAAGGTAAAATTAGATATACACACGTATGAAAAGAGGTCTGAAATTGGTCGAAAACACTGTTTTGAATCCATCCAAGCAGAAACTTCATGTGGCTCATCGTAAAACTCCCAAAAAAGTAGTGGTCAAAAGGATTATTATGATCATTGCTGGTGCTATTTTTATGGCAATGGGTCTTGAACTCTTTTTAGTTCCAAACCATTTGCTAGATGGCGGGATCGTCGGAATTTCCATTATTCTTGCTCACTTAACTGGATTTGAGCTCGGACTATTTATTTTCTTATTAAACATTCCATTTTTCTTCCTCGGTTATAAACAAATAGGTAAAACCTTTGCACTTTCAACCGTTTTAGGAATTACTGTTCTTTCGATTAGTACATATTTGTTACACCCAGTTCCACGTTTCACTGACGATTTACTATTAGCTACTGTGTTTGGCGGTATTGCTTTAGGCGTTGGTGTTGGTTTAGTTATCCGTTATGGTGGCTCACTAGACGGAACTGAAATTCTTGCTATTCTTTTTAATAAAACAACCCCTCTTTCTGTAGGCGAAATTATTATGTTTTTTAACTTAATGATTTTTACGATTGCTGGTTTCGTTTTTACTTGGGAACAAGCTATGTATTCAGTACTTGCCTATTTTATCGCATTTAAAACAATAGATATTGTGATTCAAGGTTTTGATGAATCTAAATCTGTTTATATTATCAGTGATTACGTGGATGATGTTGGTCAAGCAATCATGGACCGCCTTGGTCGTGGGGTTACTTATTTACATGGTGAAGGCGCTTATACTGGTGACGAAAAGAAAATCATTTTTACTGTCATTACAAGATTAGAAGAAGCCAAATTAAAGACGATCGTTGAAGATATTGACACTCACGCTTTCCTTGCGATTGGTAATATTGCAGAAGTACGTGGCGGACGCTTTAAGAAACGAAATATTCATTAATGCTAAAAGGTTCTCTCCACAACGTGTGGGGAGAACCTTTTATTTGAAGAAGACTGTTGTATTAATGAAAAAGACTAAAACTGAATCTCTTTTTAAAAGTAGATGGTCAGCTATTTCTTTCGCTTTCCGCGGACGAAACGCCAGCCTCCTCGGATCAGCTGTCTCTGACAAGTGTCCTGCAGGGTCTAGCGTATTTCGTTTTTCCGCAGGAGTCTTCAGAAATAGCTGACCCCTTTACTACAAAGATAAATTAGCAGTGGACTTTTCCAAAGTATTTTAATCTAACTATTGAGGCTTCAAATCATACCTCGTGTATTGACAAATTATTTTGTAGTCGGAATTAATAATATCAGTTATGTATAACCTTTTATGAGTGTAATTGCACATTAATATATTGATATGGAACTCTATTTCAGTTGATTGGAATGGTGGTGGCGACTCCGGCGGAATCAGCAAGAACTGAAGACCCTGGACTGAGCCTCGCGAGGGAAGCGGCTGAAGTCTTGCCCGCGGAAAGCGTCCGCCACAATGGAAATCAACATTTTTATTTATCTAAAGTCTAAAGGTTCTCCTTTCACAACGTGTAGGGAGAACCTTTTCTTATACTTTTAAATTCAGGAATTCTCCTGTATCAGAAGATTTGTATGGAAATTGCTTTTGAAGAGTACGTAAGAAAACCAAAAATGTAATTTGAATAATGAAACCAGCTAATACTAAGAAAATGGCGAAACCTGTAGCTGTATGTTCACTCATATTTGTTAAAAACGGTTGGATGAATAGTATAATCAACATGACAACCATGTACCATTTATACGTGTTCTCCGTTCTTAATGTAAGCTCTGGTGAATGAAGAAGCTCTACCACTCTCTTTATTAATTGAAATAAAAAATATACCAATATGAGATCTAATACACCCGTAGCTGTGGTGTACATTCCCCACCATTCCGGAGCTTGATTTTGATACAGTTGAGGATTAATAAGGACGGTTGGCATTGAGAGAAATATCAATAAAGTTGCTACGATCCTAGTTGGATGCATTCCGGATTCATTCAATTCGATTTTTCGTGTCCCCAGTAAAATCATGAAATAGCCAATGGGGTCTGGAAGTATGTCTATGATCAAGTGGATATCGAGAAAGATGAGAAGATAACCTGTCAGGATATATTTAAAGGCATTTCGCATGTCACCTTACCTCCTTCGATCGATTAATATACCAATTAATGTCTGCTAGTTCTAAATATGTTCCTCCGTAGTTAAATATGGGAACTTGAAACGCCTTTCCACTATCAGTCTTACCTTTTATCAAAAGTTGAGGACTAAGCGCATTCTTTGACTCCAAATTATATTGTATCTTCGTAATTAACACATCATTTACTTCTAGTTCAAGTGGCCATTCGGTGATTGGCTGTTGTTTTGGTGTTTTATTCGCACCTTGATTTGGCGATGAACTATGTTTGATAAACTGGATTTTAAATTCATTTCCTATTTCTTTCTCAAATGGCTTCTTAATTTCCTCAATTGTCATTCGTTCGCTTACAGTATAAGCTACTCTCCTAGAACCATCATTACTACTTGAACTGCTTTGACTATGTAGTACCCTAGTATCCGAAACGGGAGGTAACAACCGAATGTGTCCAATTGGAACAGTCATTGGTGCTCTTTCTGAAAATATCGCTTCGATATTTTTTACATCCATCCCGTCTTTTAAGTGCTGAGGACTTAGAAGATCTTTATTAATCTCAAAGGTTGTTTTTCTAATATAATGATGAGTAAATTCTTGGTGAACATTTTGTCGCTGTAATTGATCACTGTCCATATAAATGAACCCATCGTGCTGCTGCGGATATAATAGTAAATCATCCAACTTAACCAATTGTAGATCTTTATGATCGGACTTGTTTGTAATGTAATAAAGCGTTAAAAAAGTAGTGTTACCGATGCTTTCCTCAATATAATGAGTTAAAAATATGGGTGCATCAATCTGTTTTGACTTAAAGTACCATGTATTTGCTGTCCAACTGATTAAAACTGCCATTATAGCTAACCAAAACCAATACTTTTTAACGTACATCATTTCAATCTCCCCCACCTGGAAAAACCTTCTATCTTTTACATACGAAAAAAAGCGAAGAAAGTTTCCTTTCTCCGCTTTAAAAATTTTAGCGCCACACGCTCGCTACAATATTCGTTTGGTTTCGATCAGGTCCTACTGAGAAAATAGAGATTGGTACGCCTGTTAACTGTGACACGCGTTCTAAGTAATGACGTGCATTATCAGGTAGTTCATCTAATGATTTACATGACGTAACATCTTCATGCCAGCCTGGAAGCTCTTCGTAAACAGGTTCGCAGTCAGCAAGCATTCTAAGGTTTGCAGGATATTCTGTAATTAATTCACCATTGTACTTGTAAGCTGTACAAATTTTTACCGTATCCAGTCCAGATAATACGTCAATTGAGTTAACTGTTAAATCCGTTAAACCACTAACACGACGAGCATGACGTACGACAACACTATCGAACCAACCGATTCGACGTGGACGACCAGTTGTCGTTCCGTATTCTTTCCCTACTTCACGAATCTGATTTCCAACTTCGTCAAATAGTTCAGTTGGGAACGGACCATCACCAACACGTGATGTATAAGCTTTACAAACCCCTACAACATGACTAATTTTCGTTGGCCCAACACCCGCTCCAATTGTAACCCCACCCGCTACTGGGTTAGATGACGTCACAAATGGATATGTTCCTTGGTCGATGTCTAACATAACGCCTTGTGCGCCTTCAAACAACACGCGGCGTCCTTCGTCTAAAGCATCGTTTAACACTTTAGATGTATCCGTTACATATTTCGCAATTTCTTGCCCGTAACCGTAATACTCTTCCATAATCTCTTCCACTGTAAAGCCTTCAGTTTCGTAGAATTTCTCGAACATACGGTTTTTCTCGTTTAAGTTATGGCGAAGTTTTTCTTCGAATACAACGTGATCTAACAAATCTGCCATACGGATCCCAACTCGCGCAGCCTTGTCCATGTAAGCTGGACCAATCCCTTTACCAGTTGTTCCGATTTTATTAGCCCCACGTCGTGCTTCTTCAACTTCGTCTTGTTTTAAGTGATAAGGTAAAATGACATGTGCACGATTTGAAATTCGTAAATTTTCTGTCGTTACGCCACGTTCATGAAGACCTTTTAATTCTTTTACTAATGCTTTAGGATCTACAACCATTCCGTTTCCAATAACAGAGATTTTATCTTTATAAAAAATCCCTGAAGGAATTAAATGAAGTTTATACGTTTCTCCACCAAAAATAATGGTATGTCCTGCATTATTACCACCTTGGTAGCGAGCAATTACTTCTGAATGCTCTGAAAGAAAATCGGTAATTTTACCTTTTCCTTCGTCTCCCCATTGTGTTCCAACTACTACTACTGATGTCATGGTCAGCACCTCCGTCAGACGCTTTCACGCGTCCTGAATCAAACAAGTCTCATTGTATCAACCGAACAGGTCGAAGTCAATCCAAAACACCAAAAAACACGAACGTAAAAATGTATTCTGACATTTATCGTTCGTGTTCTGGTAAAACCTATCTTACAGGTATTCGTTGAACCGTATATTAAGCTGGTGGAGCTGAATGTTGGCTCCAATCGACATTTACGAATTTATTAAATTCTTTTACGAAAGCAAGAGTAACCGTTCCAGTTGGACCATTACGTTGCTTAGCAATGATGATTTCAATCATATTTTGATTTTCCGTTTCTTTATCGTAATAATCTTCACGATATAGGAAAGATACGATATCAGCATCCTGCTCAATACTTCCTGATTCACGTAAATCGGACATCATTGGACGCTTGTCCTGACGTTGTTCTACACCACGGGATAACTGAGACAAAGCAATAACCGGTACTTTTAATTCACGAGCTAACGCTTTTAAAGAACGTGAAATCTCGGAAACTTCTTGTTGACGGTTTTCTTTGCCGTTCCCGCTTCCTGCAATCAGTTGTAAATAGTCGATTAAAATCATGCCTAAACCATACTCTTGCTTTAAGCGACGACATTTTGACCGAATTTCATTAATACGAATACCAGGTGTATCGTCGATGAAAATACCCGCGTTCGATAGACTACCCATGGCCATAGTTAGTTTGCGCCAATCTTCAACTGTTAATGCACCCGTTCTTAAAACTTGAGCATCAATATTCCCTTCAGCACAAAGCATACGCATAACAAGCTGTTCTGCACCCATCTCTAAACTAAAGATGGCTACATTCTCTTCTGTCTTCGTGGCAACGTTTTGTGCAACATTCAATGCGAACGCCGTTTTACCTACAGAA
The DNA here is from genome assembly GCF_057785155.1 of Paenisporosarcina sp. Taxonomy (NCBI): domain Bacteria; kingdom Bacillati; phylum Bacillota; class Bacilli; order Caryophanales; family Caryophanaceae; genus Paenisporosarcina; species Paenisporosarcina sp. The sequence continues at coordinate 150,468 of NZ_JBYNRN010000001.1, forward strand.
GGACGAGCAGCAACGATAATTAAATCATTGCGCTGGAATCCAGCGGTAATTTTATCTAAATCGCGGAAGCCTGTTGGGACACCTGTAATATCGCCTTTGCGTGAATGAAGAAGTTCGATATTATCGTACGTCTGCACGAGAACATCTTTAATATGTCTGAAGTCACCAGCATTTTTTCGACTTGAAACTTCCATCATTTTCTTTTCAGCTTCTGATAGTAAAGCTTCGACCTCATCTTCGCGTGTAAAGCCATCTTCCACAATGTTCGTAGCTACTCGAATCAGTCTTCTTAATAATGCCTTCTCTTCAACGATTCGAGCATAGTGCGCAATATTAGCAGCTGTAGGCACAGCATTGGCAATCTCCGTTAAGTAAGATAACCCACCAACATCCTCTAACTCTTTCTTTGAAGCTAATTCTTCCGTTACCGTAACAACGTCAATCGGTTTACCTTGGTCACTCAGTCTGTTCATTGTTTGGAAAATCTTTTGATGCGCTACTCGATAGAAATCTTCGAACTGCAGAATTTCTGCTGCTGTAATGAGCGCTTGTGGTTCTAAAAAGATAGCCCCAATGACGGACTGCTCAGCTTCTTGGTTGTGAGGGGGAATCCGGTCCAATATTGGATCGCTCATTTTTGTCTCTCCTTACGCTTCTTCTGTAACATGAACTTTCAAAGTAGCCGTTACTTCCTGGTGGAGCTTCACAGGTACTTGCGTAACTCCTAAAGCACGTATTGCATCGTCTAAGTCCATTTTGCGTTTATCAATTTTAATGCCATGTGATTTTTGAAGCTGTTCTGCCACTTGCTTCGTCGTAATTGAACCGAATAACCGACCGCCTTCACCAGACTTAGCTTTTAGTTCGATCGTTAGTTTTTCTAACTGTTCTTTCAACGTTTTTGCATCTTCTAACACTTGTTCAGCTTGCTTGTCTTCTTTACGTTTTGCTCCATCCAATGCACTGATACTTGCTTGGTTTGCTTCAATCGCTAAATTGTTTTTCAATAAAAAGTTATGTGCATAGCCATCTGCTACATTTTTGATTTCGCCTTTTTTCCCTTTGCCTTTAACATCTTTTAAGAAAATAACTTTCATTCTGTTTGGCCTCCTTCGACAATTTCGACAATTGCTTGTTTAAGTTGTTCAATTGATTCTTGAACATTTCCATCTGGAATCTGACTAGCCGCATTCGTTAAATGACCGCCTCCGCCTAATCGTTCCATGATAAGTTGAACATTAATGTCTCCAAGGGATCTTGCACTAATTCCCACTTCGCCATTATCTTTTTTCGCTACAACAAAGGAAGCCGAAACTCCCTTCATTGTTAATAAAATATCTGCTGTTTGTGCAATTAAAACTTGGCTATATGCTGAATCTTCTTCTCCATGCCCAATTGCAATTCCTTCACGGAAAAATTCTACCGTTTGTACGATTTTAGAACGTTCTATATACGTTTCTATATCTTCTTTTAATAATCGTTGCACCAGCACAGTATCTGCACCATGTGTTCTTAAGTAAGAAGCAGCTTCAAATGTTCGTGCACCGGTTCGTAATGTAAAACTCTTCGTATCTACAATAATACCGGCAAGCATCGCTGTTGCTTCTAACATGGAGATTTTATCGTGTTTTGGTTGATACTCTAGTAACTCTGTCACCAACTCAGCAGTTGATGAAGCGTAGGGTTCCATATATACCAATAACGTATTGGAGATAAATTCTTCCCCGCGTCGATGATGATCGACAACAACAACCTTCTCTGCTTTATTTAATAACTTTTCATCTATAACCATGCTAGGTTTATGTGTATCGACAACTACTAACAGTGTTTTGTCCGTTAACTTGGATAATGCTTCTTCAGGTGAAATAAATCGATCAAATAACGCAGGCTTGCTTTTAATCTCATCCATAAGGCGTGTAACGCTATGGTCAAGCTCATCAAAGTCTAATACAACATATCCATCGATTTGATTCATCTCAGCCATTTTTCGAACCCCAACGGATGCTCCTATGGCATCCATGTCAGGTAGCTTATGGCCCATAACAAATACTTGATCACTATCTTGAATTAAGTCACGTAATGCGTGGGAAATAACACGTGCACGAACCCTCGTCCTTTTTTCGACTGGATTTGTTTTCCCACCGTAAAACTTCACCTTACCACTTGGCTGTTTAATCGCCACTTGGTCTCCACCGCGTCCGAGTACTAAATCAAGACTTGATTGGGCAAGCTCACCTAATTCTAATAGTGAAGCAGATCCCGCTCCAACACCGATACTCAGTGTTAACGCTAGGTTCATTTTAGATGTTGCTTCCCGAATATCATCTAACAAAGAGAATTTGGTTTTTTCAAGCTCAATTAAAATGGATTCATTTAATACCGCTAAGAATTTGTCTGAAGAAATACGTTTTACGTAAATCCCTTGACCCGCTCCCCAGTTATTAATCAATGAAGTCACTAAGCTATTTAACTGGCTGCGTGTCTGATCATCCATTCCTTGTGCTAGCTCATCATAGTTATCAATATATAAAACAGCTAGAACCGTTCGATCTGCGTAGTATAAAGATTCCATTTCAATTTGTTCAGTTATATCGAAGAAATATAATAGTTTCTCTTGTTGCTTATAAAAGACTTTATATTTCTTATCTGCTAATGAAATGGTTAACTCTTTTGTATCATCTTGTTTCACTAACGTATGTAACTCATCTGAAAGTGAAAATAAGTCTGCACCGATTAGGGTATCAAATTCGAGTTCACGCGTCATATAAGGATTTGCCCATTCGATAATGAATTGGTCATTTATTAACATAATCCCAATTGGCATTTCTAACAGTGCTTCTTCTCCAACACGTTTCATCCTAAACGATAAGGTTTCAAGATGTTTTTCTGTTTCAATAAATGAACGTTTCTCCGTTTGCCAAGCTGCAAAGATCGCTGCTGCAAACACAACAGCAAAGATTATACCAGCCCAAACATGCCAAAACATGAGCATCAGAGCACCAACTACACCGATGATGGATAGAACAACTAACGGATAACGTAGTGGTCGTTTTCTAAAAAAGGCGGCCATCGATTCAGCTCCTTACTTTCTGTTCATGTCTTTCATGAATGAACGAATATTAAATCCTAAATCTATTACACCTAACAATAAGACGAATGATTGAAGTGGAAACGCCAAAATAGTAGCCACAATTACAACAAACTTCGGCCATTTTTGTTCGTGAATATAAAAATGAATCAATGAAATACCTTGTAAAAATAATAACCCACGGAGAACAATCGTTGCATTGGCAAATACCATAAATGCAAAAGTTCCCTTTTCTAATTCAACAAACAAACTAACGATTAATACGACTAAATAATACCATAGAACAGCTTTAGGTAAACGCATCTCGCTAAAAGGAGGGAATTTCGGAACATCTACACCTAGACGTCTTAATACAGGTAAATTCACGATTATGATGATTAAAGCTGAGACAAACACAGCTATTATAATAATAGAAGGCAATACAATTTCAAACATGGATAGCGTTTCAGCTACCAGTTTGTCATAACCTTCAGGAAGAGCTCCATAACGTTCGAGCATATTTCCTGACTGCTCATAAGATTCTCGCACCATAACCATAAACTCTTCAATTGGGTTGATTCCCATCAATAGAACAGCCACTAAATATTGCACAACGGTAGTAAATAAAAACATCATCCCCGCTGCAATAAATAAATACAATTTACTTTTCTTTCTTCGAATCGAATCTCCAATCACCAAACCTAATGGTGCATGAATGAACGCCAATGGTAGTGCTAATAGGCCTCCAACAAAAAAGGACATACCCATACTGACCACAGTCACTAAAATAGCTGAATTCCGATCAAACTTAACACTGTACCAAATAATGGGGAGTGCGATAAAAAAGGAAGTCACAATATTGAGGATTGGTACATAAAAAGAAACCGCCAACAAAATCGTAAAGAGTGCAATCATCATTGCGCCCATTGTTAGCCGTTTCGTTTGTTCATTCGGCATGCAAAAACCTTCCTAACTAAAAATCATTTATCTCTATATTGTATCATGCCGGACAAGATGCAACAAAAGTTCGAAACTGTTGTTAACAAAGACTATGTCACAAGACGGTTTATCATGTTTTTATTCGTTTTAGATGAAGATTTGATTTCAATGTTCAAGTTGCGAAAATTGATGGAATTGAAACAGATTAACTATTTGCTACCTTTTTTTTATTTTCTAATTAATGAGTAGTTACAGGCATATCCTATAGTGAAATCTTTATTGGAGGGATTAAATGAAAAAACCTAATAAAGTTTTTATACTAATTTGTTTACTATTAACGGTAACAATTTTTATTTTTTATAATAATTCACCGTTAGCTAAAGAATCTAATAATAATAAAATTACAGAAACTGATGGCATTACAGAAGCTAATGAAATTTTGGAAAAAATACACGAAACCAAATTGGCTTTTCAAATCGAAGAAGCATTAAAACAGAATAGTTACAGTCCTCATGGAGGAGTTGCGTTTCAGATATATTCGTCCGATAAACAATACGTGACAATTCTTATGGAGAACTTAGATCCACAAGATAAAGATACTCTAAAAAACATTCAAACAATTGTTAATACTGTTGCTAAAGCAAACGATTTTAATTTATTTGTAGTTGATATACAAAAAGTAAATAAATAAAAACTAGTTTGCCAAAAATGGCTAGCTAGCGAAGAAAATGAAAAAAGGATGCCCAGTCACTCAGTTTACACTGAACGTCTCGGCATCCTCTCTTGTTGATTAAACTTTAAAGCGATCTACCGCTTCTTGTAGTTGCTCACCTAAACGAGTTAAGTGTTCAGCAGATTCCGAAACAGTTTGAACTGCGCGAAGTTGCTCGTCAGTTGATGCACTTACTTCTTCAGCTGCAGCTGCTGTTTCTTCAGACATTGCGGCCATTTCTTGTATCACTTTAACGACTTCATCCTTACTACCCGCCACTTGCTCGATTTCTTTAACAATCGATACAATCGCACCTTGCATTTGAGAGACAAAGCTTGAAATTTGGGCGAAAATTTTACTTGTTTCGTCTACTACTTCTGATTGTTGTGTGAAAATATCATTCGTTTTACTCATTTCAATAATAGCTGAGCGTGAACCTTCTTGAATAAGTTGAATGGTTTTCTTCACTTCATCAGTAGCTTGAACGGATTGCTCAGCCAATTTACGTACCTCATCAGCTACAACTGCAAATCCTCTACCGTGCTCACCAGCACGTGCAGCTTCGATACTTGCGTTCAATGCTAATAGATTTGTTTGATTTGAAATTTCTGTAATGGTAGACATAACTGTTTCGATTGTTTGAACTTTATCGCCAAGTCCGTTAATCACTTCTTGCATCGACGAGATGGAGCTACTAGACGATTGATGGAAGTCTTGAAGTTTCTCCATTTGTGTTAATCCATTTTTATTCATTTCTTCTGCTCGAGACGCCATCTTTGACATTTCATGTGTTTGATCTGCCGCTTGGTTGATTTGCGTACTTAAATCATTTGAGCGCTGGTTCGCAGCCTCTGCTTCTTCAGCTGAGCGGGTGGCACCGACTGCAATTTCATTCGCTGCTAGGGCCACTTGTTCGCCTGAAGCATTCGTTTCTTCTGCTACAGCCGATAGACCTTCAGCTGATTCACGTACGTTCATCACAGATGATTGTACAACTTGCAAAATATTATGAAGCTTAGCCACCATGATATTTAATTGATCGCCTAATTCACCAATTTCATCTTTTGCTTTCACATTCGCTCGGACATCAAGACGTCCAGCTGCCACTTCGCTCACTACATCACGAATGTGTAAAATCGGTTTACTAAATCGGTTTGAAATAAAGTACATGAGAACAATCACAATTAGTAAAGTAATTAAACCTGTAAGTAATAGACTAAAGATAATATCATTCGATGCTTGTGCAATGACAGCTTGATCATAAATAGCACCGATAATCCAACCTGTACTTGGTACTTTTTCATAAATAAATAAGTACTCTTTTCCGCCTTGTTTATAAGGTACTACGCCACTTTCGTCTTCTGATCCTAACGTTAATTCAGCATAAGGTTCAGCTGATAGGTCTTCCCCTTTCTTGTCAGGATGAATAATACCAAGACCATTCGCTGACAACATTACCGGGTACCCCTTATAGCCTAGGTTAACTGCACTAAGTTGGTTCGTTAAATCTTCTAATTTCACATCTACGCCCGCTACCCCATTAGAATAACCTTTTGAAGCCGTGATGACATATTCATTAGTAGCCACATCGATATACGGTTCACTCCAATGAACTTTAGAGGAATCGTCTGATGCTAGCTTATACCATTCACGTGTACGTGCATCAAAATCAGATGGTAAGTCTACATTAGGGACAATATAAATCGATTGATTCGCTAAAGCTACATAAACAGATGTCGCTTCTTTATATGTATCTAAATAAGATGACAATTGATTGTTTAATTGAGTTGTCGTTGCTATTAATTCAGGATTACTTTGATCTCCATCAGCTGTTAAATCAGCAGCTGAAAACTCTTCAACTGTTTCATTAAAAGATAACTGCTCAATCCCACTGGCAATTCGATATAAATATTGCTCAGAATTATTTGAGAGCTCACTAACAATCGCTTTTGATTGCTGCTCTACATCTTTTTCGTTTTTTTCTTTTAATTGGTATGACGCGATCCCAAGTAAACTTGCAAAAGCTAAGATTAATGTAATAACCATCGTTGCAATTAACTTCGTTCGAATGTTTTGAAATGCTTTCATAATCCCACCCCTTTTCCATCTTGATATTCTTTTGAATATACTATGTTATATCGACCTATTACCTACTTTTTTCAACAAATTTCGACAAAATAAATCGGTAGATCTTGGAAATATTCAAGAGATACTTTTTTAACATAATTAAGAGGGCAAATAAGGAATAAAAATTTGTTTGTATATAAGCATTCTTTGGTTTTCAGTGCAAAACTAATTCTATATTTAAATATAAATAGGCTGAATGATTTTGTTACAAAAAATTCAAACGTTAGAAATATGTACTTGTGATTCAAGGTGCTTTTCCAATTCGGTTTTACATAAACTTATGAATTTTGAACAAACAAAAAACCCTTTAAGTCATATTGACCTAAAGGGTTCTGAACCGATTTATCTCTCCTCAGAAGAGAATGGAAGTAATGCCATGATACGTGATAATTTAATTGCTGAAGTTAACTTGCGTTGGTATTTCGCGCTTGTTCCAGTAACTCGACGTGGAAGAATTTTTCCGCGTTCTGATACGAACTTCTTAAGCAAATCAACATCTTTATAGTCGATATGCGTAATATTGTTAGACGTGAAATAACAAACCTTTTTGCGTCTTTTGCCTCCGCGACGTGGTGCCATATCGTTTCGCCTCCTTAGTTTTTGGTTTTATTTGTGTGTTTAAAAGACATTTACTAGGTTTCTTAGAATGGTAAATCGTCGTCTGAAACTTCGATTGGACCGCTTCCACTAGAGAATGGATCTTCATCTACACGTGTATAGTTTTGCTGATTTGGCGATTGATTCTGCTGATTTGAAGAATATTGATTGTTTTGGTTTGAACCGCCACCGTAAGGTTGTCCTTGTTGTGGACGATCTCCACCAGAGCTATTGCGTGGTTCAAGGAATTGAACACTATCAGCTACAACTTCAGTCGTGTAAACACGTTTTCCGTCTTGGCCTTCATAGCTCCCCGTTTGAATACGCCCTTCAACACCTGCTAAGCTTCCTTTTTTTAAGAAGTTTGCTGTGTTTTCAGCTGGTTTTCTCCAAACAGTACAGTTAATAAAATCCGCTTCTTTCTCACCTTGTTGGTTAGAGAATGAACGATTTACAGCTAGTGTAAAACGTGCAACCGCTACACCACTTGGTGTATAACGAAGCTCCGGATCTTTTGTCAGTCTTCCGACTAAAACGACTCGGTTAATCATCAGAATCTAACCTCCCTCATCTGCAAGTAGTATCGAAAATTTTCGACTTTAAATTATTTTTTAGCTTTAACTTTTTTATCTTCAATGCGTACAGCTACGTAACGAATAATATCTTCGTTGATGTTAGCTAAACGGATGAACTCATCAACTGCTTTAGAATCAGCGTTCATTTTCACGATTTGGTAGTAACCTTCGCGAAGATCGTTGATTTCGTAAGCCAAGCGGCGTTTGCCCCACTCTTTTGACTCGATGATTTCAGCACCATTTGAAGTAACGATTTCGTTAAAACGCTCTACTAAAGCTTTTTTCGCATCGTCTTCAATTGTTGGTCGAATGATGTACATTAATTCGTACTTTCTCATCTCTTGACACCTCCTTATGGACTTTGGCCCGGCTGATTAACAGCAGGACAAGGAGCAAGTAACGTTCATTACTCACATCAATTGATTGTAGCACAAATGGCTTAGCGGTGCAAGATGCTATTTCACAAGGTCATCTTGTATACTAAATTCAGGGGGAAATATTATGAACACAATCAATCAACCTACACAAATTATCGAACTGAATTTACAGCGAATTGCTTGGCAAAGTTTTTTGGGAACGGCATTACTAAGTATTTTATTAATACTATTAAAGGCATTCCTTCATAACGATTTTCATTTCAACTTATCATTAATTAACTTAATCCTCTTTATAAGTGGTTATATTCTATTAATTGTTCTGCACGAACTATCTCATTTAATTGGTTTTGTTCTATTTGGAAAGGTTCCTTGGTCTTCTCTTAACTATGGAGTTAACCTAAAATTAGGAATCGCCTATGCAACGACCCATGAACCTTTGCGAAATAAAGCGATGAAACGTGTACTTCTCCTACCCTTTTGGACGACAGGTGTATTACCAACTGTCATAGGTTTATGGATGAATCATTCGCTGCTTGTATTATTAGGTGCTTTTTTAATTGCTGGTGCATTCGGTGATTTTGCCATGTATAAAGAACTCCGGAAGGTTTCTAACAATGCTTTCATAAAGGATGACCCGGAACTTCCGAAACTTTATGTCTATGAAGAAAAGTAAAGCTACTCTTTCTATTTGAAGAGTAGCTTTACTTTTGTTGATGGATTGTTTTTCGATATTTTATCCAGTCTCCTGAATGTATATTTTTTTTCTTCATGCTCTCATCGCAAATCGTATAAACTACCGTTTCAATTTCTTCTAAACCCATCTTCGCAATGACAGTTACCTTGTTGTATAAATCCGTTTCTGAATTTCCGCTGTATCCTTCTAGTTCATCTAATGCGGGCCATAGATGATCTGGAACCTCATATATCTCTCCAACAACAGTAGAAGACTCGCTTAATTCAACGGCTGGATAGCCACATCCAGTGTCATACAAGACTGCATGAATGGAAGCCTTCTCACTATAACGCGTTGCCCCTTTTAACACATGATGATTGCTCTCGCCCAGGCACAGCGTTCCATAAACAAATAACTTCATTTCGCATTCCTCCTTTTACGTATCAGTGGAACGCGGTTGTCCAATAACTATCTTATTAAAACAAGTAGAGAGAAACAAATGGTTTTTCTCTACTTGTTTTTGATTTTTTCCACCTCGAAATAATTGGTTCATAAAGTGATATCCTAGAAGTTAAAATTTGTAAGGAGATTTGTTTATTAGTAAAGAAATCTAAGGTAAATAAATACGATTACATATTTAATACAAAAAAAGAATCCAACAACGTCTATTTTGTTGGATTCTAATAACTAGTATACAATTTTATTTTATAATCTTAAATATTTTTTCTCACAGTCATTTTCATCCTCAAAGTTGTTCACTGTTGATTAACTCTGCGATAAGGATATATCTGTCTGGCGCACTTCCAATGAAATCAAAAGGATAACAAGTGGTTACGGTTAAAGCTGCATCCTCTGTTGGTGTAATAATTGTTTTATCATACTGTCCAACTATTTTAATTTCCTTTATCTCATAGGTAAACACACCTGCAGATGTTTTCACAATAAGCTTATCCTGAAGTTTTAACTGCCCTAATTTTCTAAATACAGTGTCCCGGTGTCCTGATAAAACCGAATTATCATTTTCACCTGGTAGCACACTTTGCGCAAAGTGACCTATCCCTTTTTGTAATTCATCCTCATCTGTCCCATGGAAAATAGGTATCGTTTGATCTAATGCTGGAATCGTTAAACTCCCAATATCTTCACCTACTGTTGGTCTTATAGGGTACAAAATTTGATTCTCTACTATAACTTCTTTTGAGACAGGAGGAAGGATAGCGGTTTCTAATTGTTCTGGTGTGGGTGGTGTGGGTGGTGCTGTTGTTGACACTTTATTTTCATGAATTTGATATGACGCCCAAATAATAAAACTAATCCCCAGAATCAATAATCCTGGTGACAGCAACATATGAAAACCTTTCAACTTTTTTTTTGATGAACGTTTCCTATGCATACATCTTCCTTCTTCTTGCCCAGAATGCTATCCCTAATAACGATAGAACTGTTCCAACTAGAAGCACATTATACCAAGGTGTAGATGTATCTGGAAGAGTACCTCCTGTCACAGTAGGTACAGACACTGTACATGAAGATAAATCAACAACTTCTCCATCATTATCTGGAATAAATTGCACATCAACTTTGTAAGTTCCGACTGGTACATTCACTGCTGTATAGGTTATTTCTTCACTGCCTTTTACTTTGTACGTTTTTCCACCTACATTAAAAACCCAAGTACCTGTTCCTTTTGCGTCATTAGGTAACGTAGCATGAATAATCAAATCTCCTTGTGAAGTCAATTCAACACTAACTAAAGGAGATACACATTCTGCTTCTATTGGATTAAAGACTGGTGTTGGTGCTGGCGCTGGTGTTGGTGTTGGTGCTGGCGTTGGTGTTGGTGTTGGTTCTGGTGTTGGTTCTGGTTCTGGTTCTGGTGTTGGTTCTGGTTCTGGTTCTGGTGTTGGTTCTGGTGTTGGTTCTGGTTCTGGTTCTGGTACAGGAGTACAATTTGACGGAACATTAATAATTGTATTTGCAGCATTAGCTGTAACTTCAGTTCGTGCAAGAATACGACCGTTAGTTGTTGAGTTAGCACCAAGTGTAATAGCTGATTTACTCATTAAAGTTCCTTCTAATGTGCTATCTGCTCCGATTGTTGCTACATCTGCTACCCAGAAGATATTACAAGATTGTGCGCCACCCATCAAAGTAATTTTAGTGTTTGCCGCAGTAGTAAACCCTCCACCAATTTGGAAAATGTAAACCCCGTCTCCGTTAAGTATCATATCTGAACCAATTGATGCAGCATTCGTAAATTTGTAAACACCTGGAGTTAATGTTTGACCTCCAAGATCAGAATTTACAGGCGTAATATCAGTTGCCTGTGATTCTGCAGTTGCAATCGCTATCCCTAAATCTGAAAATGCTGTTGAGTATGCTGTGTTAGCTACATTTGTTTGCCCTTTAACATCAGCAGTTCCTGTTATTCCTCTACTGCCAAGATTCCCATTTATATGGGTTTGATTAGTGACTGTTGCCGTATCAGCTAAAATACCATAAGAACTCGCTGTTTTAAGATCAATTGTTACACCAGCTGCACTTACTTGTGTTGCAAAGACTGTAAAAGAAATCAAAAGAATAAGTAAGAATGATGTCGATTTAAAATAGTTTGATAACATGATTTCGCCTCTTTTTCTAATATTAATTACAATAGATTGTATAGCCATTTTAACCCAATATAACTAACGTTATTCAAGAATGATAAAGACGTGCATTTTTAAAATAATGATTAAAAGTTAAACGATAATTGAAGTGAGCAATTCGGGGATGAAGGTGTATTTAATAGGAAGAGAGCTTTCTAATTAAAAGAGTATTACCAACATAAAAATGATTTGTAAAGAACATTTAAACGCTCTTCTCAATAGTTGAATCTTAATGCCTAAAAAAAATGAAAATTTCAATAACGCTTATTCTTACCTAGTATATTGGCATATAAAAAAAGATGATTAAGTGGAAATTATTTAATACCTACAAAGATGTTTGAGTCGTCCTTAGGTAGCTAAGAATTTTTGAATAAATAGTGCCATGCAGTAATTAAGATTGTGTGGCTACCCCTACATTTATTACTACAGAAAAAGAGAGTTCCAAAAGTCACCTCTCATGACTTTTGAAACTCCCCCGACTTATAGTAACCTTGCTTATACGTTAAAACGGAATAGCATAACATCGCCATCTTGTACGATATATTCTTTTCCTTCTAGACGAACCTTACCTGCCTCTTTAGCAGAAGCCATCGATCCGTTCTTAACTAAATCATCATAAGATACTGTTTCTGCACGAATAAATCCACGTTCGAAATCAGTATGAATAACGCCAGCACATTGAGGTGCTTTCATCCCTTTTCTGAATGTCCATGCACGTACTTCTTGTACGCCAGCAGTAAAGTAAGTTGCTAGACCAAGTAGGTTATAAGACGCCTTAACTAATTGATCAAGCCCTGATTCTTGAATACCTAACTCTTCAATGAACATCGCTTTTTCTTCGTCATCTAATTCAGCCATTTCTTCTTCAATCTTCGCACAAATAACAATCACTTGTGCATTATCCGCTTTTGCGAATTCACGTACTTTTTGAACGTATTCGTTTTCATCTGCTTGAGCGATTTCATCTTCAGCTAAGTTTGCAACATAAAGCATTGGTTTAGCTGTTAACAAGTGAAGACCTTTCACTACACGACGTTCTTCTTCTGTAAACTCTACAGAACGAGCCGGTAATTCTTCTTCAAAAGCATCGCGCAATTTGATTAAGACTGGTTCTTCTACCAAAGCATCTTTGTCTCTTTGTTTAGCCATTTTTCCAACGCGTTGCAATCTTTTTTCAACGCTTTCTAAATCCGCTAAAATTAACTCTAAGTTAATCACTTCGATATCAGAAATCGGATCTACTTTACCCGAAACATGCGTAATGTTATCGTCAGCAAAACAACGTACCACTTGGCAAATTGCATCTACTTCACGAATGTGAGCTAAGAATTTGTTTCCTAATCCTTCACCTTTACTAGCCCCTTTTACGATTCCAGCGATATCAGTGAATTCGAAAGCAGTTGGAACTGTTTTCTTAGGAGAAACAAGCTCTGTTAACTTTTGTAAACGCTCATCTGGTACTTCTACGATTCCTACGTTAGGATCGATTGTACAGAAAGGATAGTTTGCTGCCTCTGCTCCAGCTTTTGTTATTGCATTAAATAATGTGGATTTCCCTACGTTAGGTAATCCAACGATTCCGGCTGTTAATGCCATATTTATTCCCAACCTCTCATGATTCTTAAATTTCTCTATATGATTGAACAAACGAATTATCGGTAAGCTATATGAACGAATGCACACCTTACGCGTACAACTCTTCTATTATAGATTTTTGCTGAATAAAAGTCTATTCTTCTTCAGTTGTTCGCTCTGCAGAAACCAACACTTTTTTCATCTTCTTCGCAAATTCACGTCGAGGAATCATCACACTGTGTTGGCACCCTTCGCATTTTATTCGCACATCCGCACCCATGCGAATAATTTTCCACTCATTTGTTCCGCAAGGATGTTGCTTTTTCATTTCTACAATATCGCCAAGTTCAAATGTTTTTTCAATCATCAGATTTTCCCCTTATCTTCTATCTTTACAGGATCACCCGTGCCACCATCTGCGTTGCCAGCTTTCTTCTGATACATGACCATTTTTGGATATGGAATTTCGATTCCATGTTCATCCATAAATATTTTCAGGTCGCGTCTGATGATTCGTGAAATCGCAAAATGTTGCATTGGTTTTGTTTCAGCCGTAATTCGTAAAACCACTTCAGAAGCTGCCAGGTTTTGTACGCCCAACAATTCTGGAGTTTTAACTAATTGTTCATATTTAGCGGGCAACGCCGCTAAGAAATCTCGAATGAGTTCTTCCGCTTTCGGAATATCCGCCTCATAAGCCATGCTGACATCCACGATCGCAACAGAATTGTTAAGCGAAAAATTGACCACTTCAATAATCGTTCCATTTGGGAAGATATGAATTTCCCCATTCAAGCCTTTTAATTTAGTTGTACGTAACCCAATTTCTTCCACAGTTCCTTCTGCTTGTCCAATTCGAACATAATCCCCTACGGAAAATTGATCTTCAAATATAATGAAAAACCCAGTAATAACATCACGCACTAAATTTTGAGCTCCAAAACCAATGGCAAGTCCTAATACACCAGCCCCTGCTAATAATCCTGTTACATCAATTGTTACCGCTGATAATACGGCTAAAATGGCTGCGAAATAAACGACATACGCAATCACATTTTCAAGCAATTTTAGCATCGTGTTTTGTCGTCTCTCTGAGTAGCGTAAAGGTGTTTTCATTCGCACCAAAAAAACTTGGCGAATAATAATTTTGCCAACTTTCACAACAATTGCTGCTAAAAGCATAATAAATATAATCTTTAATATAACAAAGCCAGCATTTATCCATATTTCTTCTTGAAGAAGTTTGTCTTGTACGCGATTCAACATTTTCGTTAATTCCATTCAATCAACCATCCTTTGAATAAAACTCTTTCCTCCCACGTATACTGAGAAAAAAAGAGAGTGAGTTTACAAATATGCTATTAAATACTTCCCCTAAAGGACAAGAGTTATTTTCACATACTGATTCTAGCGCTGCTTGGCGATTAAGTTCTCACTTTCTAAAAAGTATCCCTTTCGAACAACCCAATCTTACATTTTGTTGCATTGGGACTGACCGTTCTACCGGGGATACATTAGGTCCTTTAATCGGAACTTGGTTAAAAGATCACCCAACATTTCCTTATGAGGTTATTGGGACATTAGAGCAGCCGTTACACGCCTTAAACTTAAGTGAGACGACCCAAAGTATTCAAGATCGATCGGAAGCCCCTTTTGTCGTTGCAATCGACGCATGCTTAGGGCAGCTCGACCGTATTGGTTTTATTTTAGTTGAAGATGGGCCCCTTTTTCCAGGAAAAGCCGTTAAAAAAGAACTCCCACCTATTGGCGACCTTTCCATAAAGGGAATTGTTAATGTAAGTGGTTTTATGGAATACACCGTTTTACAAAATACACGGCTTCAAGTTCCATATAAGATGGGTAAAGTAATAGTTCGTGCCTTGTTACTCGCTTGGCAAAGGCACCAACTGAAAGTAATAAGCAATCGTCACGACGATCGCAACAATGAGTATGCCTGGAAGTAAATTTGCTACTCTTATTTTCGTCAATCCAATCATATTTAAACCTATCGCTACAATCATGACGCCACCAGTTGCTGTCATCTCTTGGATGAATAGAGCTAACGCTTCATCCGGTATGACACGACTGATTTGAGTAGCGAATAGAGCAATGGTTCCTTGGTATAGAAAGACAGGTATCGCTGATATCATAACGCCTATTCCAAGGGTTGTAGCCAATATGATGGATGTGAATCCATCTATTAATCCTTTGACGATTAATAAATCGTGATCATTCCTCAAACCGCTATCTAATGAACCAATCACAGCCATAGATCCAATCACAAAAATCAACGTTGCAGAAACAAATCCTTGAGCAATACTAACGTTTTCACCTTTAGCATTTTTCCCCACCTTAGATTCTAACCAATGACCAAATCGATTTAATTGTTTATCCAAGTCAATCCATTCGCCTATTACAGCACCAAATACTAAGCTGATAATGACAATTAAAAATTGACCACTTTCAAATCCCATTTGTAAACCAATCACAGTCACTGCAAGACCTATTGCATACATGACTGTTTGCTTCATGTTCTCTGGAATGTTCTTCAATAAACGCCCTATAACTGTTCCAAGTACTATAAGAAGCGCATTAATCACTGTTCCTAATAAAACCATAGTTGTTCCCCGCTTCAGTTAAAAATAGAACCTATTCTCTCAAGATTGAGCGAATAGGCAGCCAAGATTAATCTTCTAATAATTCTAATATTCTTTCTAAATCATCTTCAGAGAAAAACTCTATTTCAATTTTCCCTTTATTCTTTGATTTTTTAATCGTTACAGTTGTTCCAAAATATTCGCGAAGTTGGGATTCTTTTTCTTCAATAAAGATATCCTTCTTTTCACCTGTTGATGTTTCACGTGAAACATCGTCATTCATTTTTTGGACAAGTGATTCTAATTGTCTTACATTCAGATTTTCTTTCATCACTTTATCTGAAATACTTGGTATTAGTTTTTTGCGTTTTATTCCAAGGAGCGCACGACCATGCCCCATCGATAGATTACCAGCTGAAATATGTCCACGAACTACTTCAGGTAATGACAGCAATCTTATGTGATTGGCTATGTGAGGGCGGCTTTTCCCTAAACGGAATGCCAATTGCTCTTGTGTTAAGTTTAGGCTTTCCATCAAGTTTTGATACGCTTCCGCCTCTTCAATAGGCGTTAAATCCTCACGTTGTAAATTCTCGAGAATCGCAATTTCCATCATTTGTTGATCCGTTAATTCCCTTACTACTACTGGAATTTCGGTAAGTCCTGCGATTTTCGAACCTCTAAATCTTCTTTCACCCACCACAATCTCAAAGGATTTCCCTTTTCGACGAACAATAATGGGTTGTAAAACACCGTGTTCTTTAATTGATTCCGCTAACTCATTTAACGCTGCTTCATCAAAAATCTTTCTCGGTTGAAACGGATTTACTTTAATTTCTTTTAACGAGATTTTTTCTACGGTTTCCATTTGATTAATCGATTCTCCTGGAAAAAGTGCATTAATTCCTTTACCCAAACCTTTAGACATTACGAATCACTTCCCTCGCCAAATCTAGATATACTTCTGCACCACGTGATTTTGGATCGTAAATAATAATTGGTTCACCATGACTTGGCGCTTCACTTAAACGAACATTACGAGGAATGATTGTTTTATAGACCTTGTCTTGGAAGTATTTTTTCACTTCTTCGATTACTTGTATGCCTAAGTTTGTACGGGCATCAAACATTGTTAGTAGTACGCCATCAATCACTAATTGATTATTTAAGTGTTTTTGAACTAAACGTATTGTACTTAGTAACTGACTTAATCCCTCAAGTGCGTAATATTCGCATTGTACAGGAATTAATATCGCATCTGATGCTGTTAACGCATTAATTGTTAAAAGTCCTAATGAAGGAGGACAGTCAATAATAATGTAGTCGTATTGTTCTTTCACTTCTTGTAAAGAACGTTTGAGTCTTACTTCACGTGAGATGGTAGAAACAAGTTCAATTTCAGCACCTGCTAATGAAATCGTAGCCGGAATGATATGTAAATTCTCAACTTTTGTTTCAATAATCACTTTTTTGACATCCACATCATCTATTAAAACATCATAAATGCATTGATGAACATCACCCTTATTGACTCCTACCCCACTTGTAGCATTGCCTTGGGGATCGGTATCCATCAATAATACTTTTTTCCCTAGATAAGCTAAGCATGCACTAAGGTTTACTGATGTAGTTGTTTTCCCAACACCGCCTTTTTGATTGGCGATTGCGATGATTCTTCCCACCCTCGCACCTGCTTTCTTTAATTATATCTCTTGATATTTAGCGTTCTTCGACAAATGAGCTAATTCAGTTAGTACTTCTTAACATCAAAGTCTTAGCCAATTATGTGATTTATTTAGTAAAACAACTTATATGAATGAAAAAATGACTCTTTCTTCACAATAAAACTTCATTAAATCCCTTATTTTTGTTCGCTATCTCTCATTCTATCAAATTATTCAACTAAATAGGATTATATTATGATTACAAAATAAAAACTCTTACTTTTTACAGTAAGAGTTCACAAGTTTGATTAAATTATGATTTCTTTTTAGGTATTTTTACCGTGATTTGATAGTATTCCTCAAGTTCTTCTTCTTCAGTTTCCATGCGAATTCCACTTTTAGCAACCATCGCGAACGTCTGTCTTAACGTATTTAGTGCAATACGTACATCACGACTGACTGCTTTCCGCTTCGGTTTTTCTTTTTTCGAATCGTCTTTTACTGGAGGGTTTAAATATTCATCCACACGTTTTTCTAGTTGCTTCACGTTGAAATTCTGCTCTAATGCCTCTTTGAATATCGAAATCTGAACTTCTTTATCTTTGATCGGCATAAGTGCTCGTGCATGACGTTCAGAAATTTCTCTTTTTAATATAGACTCTTGAATAGCATCAGGTAACTTGAGTAGACGAATTTTATTAGCAACAGTTGATTGCCCTTTCCCAAGTCTTTGGGCCAAGGCTTCCTGTGTTAATTCATGTAATTCTAATAGTTTCTGATAAGCTAGTGCTTCCTCAATTGCGGTTAACTCTTCACGTTGTAGGTTTTCTATGAGTGCTACTGAGGCTGTTTCTTTATCACTCAAATTTCGAACAATGGCTGGCACTTCTGACCATTCCAATTTCGTCATAGCTCTGAAACGTCTTTCACCAGCAATAATCTCGTACTGGTCGTTCTCAATTTTTCGAACAACAATTGGTTGAATAACACCATGTGTATGAATTGTCCGCGCTAATTCTTCAATTTTTGAGTCATCAAAAATTGTTCGCGGTTGAAATCTATTTGGAATGATCGACATTAGGGGAATCTTGACTACTTCCTCGTTATGTTCAACATTCGACTTTGTTTCAACTTCTTCTTTATCTACATTATTGAAAAAACGTGAAAAAGGACTTTTCATCCTCTTGGCACCACCTTTAAGAAACTCACTACTTAAGTACTATTCGCTATTAATCTCATCAATCCTCTATTAATGTTTCACGTGGAACAAATCATTTATAAAGGTGTTTTATTTGGAACACCTGGTTTTCTTGGGTATTTTTTAGGTGTGTTTTTTATTTTATCAAATATAAATAGTGATCTTTCACTATTTTCTACTGGTAATTGGAAGGTGAATTCTTCTTTTTTACTGGCACCTAAAGTTGATATTGCTTTACTGGCATCACTTAATTCATCTTGTGCTGCAGATGCTTTCATCGCTAAGAATTGACCGCCTGGTTTAACTAGAGGAATACATAATTCCGACAAGACACTTAGTCTAGCAACAGCTCTAGCTGTAACAACGTCGAACTTTTCTCTATATTTTGGATCTTGTCCAAATTCTTCTGCTCTAGCATGTACGAATTGAACGTCAGATAGTTTCAATTGTTCACTTAAATGAGTGAGAAATTGAATTCGTTTATTTAATGAATCTACAATAGTAACTTTTAAATCAGGAAAACAAATTTTTAATGGGATACTCGGGAATCCCGCTCCCGCTCCAACATCACAAATAGATTGTTGTTTAGTAAAATCTACATAAAAAGCCATACTGATTGAATCGTAAAAATGTTTTAAGTATACGGATGGTAAGTCTGTAATTGCTGTTAAATTCATTTTTTCGTTCCACTCTACTAAAAGTTCAAAATATAAATTGAATTGTTTGACTTGCTTATCATTCAATTCGATACCCTTCGCTTTTAAAGCTTCGATAAATTGCTTTTCGTTCATAATGTTCCCCTTCCGTATATAAACAGTGGCTATAAGCTTTTAGAGCACATAGCCACTTCAAAATTATCCGGATATTTTAGCGATTCTTCCTTGTTCAATATACACTAGTAATATGGAAATGTCAGCAGGATTTACACCAGAAATACGAGAAGCTTGAGCAATGGATAATGGTCGAACTTCTTTTAATTTTTGTTTCGCTTCTGTAGCTAAACCAGAAATTGCATCAAAATCAATATGATCTGGAATTTTTTTGTTTTCCATCTTTTTTAATTTATCGACTTGTAATAGAGATTTTTCAATATAACCCTCATATTTAACTTGAATTTCGATTTGTTCTTTCATTTCGTCCGTTAATTCAATCGTTGATGGTGATAATTTTGCAATGTCATCATAAGTCATTTCTGGACGTTTCATTAAGTCATTTCCTCGAATTCCATCCTTCAATTCTGTACCGCCTTTTTCGCGAACTACAGATTGAGTTTCTTCATTCGGTTTAATGATTGTTTGACGAAGACGTTTAATTTCATCTTCAATACGTTGTTTCTTCGATACAAAACGACTATAACGTTCTTCCGAAATCAATCCAGCTTTATGACCGATCTCAGTTAATCGTAAATCTGCATTATCATGACGTAATAGTAAGCGGTATTCTGCTCTTGATGTTAGTAATCGATATGGCTCGTTCGTGCCCTTCGTTACTAAATCATCTATTAAGACACCAATATACGCATCTGAACGACTTAAAATAATCTCTTCTTTATTTAAAGAACGAGCTGCAGCATTCATCCCTGCCATTAAGCCTTGTCCTGCTGCTTCTTCATAACCCGATGTACCGTTAATTTGTCCAGCTGTATATAGGTTGCGAATTTTTTTCGTTTCTAGTGTTGGCCATAGTTGAGTTGGTACCATTGCATCATATTCAATAGCGTAGCCAGCACGCATCATTTCTGCCTTCTCTAACCCTGGAATACTTTCTAACAGCTTACGTTGAACATGTTCAGGTAAACTTGTAGATAGACCCTGTACATACACTTCTCTTGTATTTCGACCTTCAGGCTCTAAGAAAATTTGATGACGTGGTTTGTCATTAAAACGAACCACTTTGTCTTCAATTGATGGACAATAACGAGGTCCAGTTCCTTTAATCATCCCTGAGTACATTGGTGATAAATGAAGGTTTTCATCAATCACTTGATGTGTACGCTCATTTGTATACGTTAACCAACATGGTAATTGATCGGTGATATATTCAGTCGTTTCATAACTAAAGGCTCTTGCTACATCGTCACCAGGTTGTATTTCTGTTTTGCTAAAATCAATCGTTTTACTATTAACCCTAGGCGGTGTTCCAGTTTTAAATCGAACTAAGTCAAAACCTAAATCACGCAGATTATCTGCTAATTTTAATGAAGGTTGTTGGTTATTTGGACCGCTTGAATATTTTAAATCGCCAATAATAATCTCGCCTCGTAAAAAGGTACCAGTCGTAACAATCACTGTTGATGCTCTATAAATAGCTCCAACTTGCGTAATAACACCTTTAACTTCATTCTCTTCAATGATCAGTTCTTCAACCATTGCTTGATGAATAGATAAGTTATCTTGTTCTTCCATTAAACGTTTCATTTCTGCTTGGTAAAGCACTTTGTCTGCTTGTGCACGTAATGCTCGTACAGCAGGTCCTTTACCTGTATTTAACATTCTCATTTGAATATGTGTTTTGTCGATGACTCTTCCCATCGCTCCGCCTAATGCATCTATTTCACGGACAACTATTCCTTTTGCTGGACCTCCGATGGATGGATTACATGGCATAAATGCAATCATATCTAAATTGATGGTAAGAACAAGCGTTTTTGCACCCATACCTGCTGCAGCCAAAGCTGCTTCAGCACCTGCGTGCCCTGCTCCAATTACAATTACATCGAACGAGCCCGCTTCAAAATTCGGCATGTTCGTTCATTCCTTTCGAGTTCTATATTAAGCTTGCTTTGCCTTTAAGCTTTAAAGTCGCAGCAGCTTTTATTTTCCTAAACAAAATTGTGAAAACAGTTGGTCAATCAAACTTTCTTCCACTGTATCCCCAGTAATCTCACCTAATATTTCCCATGTTCTTGTTACATCGATTTGAATCATATCGATTGGTACACGATCATGTGCAGCTTGAATCGCATCTTCGATTGTATTTTTAGCTTGGTGTAATAAAGCAATATGACGAGCATTCGATACATACGTTAAATCTCCGCTTTCGATAGATCCTTCAAAGAACATCGTAGCGATGGCTTCTTCTAACTGATCAACACCAGCATCTGATAACAAGGAAGTTGTAACAATTTTGCTGTTACCGGCTAAATGTTTCACAAGGTCTAAATCCATTTTTCGTTCTAAATCTGTTTTATTTAAAACGACGATTACATCCATACCTTCGATCGCTTCGAATAAACGCTCATCTTCAGGTGTTAGCTCGTCAGACTGGTTTAGGACTAGAAGAATCAAATCAGCCTGTTTAAGGACTTGTCTAGACCTTTCTACGCCTATTCGCTCTACAATGTCTTCTGTTTCACGAATTCCCGCAGTATCGACCAATTTTAATGGAACTCCACGTACATTTACATATTCTTCGATAATGTCACGCGTCGTCCCGGCGATATCCGTAACAATTGCTTTGTTTTCTTGCACTAAACTATTTAATAGGGAGGATTTCCCTACATTAGGTCTCCCTACAATAACCGTTGAAAGACCTTCTCTTAAGATCTTCCCTTGGGTAGAGGTTTGTAATAAATATTCGATTTCTTTTTTGACCCATCCCGATTTTTCTATAATCATTGGCAATGTCATTTCTTCGACATCGTCATACTCTGGATAATCGATATTCACTTCAACTTGAGCGAGTGTTTCAAGTAAAGCTTGTCTTAAGCTAGCGATTAATCTTGAAAGCTTCCCATCCATTTGTCCAAGTGCGACGTTCATCGCTCGATCTGTTTTTGCTCGAATTAAATCCATTACCGCTTCAGCCTGAGATAAATCAATTCGGCCATTTAAAAATGCCCGCTTCGTAAATTCTCCTGGTTCAGCTAATCTTGCTCCATATTGTAAAACTAATTGAAGTACGCGGTTTACAGAAACTAAACCACCATGACAATTAATTTCGATTACATCTTCACGTGTAAATGTTTTTGGACCCTTCATCAGTGATAACATGACTTCTTCTACCACTTCATCTAATTTAGGATCCATGATATGTCCATAATGAATCGTGTGTGTCGGTTGCTCCTGCAACATTTTTGCGCTCGGCGAACGAAAGACATGGTTCGCAATGGAAATTGCTTCAGGTCCACTTAAACGGACGATGGCTATTGCTCCCTCACCAAGGGGTGTGGATATTGCTGCTATCGTATCAAATTCCATGATCGTTCACCTCCAATTGATTTTTATCCACATGTGGATAACTAAAAAACGGCCATTATTCTCTAACGTATAACTATAGCACAAAATTGATAAAATCGAAAGCTTACTAGACCGATTTATCCACAAGAAAACGGACCTGTTCGTCAATGACGTCGAGGTCCGTTTCTCTATGTTACAAATTCATGTCTTTCCAATTCTTACTTAAGTGGTTCAATCACTAAATATCGATTTGGTTCAGTTCCAATAGACACCGTTTCAATATCTAAGCGTCTAGATAAAGCATTGTGAATCACTTTTCGTTCATACGAAGGCATCGGTTCAAATTCAACTTTTGTTCCTGAACGAATCGCTTTGTCTGCCATTCTTTCTGCTAAAAGTTCCAGTGATTCTTGACGACGCTCACGGTAATTTTCAACATCTAGCTGAACTAGTAAAAATTGGTTTGAAAATTTATTCACTACTAATTGCGATAGTTGTTGCAGTGCATTTAACGTTTGACCGCGTTTTCCAATAAGAAGTGCTGCTTTTTTGCTTTCCATGCGGAGAGTCACATATTTTCCGTTAAGCTCTGTATGGATTTCCAAATCATCAATCTTCATTTGAGTCGCAATATTGGTTAAATACGTCTTTGTTTCTTCAATCGCATCTGATTTAGTAGAATCATTTGCCTTTAGGACGATTTCTTCGTGAATCACTTCACGCTCAACAGGTTGTTCAACAGACGGTTCTTGAAAAGATTCTTCAATCACTTCTGGTTGAACTTCATTTACGGTGACTTGCACTTCTGCAAGTCTAGAACCAAATCCAAGAAAACCTTTTTTACCTTCAGTTACCACTTGAATAGTAACTTGATCTCTCGTAACACCAAGTTTTGCTAATGCTGCTGTAATTGCTTCTTCCGTTGTACTCCCTGTTTGCGTTAGTTGATTCACTTTTTCGTCCCTCCAGTTTTCGCAGGCTGTAATTTTTCTTTTTCCCACGGTTTATAAATGAACATATTTTGTATGAAAGAAATGATATTTCCGATTACCCAGTAAAGTGTTAAAGCGGATGGTAAGAAGATACCAAAACCAGTAATCATAAATGGCATCATATACATCATGATCTTCATTTGAGGATTATCCATTGCTGGACCTGTACGAAGTACGATAAATTGCATCACACCAGCTAAGATTGCCAAAATAATGCTTGGTTCAGCTAGAGGGAACCATAAAAAACTTCCCAAATTAATTTCTGGCGTAACGTTCATTCGACTAATGGCATGATAGAAACCAATTAAAATCGGCATTTGAATCAAGACAGGCAAACATCCTGCTGCAGGATTAACACCGTTTTCCTTGAACATAGCCATCATTTCTTGCTGATATTTTTGTTGAGTCTGTGCATCTTTTGAACTGTACTTTTTCTTCAGTTCAGCTAATGCTGGTTGAACTTCTTGCATTTTTTTAGAGCTTTTCGTTTGTTTAATCATTAATGGCAGAATTGCTAAACGGATAATGATTGTTACCATCACAATACCTAATCCATAGGAGCCAAGTAATTCTTTAAACAATGTAATAAAGGAAACTAATGGCCATACAATAAATTCATTCCAAAAACCTGTGTTATCGTCACGTATCGGCTGGTTATATTCAGTACAACCACTTAAAAATAATGTGACAGAAACTAGGATGAGGACGATTAATAATCGTTTATTCAACGTTTCTTCCCCCTAAAAAATAATCCGTTTCTTCTATATATAGTTTTTTATTTACTCTCTAACCTTTTGAATCATTTTAGCTATTTTTAAAACGTGCTGCAAACTTTTTTGGGATTCATGAAAATCCATCGTGGCCGCCTGATGTCTGGCGATAATGACATAGTCCATATTTGGCTTTACTTCGTCCTTCATTTCCAAGAAGGCTTGCCTAATATAACGTTTAATACGATTACGGGTGACTGCATTCCCGATTTTTTTGCTCACCGATAGCCCTATACGAAAATCTTCTTGTCCCTCTTTTTCAAAACAGTAGACAACAAACTGACGATTCGCAAAGGATTTTCCGCGTTTAAAGATCTTTTGAAATTCGGCATTCTTTTTTACTCGTTGATGTTTGTTCATCAATCGTTCACCTGCTTTACTCCACGCATTCTATCGAGAAAGATTAAAATCCTTCTCGACGATGCGCTTCTACTCGCTTTTTTATACGGATAAAAAAAGTATTAGCTTGCACCAATTGAATGCGAGCTAAATCAGTTTAACTTTTCTACACCAGCAGTCTTTTCCTATTAAAAGAAAAAAAAGACCACTGATGCGGATCAGTGGACTTAAGCTGATAATACTTTTCTTCCTTTACGACGACGTGCTGCTAATACGCGACGGCCGTTCTTAGAACTCATACGAGCACGGAATCCGTGTACTTTACTGTGTTTACGTTTATTTGGTTGGTATGTGCGTTTCATCTATGTGACACCTCCTGAAAAATTGAAAGTCGATTTATCTCTCTTTGTTATAGACAGTCTTGGATATTATATATAGTCAGCACCCTATTTGTCAATAGCCTTTCCCAAATCCTCTTCTACCTCTACTTGAAAATAACGATAAATACTTGTCCACAATTCTAACAAGATCTATACACAGGCTTGTGCATATGTGGATTTACAACATTTTTCTATTCACAACCCTTATCTACAGGTTTCACACATATTCACCCATTGTGGACAATCATCTTGTGCATGAATATGCATTTTGTGGATAACCCTCAAGAAGTCTTGTAATTTCTCATTTATTTTGTTACGATATTTGTGTTTTACTCTTCAAAACCAAGATGACTATTCATTGTTATCCACAAACTGTTAGTAATTTGTGGATAGTTTATCCATAGCCTCTTATTAACATTTATCCACAGCTTGTGGTTTTGTGCATGACTATGCATTATATAATGTGAAAATGACTATAAATTATTTTTTAAGTTTCTGTTAAAGAATGTTGTTAATCGGTGGGAATCAGCAATACTCTTACGGAAAAACGTGCTGACTACAAGGTTAGCTTGTTCGTCTGATGAAAGAGAGCAGATTCCGTCTTTTTATTGATAAAACGCAATTGAAAAGGTTAACAGAGCCTTTTATAAATGATAGTAAAGGAGAAACGCTGTTGGAACATTTAGAAGAACTATGGGCAGGTGTACTTGCTCAAGTCGAGCAAAAAATTTCGAAGCCGAGCTTTGAAACATGGTTAAAATCGACGAAAATGTTAACGTATCGTGGGGACGAAGTAACCATTGCTGCACCTAATTCATTCGCACGCGATTGGTTAGATACGCATTACGTCCATTTAATTGCTGGAATCCTAACAGAACTGACTGGTGAAGCATTAACCATTAAGTTTGTTGTTCCAAAAGATCAAAGTTTAGATGATTTTTCATTACCAGCACCGATCATTCCTATGAAGGATGACGAGCAACCTGAATTTTCTCCTGGAATGCTGAATTCGAAGTACACATTTGATACTTTCGTAATTGGATCTGGGAATCGCTTCGCACATGCAGCTTCATTAGCAGTGGCTGAAGCACCAGCAAAAGCCTATAATCCGTTATTTATATATGGTGGAGTAGGTCTAGGAAAGACCCATCTAATGCATGCTATTGGTCATTATGTGCAAGAACATAATCCTAATGCAAAAGTGGTTTATTTATCATCTGAAAAATTTACAAATGAGTTCATTAATTCGATTCGAGACAACCAAACAGTTGATTTTCGAAATAAATACCGAAGCGTAGACGTTCTATTAATAGATGATATTCAGTTTTTAGCTGGAAAAGAACAAACGCAAGAAGAATTCTTCCATACATTTAATACGTTGCATGAAGAATCCAAACAAATTGTTATTTCAAGTGACCGACCACCTAAAGAAATTCCTACACTCGAAGATCGCTTAAGATCTCGCTTTGAATGGGGTCTGATCACCGATATAACGCCACCTGATTTAGAAACACGTATTGCCATTTTGCGTAAAAAAGCAAAGGCAGACGGTTTAGATATTCCAAACGAAGTCATGATGTACATTGCCAATTCAATTGACTCTAATATTCGCGAGCTCGAAGGGGCATTAATTCGCGTAGTTGCGTATTCTTCACTGGTTAATAAAGATATGAACGCAGATTTGGCAGCAGAAGCATTAAAAGATATTATGCCAAATGCAAAACCTCGTAAAATTACAATTTTGGATATTCAGAAAGTAGTTGGAGAGCATTACAGCGTGCGTTTAGAAGATTTTACAGCGAAGAAACGAACAAAATCGATCGCTTTCCCACGACAAATAGCGATGTATTTATCACGTGAACTTACCGCATTCTCATTACCTAAAATAGGGGAAGAATTTGGTGGTCGTGATCATACAACGGTTATCCATGCTCATGAGAAAATATCGACGATGTTAAAAGAGGATCAAGTGCTTCAACAAGACTTAAAAGAGATTAAGAGCGTTTTAGGGAAGTCTTAAAACTGTGGATAACTCCTATAGAAGCGAACTAGTTTTCACACACGTTATCAACATGTGGATAGCTTGTCCTTATTCATAAAAAGGGGCTTATCAACATATCCACAGGCCCTATTACTATATCTATTATTCTTTTAAAACATTAATAAATATATAAGCGAGGTTAAAAAATGAAATTTGAAATCATGCGTGAACGTTTATTAAACGGTTTAAGTGATGTTATGAAAGCAGTTAGTTCGAAAACAACAATTCCAATATTGACTGGTATTAAATTAGAGATTTCGGAACAAGGATTACGCTTAACTGGTAGTGATTCTGATATTACAATTCAGACATTTATCCCAACTGAAGAAAATGGGGAACAAGTGATACGAGTAATTGAAGAAGGATCGATTGTTCTTCAAGCACGTGTATTCAACGAAATTATTCGTAAATTGCCAACCAATGATGTTGAAATCGAAGTAAATGATTCTTATCAAACGCATATTCGTTCAGGTAAATCAGAATTTCATTTGATTGGATTAGAAGCTTCGGAATATCCATTGCTTCCAGAAATTCAAGATGACCGTGAATTCATTATTCCTGCAGATTTATTAAAATCAATTGTTCGTGAAACGGTATTTGCCGTATCTTCTTCAGAAAGTCGCCCTGTCTTGACAGGTGTACACTGGGAAGTGAAAAATGGCGAATTAATTTGTGTGGCTACGGATAGTCACCGTTTAGCTCGTCGAAAAACTGTACTAGAACAGTTGCCTGAAGGCGAATATAGTGTCGTGATTCCAGGTAAGAGTTTAAATGAGTTAAGCAAAATCATTGGAGATTCTTCAAGCCCTGTTCATATTGTTATGACGCAGCAGCAAGTTTTATTCAAAACGGAGGACGTATTATTTTACTCGCGTTTGTTAGAAGGTAATTATCCTGACACGTCTCGTCTAATTCCTAATGAATATAAAACGACTGTTACGATGAACGGAAAGGCTTTATTACAAGCAATCGACCGTGCATCTTTGTTAGCTCGTGAAGAACGTAACAATATTGTTCGCTTCACATCACTAGAAGGAAATGTGGTAGAAATTTCTTCAAGTTCACCAGAAGTCGGCAAAGTTGAAGAAGAAATTCAAGCGGCTTCGATTGAGGGAGAAGAGTTAAAAATTTCATTCAGTGCAAAATACATGATGGATGCCTTAAAAGCGATCGAAGGACAAGATGTAGTTGTCCAATTTACAGGAGCAATGCGTCCATTCATTTTGAAATCGCTACATGACGATTCGATCCTTCAATTAATCTTGCCAGTTCGCACATATTAATCACTTATTTTGACTAGGATAGCCAATTTGGCTATCCTTTTTTACTTCTTTGGAATTATGGAGTAAAATGAAGGGATAGACTAAAAAAAGAAGGATTGAATTGCCTTGAAAAATATTGAGATTGATACGGAATATGTAACATTAGGACAACTGCTTAAAATGACAGACATTATTAGCTCTGGCGGAATGGCTCGATGGTTTTTGGCAGAAAATGATGTTCTTGTTAATGATGAGCTTGAACATAGACGCGGTCGTAAGCTTCGCAATGGCGATACAGTGACTATTCCAGAAAATGGTAAATTCTGCATAGTGGAAAATTTGAGCGGAGAATAAGATGCACATCGATCGGCTCGAATTAACGAACTATCGGAATTATGAATCGTTAACGCTTGAATTTTCACCTACGATTAATGTTTTCATTGGTGAAAATGCACAAGGGAAAACGAATATTATGGAATCCTTATATGTTTTATCCATGGCAAAATCTCATCGAACGTCAAATGATAAAGAATTGATACGTTGGTCAGAAGAATATGGTAAAATAAAAGGTGATGTTTCTAAAAAATATGGTCACTTACCACTCGAGTTAACTCTTTCGAAAAAAGGGAAGAAAGCACGAGTGAATCATTTGGAACAAAGTAGATTGAGCGACTACATTGGGCAACTAAATGTCGTCATGTTTGCTCCTGAAGATTTGAACTTAGTAAAAGGCAGTCCTCAGGTAAGAAGACGTTTTTTAGATATGGAAATAGGCCAAATATCGCCCGTGTACTTGCATGATTTATTGACATTTCAAAAATTATTAAAACAACGCAATCACATTTTAAAAACGCATCAAGGGAAATCTTCTTTAAACGATGTCATGTTTGATGTGTACACTGATCAATATATTCAAGCAGCTGTTAGTGTTATTCGAAAACGCTTTGAGTTTATGGAGCTGCTTCAAAAATGGGCTGAACCAATTCATTTAGGGATTTCGAGAGGACTTGAAAAGTTGGACATTCGGTATTGTCCAGTAAGCGGTCTAAATCGTGATGCCTCTTTTGAGGAAATGGTCGACATTTTAGAGCAGAAATTAAAAGATGGTCGATCACAGGAACTTGCCCGTGGTTTAACATTGGTTGGACCTCATCGAGATGATTTGCAGTTCTACGTCAATGACTACGATGTCCAAACATATGGATCTCAAGGACAACAAAGAACAACCGCTCTATCTTTAAAGCTGGCAGAGATTGAATTAATTAAACAAGAGGTGGGTGAATCACCTGTTCTTTTGTTAGATGATGTTCTTTCTGAACTCGATGATTATCGCCAGTCCCATTTATTAAATACCATCCAAGGCGAAGTTCAAACATTTGTTACAACAACAAGTGTGGAAGGTATCGATCATGAAACCATTAGACAAGCTGCTATGTTCCATGTGAAACAGGGACATGTGGAAGAAGGAGCATAGATTCCATGTATGTTGGACTTGGCAAAACGATTGTCGTCAATCATATGGATATTCTTGCGATTTTAGATTTTCGTGAAATGAAGGATGCGACGAAGCAGGACGCGTGGTTAGAACATCCACGAACACGAATGATTGTCGATCATCATCGTGTGAAGTCTCTTATAGTCACGCCTTTTTTAACGTATGCATCTCCACTAAGCCCGCAGAACCTTTTAAAGAAAATGAATGAAACTTCCAGACGAAAACGTCTATAAAAATAATGATATGACTGTAGGAAAGAGCAGGTGAGCAAGATGGCAATGGAAGAAAAAGAACTTCAAACATCATATGATGCGGATCAAATACAAGTTTTAGAAGGTTTAGAAGCTGTACGAAAACGCCCAGGGATGTATATTGGTTCAACAAGTTCAAAAGGTCTTCACCATCTAGTATGGGAAATCGTTGATAATGCCATTGATGAAGCTTTAGCAGGACATTGTGATGAAATAGCCATCACGATTGAAAAAGACAATTGGATTAAAGTTGATGATAATGGTCGCGGTATTCCAGTAAGTAACCATGAAAAAATGGGTCGACCAGCTGTCGAAGTTATTATGACTGTTTTGCATGCCGGCGGTAAGTTTGGCGGCGGTGGTTACAAAGTATCTGGTGGTCTTCACGGTGTTGGAGCTTCCGTTGTTAATGCTCTTTCAGAAGTTACGGAAGTATATGTACACCGTGACGGAAAACTGCATTTCATTCAATTCGAAAGAGGAGCAGTAGCGAAGGAACTTCACGTTATTGGTGAATCTGACAAAACTGGATCAACTGTTCGTTTTAAAGCAGATCCACAAATTTTCACTGAAACGACTGTTTATGAATATGACATTTTAGCGAACCGTTTACGTGAGTTAGCTTACTTAAATCGCGGATTACGTATCGTGATTAAAGATGAGCGTGAAGAAGAAGTTCGTACGAACACGTATCACTACGAAGGTGGTATTAAATCGTATGTCGAGCATTTAAATAAATCAAAAGAACCGATTCATGATGAACCTATTTTTATCGAGGGAGAAAAAGACGGCATTTCAATTGAAATTGCGATGCAATATAACAATGGATATGCAGCCAACATTTTCTCGTTCGCTAACAATATCAACACATATGAAGGCGGTACCCATGAGTCAGGATTTAAAATGGCATTAACACGTGTCATCAATGACTATGGCCGTAAAAACAATATGTTAAAAGATGCAGACTCCAATTTAACTGGGGACGATGTACGTGAAGGGTTAACGGCTATCGTATCTGTCAAACATCCGGATCCACAATTTGAAGGGCAAACGAAAACGAAGCTTGGGAATTCAGAAGTTAGTACAATTACGAATTCTTTATTCTCTGAAGCGTTTGAGCGTTTTATGTTAGAGAACCCGATTGTCGCTCGAAAAGTGATCGAAAAAGGATTGATGGCTGCCCGCGCTCGTGTTGCAGCGAAAAAAGCGCGTGAATTTACACGTCGTAAATCTGCACTTGAAGTTTCAAGTTTGCCAGGTAAGCTTGCTGATTGCTCATCTCGAATTCCTGCAGAGAGTGAAATCTATGTGGTAGAGGGTGACTCTGCCGGTGGTTCAGCTAAATCTGGTCGTGATCGTCATTTCCAAGCAATCTTGCCGTTAAAAGGGAAAATCTTAAACGTGGAAAAAGCTCGTTTAGATAAAATCTTATCGAATACTGAAATTAGAGCAATTATTACAGCGCTAGGTACAGGTATTGGCGATGAATTTGCTTTAGAGAAAGCACGTTACCATAAAATTGTCATCATGACCGATGCCGACGTCGATGGTGCGCATATCCGAACGTTATTGTTAACATTCTTGTTCCGTTTCATGCGTCCATTAATCGAAGCTGGTTATGTATATATTGCTCAACCTCCTTTATTCCAAATCAAACAAGGTAAATCAGTTGAGTATTGTTATTCAGATAAACAATTACAAGAAATTTTAGAACGTCTTCCAAAACAACCGAAACCAGTTATTCAACGATACAAAGGTTTAGGGGAAATGGATGCGACACAATTATGGGATACAACAATGGATCCTTCCGTGCGCACCTTGCTTCAAGTGAATTTAGAAGATGCGATTGATGCAGATGAAACATTCGAACGTTTAATGGGTGACGAGGTTGAACCACGTCGTCAATTCATCGAAGAAAATGCAATTTACGTGAAAAACTTAGATATCTAAAGAGTCAAGGGAAGGGAGGTTGCCTGCATGACAGAGATACAAAATGATCGAGTTAAAGGGATTAATATTAGTTCAGAAATGAAAACGTCTTTCCTTGACTATGCAATGAGCGTTATTGTTCAACGAGCACTTCCAGACGTGCGAGATGGGTTAAAGCCCGTTCACCGTCGGATCTTGTACGCGATGCAAGACTTAGGGAATACAGCGGATAAACCTTATAAGAAATCAGCACGTATTGTTGGAGACGTAATCGGTAAGTATCACCCACATGGTGATACGGCTGTTTACGACACAATGGTACGTATGGCTCAACATTGGAGTTACCGTTATATGCTAGTTGACGGTCACGGTAACTTTGGTTCCGTGGATGGCGACGCTGCTGCAGCAATGCGTTATACAGAGTCTCGTATGTCGAAAATAGCGATGGAGCTACTTCGCGACATCAACAAAAATACAATCGACTTTAAAGATAATTATGATGGCCAAGAAAGAGAGCCAATCGTATTACCGAGTCGATATCCAAACTTACTAGTCAATGGTACGTCAGGGATTGCCGTTGGGATGGCTACAAATATTCCACCTCATCATCTCGGAGAAACCATCGAAGCTGTTTTAGCTTTAGCTGACAATGAAGCCATTACAACCGAAGAATTAATGGAAATCATACCAGGTCCCGATTTTCCAACTGGTGGTATTATTTTAGGACGAAGCGGGATTCGTCGAGCTTATGAAACAGGGCGTGGCTCTGTTATCATTCGAGGTAAAGTAGAAATCGAGCAAAAATCGAATGGTAAAGAAGTGATTTTAGTTCATGAACTTCCTTTCCAGGTGAACAAAGCTCGTTTAATTGAAAAAATCGCAGAATTAGTGCGTGACAAGAAAATCGACGGCATTACTGATTTACGAGATGAATCAGATCGTAACGGAATGCGTATCGTCATCGAAGTCCGCAAAGATGCCAATGCGAATGTGTTATTAAATAATTTATATAAACAAACATCTCTACAATCTAGTTTTGGTGTAAATATGCTTGCTCTTGTAGATGGCCAACCAAAAGTTCTTGGATTAAAAGAGATTTTATATCACTATTTAGAGCACCAAAAAGTTATTATCAAACGTCGTACTCAGTTTGAATTAACGAAAGCTGAAGATCGTGCACATATTTTAGAAGGTCTTCGTATTGCACTAGATCATATCGATGAAATTATTGCTTTAATCCGTAGTTCACAAACTGGAGAAGAAGCAAAACTTGGTTTGATTGATCAGTTCAATCTTTCAGAGCGACAAGCTCAAGCAATTCTTGATATGCGTCTTCAACGTTTGACTGGTTTAGAACGCGACAAAATTGAAGCAGAATATCAAGAGTTACAAAGATTAATTGCTGAATTAAAAGCGATTCTTGCAGATGAATTAAAAGTAATTCAAATTATTCGCGAAGAATTGAATGAAATTAAAGATCGTTTTAGTGATACACGTCGTACAGAAATTACAGCCGGTGGTGCTGAGATGATGGAAGACGAAGATTTAATTCCTCGTGAAAACTCGGTACTGACTTTAACTCATAACGGTTACATCAAACGTTTACCAGTTAATACGTACCGTAGTCAAAAACGTGGAGGCCGTGGTGTACAAGGAATGGGTACGAATGAAAATGATTTCGTCGAACATTTATTGTATACATCAACGCATGATACGATTCTGTTCTTTACAAACACAGGAAAAGTATATCGTGCGAAAGGGTATGAAATCCCAGAATACGGACGTACAGCTAAAGGGTTACCGATTGTTAACTTATTAGGTGTTGATAAAGAAGAGAAGGTAACTGCGATGATTCAAATGGAATCATTTGAAGATGATGCCTACTTCATTTTCACAACGCTTAAAGGTGTAACAAAACGTACGCCAGTTAGTGGCTTCGCTAATATTCGTGCAAATGGTCTCATTTCGATTTCACTAAAAGAAGACGATGAACTTATTTCCGTGCGTTTAACTGACGGCAAGAAACATATTGTCATCGGTACAAGAAACGGTATGCTTGTTCGTTTTGAAGAAACCGATATTCGTTCAATGGGACGTACAGCGTCTGGTGTTCGTGGTATTCGTTTACGTAAAGGTGATCACGTTGTTGGAATGGAAATTCTAGAACCTGGCCAAGAAGTATTAGTTGTTACTGAAAATGGTTATGGTAAACGTACATCTGAAGAAGAATATCGCTTACAATCGCGTGGTGGGGTTGGGATTAAAACCAGCCAAATTACAGAAAAAACGGGTCATTTAGCAGCTGTTAAGACAGTTGATGGATCAGAAGATTTAATGTTGATTACCATCAATGGCATGTTAATTCGCATGGATGTAAGCAGTATTTCTGTTACTGGTCGTAGCACACAAGGTGTTCGTCTGATTCGTTTAGGTGAAGAGGAACTTGTAGCGACTGTAGCGAAAGTTGAGAAAGCTGAAGAAGAGGAAGAGTTTGATGAAGACGGTGAAGAAAGTTCAACTGAAGTAGTGAACGAAGCTCCAAGTACTGAATTAGAACCTGAATCTGATCCTGAACCAACTGAAGAATAATTTAAAGGTCTAAGGTGTATTATGCACCTTAGACCTTTTACTTTAGACAAATAGAAAATGTTGATTTCCATTGCTGCGGACGCTTTCCGCGGGCAAGACTTCAGCCGCTTCCTTCGCGATGCTCTGTCCAGGGTCTTCAGTTCTTGCTGATTCCGCTGGAGTCGCCGCCTACATTCCAATCAACTGAAATCATTGTAACAGGCAAAACCATCATGTCTCGCACTCAAAGAATGTTGTAAAAGTCGCAACAAATAACTTAATCAAGCATTTTGTGCATATTAAATAACTTTTCTAATCATATGTGTGAGTATTGACTCTGCAAACATTTTTAGTAGGAAAGTGGTCGGCTATTTCTGAAGACTCCTGCGGAAAAACGAAACACGCTAGACCCCACAGGCACAGCTCAGCTGAGCCGAGGAGGCTGGCGTTTCGTCTGCGGAAAGCGAAAGAAATAGCCGACCCCTTTCTTTTTCTATCAAGTGCAATTGTTAATGAGTAGAATTTAAGATGTTAAATACACTATCAACCTTTTGTCTACAGTCTAAAGGTCTATGGTGCATTATTCGCCTTAGACCTTTTTTTGTGCTGATGTTTGCGGATGCATTAAGTAGATTGTATGTCTTGAGATACTTTAATTTTACTACCTAAGTAGAAGAACCAAATACTGCCTACGAGAATTAGCCCAATGATTGAAAATAACCAAGTACCGCCTAAGTCATGTAGTAGCCAACCACCTAAAACAGGTCCTGTAAAGTTACCGATGGAGCGGAACTGACCAGCTCCAAAATAGGTACCTCGTCGATCTTCAGGTGCAATTTGATCAATAAAGACTGAGGTTGATGGGAAAATGAAGATTTCCCCAATCGTAACAATGCCCATCGCGATCATAAACCCAATTGGTGTGCTTACGATGCCAAAGCTTGCAAATCCAATTGCGAATAAAAGACTGCCCACTACCATTGCTCGCATGACAGGCCATTTTTCAGATAATAAAGTGAGTGGTAATTGTAAAATAATTACAATAACTGCATTTATCGCAATGAGTCTTGAGAAGAGGACAACACCTTCAGAAAAAGATTGTTGGAGGTATTGAGGTAAATTAGAATCGATTTGAGAATAACCTACGCTAACAAAAATACCACCGATGATAAACATTAATAATCTTTTATCTTTCCAAGCAATAACTGCAGCATCTGTCATTCGTAATTTTGTAATGGGACTAATGTGAATAATTTCATGACGATTTAACATAAATAACAAAGCCAATCCATACACCGTGTACATAAGACCTGTAATGATAAAAGGTAGGGAAGAAGAATATTGAGCAACGCTAACTCCTACCAGAGGACCAAAAGCTGCTCCGACGTTTATTGCGAAATATCTTAAAGAGAAAACACGCTTCCTCAAATGAGAAGGCGTCAAATCAGCCATCATAGCTTGAGAAGAAGGTTCAAAAAATGATCTACACAATCCATTTAACGCATTAAGTGCCATGAAAATACCTATATGGGATGCTTGAGAAAATCCTATGTAAACCAACGCCCATACAAAAATAGTACCAAGCATGACCTTTTTTCGACCAAATCGATCCGAAAAATAACCTCCAATAAAACCACCGATTGTTCCTGTTAAGGGAGCTAAACCAATCGTAACCCCGATTAACACAGGGTGAATCCCTTCTGTTGAAGCTAAATACAACGCTAAAAACGGAATTGCCATAAAGCTAGCGCCTCTTGCAAAAATAGTTCCAAGTAATAAGGTCCAAACCACCGGATGAAATGAAAACTTATCAAACATCTTTACCACTTCCTTCATAATTAACATCTTACGCTTCTCTGTAAAAGAAGAAAATATCAAATAACCAATGACACTTAATCAGAAAATTGAATTATTCTCATATATTTATCTTACAAAAACTGTCTCTATCCGTTACAATTAACCTAAAATTAATCAAAAGGTGGTCATCCTTTTGGAACACTTAGATGTAAGAGTTTCAGAGTTGAAATTAGGCAGTGTTATTGCCGAAGATATATTTGCAAATACACCGTATCCAATTATAAGAAAAGATACGAAGGTTTTACGTGAACATTTTTTGGTGTTCCAAACTTTCCAAATCACAAAAGTAGCCATTGCAAATGCTAATCCATTTAATAAATCAGAAGAAGAGTTACAAGAAGCGGAAGAGGCGAAAGCAGCAAACCTTTCTGAATCACCAAGTATGATTGCAGTTAAAAAAGAATTTGGTGGTCTTTATAGTCAAGCCGTAAAAGATTATAAAAAAGAATTTATTAATTGGGCGTCAGGCTCTAAAGTGGATGTAACGAAAGTACGATCGTTTATTATGCCATTAGTGGAGCGGGTATTAGAGGAGCGACAAATTGTTGCGAAGTTAAACGATTATTCAAAAGTACATGATTATATATATCATCATGCTATTGCTATGGGAATGATTGCTGGAGCACTTGCACAAAAGTTAGGTTTTGAAAAAGGACAAATCATGCAAATAGCAACTACATGTTTACTTGCTGATTGTGGAATGGCGAAAATTGATAGTAGATTACTAGAGAAAAAAGCTGCGTTATCTCAACATGAATTTAACGAAGTGAAAAAACACACCTTATATAGTTATCAAATGATAAAAGAAACACCCTTATTAAAACCAGAAATGAAACTAGCAATTTTTCAGCATCATGAAAGATTAGATGGAAGTGGTTATCCTAAAGGAGAAAGAATGGATAGTATTACACTGATTTCTCAGATTATTGCAGTTGCTGATATTTATCACGCAATGACGTCAGAGCGCGTCTATCGTTCAAAGGTTTCTCCATTTAAGGTGATGGAAATGATTCGTGAAGATGAGTTTGGGAAATTTAATATTCAAGTGGTCCAAGCTTTATTTAGTATAGTAGGGGACTTACCGATTGGTATGAGGGTCGAATTATCTACCGGTGAAACAGGAGAAGTAATATTTGTTCAACAAAATGTTCCTACTCGACCAATGATTCGGATTTCTACATCTGGGGAAATATTAGACCTTTCATTAAAACGACAACTATATATAGAAAGAATTCTAGGGTAAGCGAACGAATTCATTTTGAATCCATCTAGTGATTCAAAATGAATTCGTTTTTTCTTTCAAAACGGGTTGACACTATTGTCGTATCTTGTTATTATAAGTGAGTCGCTAAAACAAGTGACAACATGAACCTTGAAAACTGAACAGCAAAACGTCAACGAAATATAGCGATGATCGCTTTGGCGATCGGAGCAAAAACGTTTTCTTCCGCCGACACCTGTCGGTATCGAAAACAAACTTGAACTTAAACG
>NZ_JBYNRN010000002.1:0-2757 GCF_057785155.1 Paenisporosarcina sp.
TTCATTGATGACTCTGGATTCAGTTTTAGCAGTCGGCTCGGAATATTTATCCCTGAAGCTCGGAGCTTTTTTAAATAGGCATTTTCCGCACGAAGTAATTCTATTTCTTTTAAAAGCTGTTGTTCCTTCGTCAATTTTTTCACGTTCTTTTTATCCTTTGGATGGTAAGACATTGATCGACGCCCCTTTGATCTAGAGAGTCCTTCAACACCTTCAGTTTGCCATTTCCTCAACCAATTAATAATCATAGTAGGTTCAGTCATGCCAAATTTTCTAGCCACTTCTTCAAAGGAATCTCTTGTTCTTAACTTATAGTTTAGGACATCTAATTTAAAATGAACAGGATAACTCGCATCTGTCTCTTTAGTAACCAAGCCCTGTTTCCTAAATTCTTGAAACGCACTGACCCATTTTCTTATATTCGTTTTACTTGGAACTCCAAATCTAGTAGCCAGGGCAGCATATCCACCTTCACCAGCTAAATAAGCGTGAACAACTTTTTGCTTGAATCCTTCATCATATTTGACCACAAAAAAACACCTCAAAAGTTAGATTTGGTGGTCTAACTTTCGGGGTGCAGTACAAAGGCAGTCTTTTATTTATTATTTTCAAACCAATTTCTTAACTTTTCAGCGTAAAATAGCCGTTCTTTCGGTGAACTTGAATTTCCGTCCATTTTATAAAGATTATCATCTTTATAACGGGGATACACGTGAAGATGATAATGCCAAACATCCTGACTGCCACCAGGCTCGTTGTGTTGTCGAGTAGAAATACCTTCACATTGGTAACACTCTTTTAATGCATAGGAAACCTTTAAAGACAATTGCATATTCAATAGGCAAGTCAAAAATATTTTCGTAATGTTTATTTGGAATGATTATTACGTTCGCTATATTATTTTCCCACCATAACGGGCGATTAACGCAGTTACATAATCGTCTTTATACACTATATCCTGTTGCTTAGATTGAACAAATTTGTTTTCTCTATCCTCTACACCATTTATAACAAGACAAAAAGGGCACACATAGTCTGACGGCATGTGTTTATAATGGTTCAAAGAAATCCACCTCCATTTTTTCCTTATTATACCTAGTAAAGAATTTAATGTACTACACAAAACATTGATTCACTTACTCTTCGGTATTGTATAGGTAGTACAAGACCGGATTGTCTGAAGTTATATACTTCCTATATTAATTGTATATTTCAAGGATATAAATTCCAATATTAACAATGAAATGTATCCATTTTTTTGTTTAGTGGTAATATTTACATAAATAAGAAAAATATTCAGGAGGATGTAAAATGAAACTCAGCATTGGTGATTTTGATTTCTTAAATTCTTTTGATTTTCAATTTGAAGAACCAATTGATTCATACGGTAGAAATAAAATAAATCTTTTTACACTTAAAGTGAATGCAAACGAATTTGATTACAAACTTCTTCAAGATAATCTGATAGATCCTTTAATTGATTTTACTATTTCTAGGAAAGTAAAACTTCAGTATATAAATAAAGCTGGAACTCTTACAAGGAAGGCAAAAAATAAATTTGTGGAACATATAAAAAACAAGGGGGAATTAGGAGAACTTTTATTGTACTGTTTTTTAGAAACACATCTAAAGGCTCCTAAAATCTTATCAAAGTTGGAGCTCAAAACTTCGAATAATATGTATGTAAATGGTTCTGATGGTATCCATTTGTTACAGCTCGACAACGGAGATTTTCAAATTATTTTTGGGGAATCTAAGACATATCAAGATTTTACTACAGCTTTATCGGATGCTTTCAAATCAATACATCAATTTAAAAATGAAATTAATGATAAAGGTAATGAAAAATCTGGTATCGGTTATGAAAAATCTTTAATTAGCGATCATTTATTTAAGGAAACCTTTTCTTCAGAAGAGCAAATCTTTTTAGAAAAAATTATATACCCGAATAAAGAAAATACATTTCAAATAGATGACGCCTTTGGAATATTTATCGGCTATGAAGTAAAAGTTTCTGAAGAAGATAAACGTTTACCAAATGAGGTTTTTAGAAAAAAATTTCTAAACAAATCGGTGATGAAGTTAAGAAAAAATATAGTCATATTCAAAAAAAGATAGACGAATATAAGCTGTATGGACACAACTTTTATATTTATGTTTTACCGTTCTCTGAACTTGATGAAAGTAGAATTAAAATACAAAAGGAGCTATTCCGATGACTGATAATTGGATTGAACGCCTAGGTCAAAGAGTATCCGTATGCGGCAGCGTGAAGGGATTGAACTGGCTAAGAAAGAAGGAAAGTTTAAAGGTCGGTTAAAGAAGTACCATAAAAATCATGCAGGAATGAATTATGCAGTAAAGCTTTATAAAGAGGGAGATATGACTGTAAATCAAATTTGCGAAATTACAAATGTGTCTAGGGCCTCATTATATAGAAAGCTATCGGAAAGGAACAGTTGATGAGTTATACCAAAAATCGGAAATATATAATAGAAAATAAATTTCATATAGAGGTGGAATTATATGCCTAAAATTGACAATATGTTAGCAATTCTATGGATGCTTCGTTCAGGTGAAAAAATTACTGCAAAACAAATTTCAGAAAAGTTAGAGATGAATATAAGGACTGTGTATCGTTATATTGATACAATTTCAACAAGTGGCGTACCTATAATTTCAGAACCAGGACATAACGGTGGATACACTTTATTGAACAATTTTATTGAGGCTCCTCTTTTTTTTGATTTTGAGGAG
>NZ_JBYNRN010000003.1:0-26233 GCF_057785155.1 Paenisporosarcina sp.
TGCAGGTTGCGTATTGAATCTCCTCCGAAAGCTTCCACTTCTTTCACGTAATCTTCTTCAGGTAGTGCTTCGCAATAACGGAATAACACTTCTCTCGTGCGTTTAATCCACTCATACTGCTTTTCGAATAACTCCATCTACGTACGCTCCTTTTAAAATGCTGTTTAATTTTTATTCGTGTACCAATTCGTGTATAGTCAGTCGTCACCGATGCATACCCCATCTGGCGCAGCATGGCAGTGATATTTCCCCGGTGATAGGTGGCATGGGTAACAAGGTGAAACACCATTTCAGCTAAACTTGCTTCCGTTTTCCCTTCCCACGGAATATGAAGGACTCGTGATTTTTCAAAGTTCTCTTGCTGTATTAAAAAGGTTTTACATGTCTGAGCCAGTTCATTAAACAACTGGTCCATTTCTTCAATTCCTTTTCCTTCTCCTGTTTCTTTATCTACTTCCAAGGCTTCCGGTCTGTCCTTTCCTGAAATAATTTGAAACCAGAGCTGGTCAACGATGTACATATGAGAAACAAGTTCTGAAATAGAAGGGATGAAAAACGTCATCCGAAAGTTCTTTTAGCCGATTAAACAGTGTTTGATTTGCCCAAACATGATAATCATACATATTTAATGCAAAGTGAGCCATCAATACTTCCTCCGTAAGATATAGATTGTCAGCGTTCTGAAGGCCACGCTCCCTGCATTTTTCTAATCAGCATAATTTGGCCCGTATGATACGCATCATGAAGCATGATGTCTAATAACTTTTCCTCAAGGGAATTTTCGTCGAACTTTTCAGCAGATGTTTTACTCACAACCTCCCGTAAGTTTCGTTGAGCGATCTCTGCCCGTTCCACAACTTACCGCCATTCGGATTCGTCACCCGATTGTTCTGTGAGAAAGAAAGTTTGTCCTCCGTCCAGAGGATTTTTCCATTCACGGCCTTCCATGTTGGCTGCTAACCTCTCTTTATAGTAAATAAGATGGTTTACATTCTCCCAAATCGATTTAGTCGACTCGCCCGGCGGCTTCCAACTCGCCTGTTGCGCCGTCAGCCCCTCAATTGCATTCTTGAAAGCCGCATACCAACTCTCTTTGTCGTACGTCGAATCTAGCCCCTTTACAAGTAAATCTGTTCGGTTCATATTGATTCCTCCTCAGGGAGTGTTTAATTTCGTTAATATATATAAAATTATCAGAAAAATCAATATTCTATTAAAAGCTTATCAATATGTAATTTATTCAGTCAAGTCGAACCCGGCTGATAACACATTTCATAGGGTATTTTTGACAACAAAAAACGCTTCTACTAGTTGTAGAAACGCCAATTTTATTTTGTTTATACAACTCATTGCGCCTGTATCTTTGTAAATATGGAAGGAATCGATTCCAGATCACATCAATTATTCGCTTACCATTCATATTTAATATCAGGCAAATTTTCTTCATTTTCATGTCCTCTATTTATGATTTCAAATCCATGTTTTTCATAAAATCGTTGTGCATGCATGTTCATTTACTTCAATTGTGTATAAGATTAATCTCCCACTTGATTGTTCTTCTACTCTATCTAATAATGTTATGCACCCCGGGTTGACATAACGCCCCGATGGGAGGGTATTCAATAAGAACA
Source organism: Paenisporosarcina sp. (assembly GCF_057785155.1). Taxonomy (NCBI): domain Bacteria; kingdom Bacillati; phylum Bacillota; class Bacilli; order Caryophanales; family Caryophanaceae; genus Paenisporosarcina; species Paenisporosarcina sp. The sequence goes on from NZ_JBYNRN010000003.1 coordinate 1,632, forward strand.
GCCGCCTTCTAAAGGCAGCCAATCACTCATCTTACATAAAAATTCTGTCTTTTCTTATACATACCTTACATTTTTTCCCTTTTATAATTCTTCATTCTCTAGAGAGTTATTGGCAGGTGCAAACCAACCGATTAAAGCAATACCCACTAATACTCCATAGAAAATCAATGTCCAAATGGTACTGTGGGGAAAATCATGGTCTAGGACACCAATATCATCATGGGCAAGAGTTATTACAGCAAGCTTGACACCGACCCAAGCAACAATGGCATAGGCCGTAGTTTCCAATGCTGGTCGTTGATCGAGTAACTGGACAAACCAGGTTGCTGCATACTTAATCAATATAAGGCCAGCAATCCCTCCAAGAACTACAACGATAAACTTTCCTCCATCCATGCCGCCAAAATCATCGAGCGGTGAATCCGGAAGACCCAACGCAATAGCAACCGCAGCTAAAATGGAATCAATGGCAAAAGCAAGATCAGCTAAACCAATCTTCCCTACTGTTGGCCAGAAACCTTTCCCGGCAGATTCTTCTTCAACTTCCTCGCGAATATTCTCATTTTCTTTCCCGAACTTGGCCTGAATAACATGCTTTAAACCTAAGTAAAGAAGATAAGCCGCTCCTATCGCCTGTACCTGCCAGACGTTTGCAATAAATGAAATGGCAAAAAGTGCAGCGAATCTGAAAAAGAAGGCCATAATAATTCCGTAGTTTATTGCTTTTTTCTTCTGATCTTCGGGTAAATGTTTAGCAATTACTGCTAGGACAAGTGCATTGTCAGCCGATAACAAACCTTCCAATCCGATTAGAATTAACAATGCCCAAGCATACTCAATCCAAATAGACTCCATTAAAAATTCCCCCTTCTAAAGCTTTAATCGTGATATATTAATTTCGCTAAAAGTACTATTCCCCTTACCATCTTTAGATAATCTTATGTTGGCGGTTCATCGTTGTCCAACAATAAGGATACCCACTTATAGACAAGTTTAAGGACTGGTTCCTATAAAAGGGACCAGTCCTTTTTAATTTGCTAATAGTTCGGACCAACTTTATTCTCATCCGAAAACAGTGAAGAGATCGGTTCGTTTTGGTTCAATTACTATTGTACATAAAGTAACGAGGGTTCCAAGAAATTTTATTTTTAATTAGGTCAACATATAGAGTGCGATTACGCAAGTGGCGATACTCGATTTTTTTATTAGGTTGGCGTTTGACGTATATACAAGTCGAATCGTATCCAAGTTTCTCACCTCAACTAAATTAGTTAAATCCAAAGTTTGTGTAATGCATTTGAATGCGATAATCTCTTTGCTTTAGCGCTGTGAGTGGACTTAATTAAGAAGTCGATAAATCGGATCAAAAAAATGTTTTCCCAAGATTTTCGTTGAACTTCCACGTTAATGACTCTCCTTTTAATCGCATTTTTGTTTTTCCTTTATCTAACTTTTAGAGGGATCCGTTGTCGTTTATGAAATGGAAATGTAGCAAAAGTTCCAGCGACTCCACTGATTACTAAAAATGAAAGGATTGCGATAGGTAGTGGTCTCTTTTTCAAACGTGTTTGATTCATGTAGAACCTCCTTGGATTAGAGCTTGCACCTTAAGTGTAGTAGATGAATATGGAGAGGGTGTTAATGCTATGTTAAGACATTATTTAGAAAATGGATTTTTTTATGAAGTTATAAACTTGAACTTGAAATAGAGAAACTCAATTTAAGGCCAATTATACGTTTAATCAATGAACCTTAAGTAAACGATTGACGTCATATTTGGTAGTATGCACACTAGTGCAGGGAATAACAGAGACAACCCCCAGATGGTTTCAGACATTTCTGCACCCAAGTGGGTTTTATATCCTATCTCCAAGATATTGCCTTCTCTGTTTCCATCTATCTATTTAACATCATAGGTACCCAATTAACCTTTAGATTGATACACATAATTCACTTTGGTATAATGATATTAAGTATTGTATACAATAAAAAAGACCGACTGGTGCCGGTACACCAATCGATCGAAGTAATAGCAGGTTCCCTTCAAGGGGATTGGCTAAATGAGAGTGATAACCCATCTGAGCCCTAACTCAAGGATGGGTTATTTTTTATGGTTAAATGAAAGTACTAGAACAATCAATGTTGCAAACGCTACTGCTAACATCATTGCTTCAAATACTGTCATGGCACCACCCCCTTTCGAACGGGAGTGAGCCAACCACCCTTGAGTTACCTATACAATTACTCTTCTATTATACCACACGTATGTTCTGTTTTATCTAATGAACCTACAGAATTGCCATAGACCAATCTTGTATATAGGTCCATACACCATTTTTGATATTCTCCCTTACTTATATCTACAAAATATTTCTTCAGGAATATGACAATAATCATCTGGACATCTAGCTAACCTATCTTGATGTTCTTCTGCACTTCTCACATAGTTTGTAAGAGGTAATACTTCAACAACTATAAGGTCATAATCATTTCTCTCTCTAATAAACGCCTTTGCCTCTATTAAGTGTTCAGGCTTTTCACTATATACCCCTGTTCTGTATTTCTCACCAACATCCTGTCCTTGTTTATTCAAACTGTATGGATCAATAATTTCAAATAAATATCCCATTAATTCTCTGATCGTTACAACCGTCGGATCAAACTCTGTTTTTACACATTCGGCATAGCCGTCATAATCACCCTCAAGTGTATGACTTGTTCCATTAGCTCTTCCCGCTTCTGTGAACTTTACTCCAGGTAAAGTTTTGATAAAAGCTTGTACGCCCCATAAACATCCACCTGCCAAATATACGACTTCCATATTGACTCTCCTTTTTGTTTAAAACACCAAAAATTTACTCTATGTAATTAAAAAACTTCAGTTACTAATGTCTAAACAATTTATATTAAACTCCTACGTTAGTTTGAATTTATAATAAAATCCAATTGTATTTATTATACCAAAAGTTCACATTTTAAATAAAAACGTTCTTAGCTGTAACTCATCTGAGTTCTAAACTCATGGATGGTTTTTTATAGGGTTAAAGGACAGAACTCACAATCATAGTCTTAACAACGCTTAGACACATCCTGCTGCAAGATAACCTGAAATACAAATAAGGACAGCGGAAAAATATCCAGCTCGTCCTTTTTTGTTGGGAATACTGCCGATGGTTTTTTCCTTCGATCCCTATTACCTCACACTATGGTTCATTCGTTTTTGGTTAATGAAACAATAGACGTCTTTATTCCAGCGAGTAGCGGCCGAAGATACAATTTCGTCCGCCGCTAGTCATCGTGAAGTTCTTATCTCTACACAACTCGAACACTTTTTCTGGTTGCTATCTTTAAATTTCTTAAACGTTCTCTCAAAGTTATTTCCACACGAACATTTAAATTGTAATTTCTGCGAGAATCCTAAATATTCTTTAGAAAGTAATACGCTATCTGAATTCTTCTTCACATAGTCACTGATCTCTTGAATCGTCCACTTTTTATTCATACATACACCTCCGATAGTGATTCCGAAATTTAACACAATAGGAAGTTTCGGATCCCTTCCATTCAATTAGGCTCATATCTGCCTAATCTCCCTGAGTACTATAGTATACCACCACTTAAGTGACTGTATTATACCCAAATGATCTTTATTTATAGGAAATGAATTATAGAGAGAAACTTTTTTTCAGAATCAGAGACTCTCGCTTTACTGTTTGCATTTGATAAGAAAATTCTTCATCAGAATTTCGCCTCTAATGGTTGGCACCTCTTAAATTAACATTCGTGTTTGTTTCTGTCACAAGGATGGATTTTTCATATATTTTGTTAGTTTAAGTAGCCAAACTTTTTAAAAAATCTCCGGTAATGTGCTAAAGCCGTGTTCGTCTATTAAAAAGCTGTATATAAATTAAAACCTTTAGATCTGGTTTGTCGTCTAATTATTGGGGTGAGATAATGAATGGCTTATTCGTTAAGAAAAAAGTGAATTATGAGCAGATAATAAATACCTATGGGACAGACCTTAAACAACTAGCCTATTCTTATGTGAAAGATAGACAATTGGCTGAGGATATTACGCAAGAGACATTCATTAAATGCTTAACGAAGCGAGATACATTTAAAGGTAATTCATCTTTAAAAACATGGTTGTTTGCCATTGCGATAAATCTGAGTAAGGATTACTTGAAAAATGGTTACCATCGGCGTGTAACAGTTGATAACAATGTGACAGAACAACAATCATTTAATGCCCCTTCTGCTGAAATTGAAGCATTGACTAACTATGAAAATCAGAATGTCACTGAATACATATTAGATTTACCGATTGAATATCGAGAAATAATTGTCCTATATTATTTTAAAGAATTTAAGGTGAGAGAAATTGCGGAAACATTAAAGCTATCTGGTAACACTGTAAAAACTCGAATGCGCCGAGCTCGGGAACTGTTGAAGGAAAGGATGGTCAGACATGAATAACGGTTATTTTTCTGATATAAAACAACAGATGGAAAAGTCGGAGCATTTTAGTGACCTAAAGTATACGGATAAAGGAAAAAATCAGGTGTTAAATAGGCTATTTATTAGTGAAATCATATCTGGAATTTTTAGAGTATTAATCATCCTTTTGCTCTTATACGCTTATTTAACAAACCTAAATAACCTCGACTTTATTCAGAATGCAATTGTACATTTACTAGTATTTGCATTTGTATTAATTGCAGCTATCTGGATTGCAAATAAACTTGATTTATGGATAGACTCACTTCGCTTTCGAATTCTACTGCAAATTAGTGTGAGTTGCTTAATCATCTTATTTTTCTTTTACTCTTTCTTTACTAGTTATTTCTATACAGATCAACAGTTGATAGAGACTGGAATAGAAAAGGTGGAAATGTATTATCAATTGAATGAAGTTTACCCTACTAATGAAGAACGCCCAAAATTACTGGATTCTATATTTCACGAGCAGGCTGGTTATTCAGTGCATTTACTTGGAAAGTACCCAGAAGCAGAGTTAGTTGAAGCAAAGGCACTGAATGTAACTCGGAACTTCTATCAATATAATCTACTCGTTAATTTAGAATTATCTGAGGGAGGACAAACATGGACAGAGAAATATATGTTGATATTAGAAAAGGATGGGTTTAATTTTAAATTAAGCGGGATGTCATATGTAGATTAATATTAGAAAAAAGGAAAAACGCTCAAGTTTGAGCGTTTTTTGTGTTATTTACTTATTGATTTTCAACTACAGTTAGTATTAGGTACTGAAGGTATTTCCGCTATTCATCCAACGTGGCAATTGCATTACCTGTGCTCCCCACCTATGACCAGACAATCATGAGCCATGCAGGAGTAATGATGGGATAGTTTCAGGAAACATGCTCGATCTTCCTATCCTCCGTTGTAAAGTTGAAATTAAAAAAATTTCCTCTATTTTCAATCTTTTGTTCCTATGAAACAAACATTCATGAATTTTTAAACAATTGTGTTTGTTTCTTTCAAAGGGACGTAATAATTATATCCCTTTGGCAAAGTAGATAATTTATCTTTTTTATCCATTTTAAAGATATAATAGAACTAATAACCATAAAAATGGAGTGTGATGATGTGTTTGATAAAATTAAAGAATGGTTTACTTTAAATACAATCTTAAAGAAGAAGAAGGCATCGATCTCAGAAGTAGACAAGCAGTTAGCTGAACGACAGAAAAAGGTTACTGCATATGATCAGCAGCTTTCACAAAGAGAAGCTTTGATTGAAAAGACCATTCAGGAAGCAAAAGCTTCGGTTGAAGACGAGCTTCTTCAGTTAGGCCAACAAAAGATATCCTCTGTAGAAGAGCTTTCACAATTTCAAAAAAAATTGGAAGATACACAAAAAGAGACGCAAAAGCTTGAGCGAGCTGCTAAGAAATTTAAAGCAGAAAGCATTGGGATTAAGTCACTAATTGAAAAATTTCCTGATGCCGTGGACTATGACAAAATTGCAAGTGAACTAGAATTGCTTGATCAGGCCCTAGGTGATGGTGCTCTTAGAACGTTGGTCGAGTTGAATTTACACCATCAAGATTCTAAGCTGCTGAAGAAAGAAATGTCAGCAAATAATCGTGATATTACGAAGCTTTTAAAATCATACGAAGGTCGTTATAACACAAAGGCAAATCGTACAATCTATCATTTAATGGTAATTGGATTACGAGCAGAGTTGCAAAACATTTTACACAAGCTCAAATATACCAACTTGGATCAAATGGAATCCGAAGCGAAAGCATTAATTGATAAGTATTTAACCATTTGTGGAGAGGGTAATGCCAGTATATTGCCCACCATTACGAAGTTTCTGACAGAGCTAGAGCCATTATTCCACAATGCCATTCAGATAGAGTACAAGTATTATGTGCAGAAAGAAAAAGAAAAAGAAGAACAGAAACAAATACGTGAGCAAATGAAACAAGAAGCTGAAGAGCGACGCTTACTTGAGGAAGAAAAGAAAAAGCTTGAAAAAGAAGAAGAGAAATATCGTCAGGAGCTTGAGAAAAATCGTGAGCTACTTCTAGTAGAAACAGATCCTGTAAAACAAGCCGCCCTTTCTGCTCGACTCGAAGAACTTGAGGACCAAGTAAACAAATTAGAAGAACAACGTGAAGAAATTGTTAAACGTGCCAATGGACGTGCCGGATATGTATACGTAATTTCCAACCTCGGATCCTTAGGCGAAAAAATGTTTAAAGTAGGAATGACACGACGCTTGAATCCACAAGATCGTATTGATGAGCTTGGAAATGCATCCGTTCCGTTTCGTTTCGATATCCATGCAATGGTATTCAGTAACAATGCAATCGAACTCGAGCAGAAGCTACACGGGCGCCTATCTTCAATGCGTGTCAATAGGATCAACATGCGTAAAGAATTCTTCTACAGCGATGTCACCCAACTACAGGAAGTTGTCCATGACATCGACTCAACCGTTGAATTCACAACCACTTTACTGGCAGAAGAGTATCGTCAAAGCCAGAGTATTATTAATGAAGAGAAAGCTATGTTTGTTTAGCACATGAAGAAATAAGTTCTTCTGGAGAAAGCAAAATTCGCGCATCATTAAAAAGCCAGTACCTTTAATTTTTCGACCCTGTGAAACAAACATTCAAAAAGCGAGAATCTCTTATCAGAATAAGAGACTCTCGCTTTTTTGTTTTCACTTAAAAAGTGAGTGCTAACTCATAGTATTGGATTCCAAAAGGCGAAAGTTGAATTAATAAGAAAGTTCTTCATCAGAATATCGCCACTAACGGGTGGCACCGCTTAAATTATGACAATTTACAAATTTGAATAATCATACAAGTTAACTTACTAGCATTGCATTAACTGGGCAATTCTTATAATTAACTATTCAATTGTAGTGAATAAATCGAATTGTTTTTCACACAGGTACCTGTTTTTTATGTTCCCTCTCTTACCTGGCCCTACAAATTGTCGTGGCAAGGCTAAAAGAGACTTCTTCATAACTTGCCCTTCCATTGCGGAAAACGCATTGTTAGCATTATAGCTTACATATTCCATAGAAAGTTTTTGAATACCCCCGATACCGGCTGGGAAAATGTGTTCACCAGATTTAAATGTTACTACCGGTTCTGTTTTCTTTAAATACATACAAAACTTCTCCATCTTTTTGACCTCCTATATCAAGTCCTCTCCAATCAGTATAGTATGGAAAGCACTACAAAATAGTTTTTTGTTCTAATTTACCGACGTAATTTCACTCTCCTGATTCATACTTCCACGGCTACTTCCCCAATTATTATATCTTCTAAACCTAAGCTACTTAGAAAAGATTCATATTGTTCTTCATTACGCTCTTTTATTGTTGAAAGAACAGTTAGAGCATTACCTTTAAATTCAGGAATATCAATTGGACTAAAAGCTCTGTCTGGATTGTTCTCTAAATGAGAAAATTCATTATTAATTCTCCCAATAAACGAATTTGTTACTCCAGATTCAGAGAAAAACTTAATATTTCGTTGGTCATTACTTAAACTGCAATCCGGCCATTGGAAAAATAAATAGGATTCCAAAAATTTTCTACAACTATTAGGGAAGTTATAAAAAACATGATAGTTACTGTCGTTTTGTTCTTCTTTAGCTACTCGATAAATTTGATGGAATAGGTATATAAACTCTGATGTATATTCCCTTAAATATGCAGGCATAACATTAACAATAGAGGTGGTTTCGCTTGAACTAATTGATTGCCTATCCAAAGTAAATTGTCTTAAAATATATTTATCGTTTGTTGAAGGTCCTTTTAATCTATGCATATATTTTAAGAAATCTAAACTATGTGTAGAGATAATTAGTTGCAAATACTCTTTTTGAGAAATTTCAACATCGATTAAACTAAAAAGATAAAATGTATGATTAGAATCTAAACTGGACATTGGATCGTCGATAAATACAATCTGTTGTTCTCTTTGCTCTTGAGTAAGATTCGATAGTTGAGCTAGAAAATAACAAAACGAAATAATCGTTTGCTCACCTTCGCTTAAATTTTTTGCTAATTGATTATTTCGATATACTTGAAAATGTCCGTGGGTACCACTTCGATCATAACGAAGTTCTAAGTCATTTGAATCTCTCATCTGACTTAGATATAAATTAATTACCTGGATTGCATTTTCCTCGTTACTCATCATATCTTCTTTTCTCTGCTTTAATTCTTGAAATTTTTCTAGTTGCTTTTGATTATTTATTAATATGCCTTTTGCATGGTCGTATCGCTCCTCTAGACTTTGAATATCTGATTTTAATGAGGAATAATTTATTCTATTTAATTCTTCATAGATTATGTGAAAGCGAATGGATTCACGAGCAACTTTCTGTTTTAATTCATACTCTTTTGTTACTTCATTGTTTTCTTTAATAATTTCATTAAATGATTTCTCTAATTCTAATAATGAATTACTAAATACATCCTCAAAAGTCGAAAATATTTCTAATGAATATAAATTATTCTTTTTTTCTTGAATTTTTTTTGATACATGCGAAATGAAGTGTTTAATATCTCTTAGTGTTTGATTAAAATTTTTGTTAACTTCATTAAATTGTAATTGAAATTGATTATATATAGCATTAGCATCGAAAGCAAAATTATAATCATCTAATTGTCTTTGTACTTTCATTAAACTCGTTAAAATATTTGTAAGTTCTTCTTCATACTTTTTTGTTTGATCATTAAATATTTGATTAAGTTGTTGCATTCGTTCAGTTTTAAGTTCACTTCCACAAAATTTACATTCTGTTGCATTTTCATGTAAGTGATGCCCCTGTTGAATCCACGACGTATCTTGTTCTTTAATAATGAGGGATTCTAAAGCTTTACTTGGCGTTAATTGATGTTTTATTAATTTGTTTGCTGCATCCACTAAATAATGAATATTTGGATTCGGAAGAGTAATTGTTGGTAATATTTTTTTACTTTCTTCAAGTAAAAAAGCATTTAATTCATTAAATTGCACTTCATCTAATACCTTTGCTTGAGCTATTTCTTGTTCTAATCGGCGTTTATCATATATTCTCATTTCTGTATCTGCTTTAAAGGCTTTATAATCGAGTTTAATTTTCCCAGCAATTTCTGTTAATTGTAGGTTAAGTAGTTTAATCTTTCCTACTAACTCACTCTTAATATCTTCATATTCTTTAAGTTGTCCTACATGGAAATTATCACCATCAATAATTTTAGTTAGTTGCTCAATATCGATTTCAATATTCTTGATTTCAGTAATAAGTTCAATATTTTGTGTACCAATAATAGCAAAGGGGGAGATATTTTCATCCTCGTTATAAAAGAATGCAAGGTGTTCCTTTCTAAAATCGCTATTATAGACACTAATATGGGAGGATTCTATCAACTGACTACTTAATATTTTTGTACCACCTTCTAATACAAATTCATATTCTGATTCTAAATAATCATTATGTATTTTCCCTAATTGCAATGAACGAAAAATTCTAGAAAGTGTTGTCTTTCCAGAGTAGTTTCTACCGAAAATAATATTACGAGCACTTAAACCGTTATGTTTTAAACTTTCATTTATTCGCCTTGATTTGTATGGATAATCATCTATTAGATGCTCATCCCAAATGAAATTTTTATATGTTCCGAAATTTGCTATATTTACTTTACGAATCATGTCCATCACCTCTCATTCACCCATATTATCTTTCATATATTCCCTCAACCCATCATCCACACAATATACATGACAACCCTTCATCCCTCGAGTCATTAGAGTTTTATACGTATTCCTCACTAGTTGATCAAGTGGGTCAATTTCATATTTCTTCTTGGGTTTGGCGGGTCTTGCTCCTTTATCTTTGAAGTTCTCTCGTTTGACTTCGATTAGTTGAGTTTCTGTATTGTAGGTTAGGTCATTACCGATGATGACGCCAACGTATTCCATTTCTAAGCCTTGAACGGTATGGATGCAGCCTATTTGGTAGGAACCTTCGTTATGGATAGCCCAGTCGATACGTGCTGGATCATTCCATGGCATGGCAAAGTCATGTACTTCGATGACAACGTCCTTGGATAATTCGCCGTTCACTGGTGTGGTGATCCATTCCCATGCATATCCAGCGAGTAATCTACCTCCCTTATCTACCACAACTTTTTCAAGTAATTCGTGAGGAGAGTCAACGAGTTGAAAATCAAAATCTCCATCTAGTGGATATCTTGTTTCCGATCGTATAAAAGATCGTCCAACCATTCGAGGTAATTACCCGATCCTGCACAACGGAATTGGGAGTCAAGCTCGACCACATGTACGGTTGAATTTTGCTTTTCTGCTTCTTCCTTTAGTAATTCAAAGCGGCCGATGTCTTTATTTGAAATGACTTGTTCGTCATCGATAAAGAACACGCTTAGTCTGCTTGAACGAATAATCTGAGTTGCTTGGTTTTCACCTTCAATTTTCTTTTTCATATGGCCTTGGTTTTTCAGACGATGTGCTTCGTCACATACGAGAACATTAAAATAATTGTTGGATGTTTCTACATACGATGCAGAACCTTTAAATAAGCTTCGGATTTCAACAAAGCCGCTTCTGCCAATTAGCTTCTTTCTCAGTATCTCTCGAAACGATTGGTTTGGTGTGATGTACTCGATAGTTGCTTCTTCACTTAACATGAAGTTCATTAGATTCAGCCCGATAACCGACTTGCCCGTCCCAGGACCACCTTTGATAAGTATCGTGTGCTTTTCATCCGATGCCAGATCTAAATTTTTATAAATTGATACAACTTTTTCATAAGCCACTTTTTGTTCATCGAGCAAAATAAATTCTTCGTTACCTTCAAATAAAGAATTGACTGCTTCTACTAATCGCTTAGAAGGTTTTATTTTACCTTCCTCTATTTTCTTCGCAATTTCCGTTCCTTTTCCTTCAGATACCGAATCTTTAATCATCTGCATTAAAATTTGATCATCGAATTGAAAATAGATTGGTGATTGTTCTACATAGGATGCGTACCGCTGATCAAGCAGAGGCTCTTCTTCCCGGTTTCTGCTTGGAATATAATTATGTAAATAAGCACAAGAGCTTAAATTTATTGAAGACTCTTCATACAGAGCCTCATTAAAATTTTCTAAATAACGCTTATAGGATAATGATTGATACGATGGATGTACCGTTTCGCGTTCTCTTTTTCCTAAGAATGTCTTAACGATTCCGTCTCCTTCAGCAATTTTCGATTGTTGCCACTGTTTTAATTCCACGATGACTGCATTTTGATTGCCTTTGTTGTCTTCTCCTGTAATAAGAAAATCAATACGCTTTTCAGTTGAAGGTAATTTATACTCCAATAAAACATGCGTGTCTTCTTTCAACTTCGCATCTCTTAAGATTTTCGCCATCTGTGGCAGAGAGTTTGTCCATGAAAGCAGCTCACTAGGAGAAACAGAACGATTCATTTTTTCCTGTATATTATTGAGTAAAACATTTCCTATGTTCCTTTCAAGAACATGATTGATAAAAATAGAAGAAGATTCATTATAAATTATCATTGTAGTTCCCTCGCTCTGAGTTTCTTTAGTTATTAGAAAATTATGGATAGTTTTATTTTAGCACTTTTTGTATAAAATAATGGATGTTTTTGGCGTAATTACTTGAATATTGGATTATCGGGTAGATTCTGATCGAAGAATATAAGGTAATTAAACTAAATGAAACACAATCAGCCGCCGAAATTATATCTTCGGCAGCTATTAATAATAATCTCTATTATCTTTTACTCAAGATTTAGAAGGATGCATGGTACGTTATCTCTAAACGAAACACATTATAAAAGCTGAACATTGATTATCTCCGCTCGATTCATTGACTTTTCAGATTATTGCCCTCTGGTTTGCATCTTTAAGAAATGATTTTAATTAGTTCAATCACATCCACTAATAAAGAACACGCGTTCTCATGGGGTTAGTTAAAAAATAGTTTTGCTAAAGTAAAGATAAATAGGAGTCCAGATCCAATCAATAATAATATACTTGATTGTCTATGTTTTCCCTTGAGTGTAGAAAAGCCTAGTTTTAAAAGTAGTAGAGCTAATGTCATGTTTATAATTGGGACCAATAGATTGTCATGTTCAGAGTTAATTAACGTAAAAATAGATACAGAAAGAAGGACTAGACCCAAGAATAAATACATTTTCATCTGACTATTCCTCCTTAAGATATATGTTGTATGGTGTTTTACTTTAAAATAAACTCTCCTGCTCACTACAAACGTTTTACCGTTTATTAATAAGTTTAATTTTCGGATTTTCAGGGTGTATAGAATGTACAGTGTCAATGATATTTAAATTAGTTAGTGTATTGAAGCACTGAGTTACTGATCTGTTAATATAATCATGTATTTGACTATTGTCATTATGAAACAACTCCAATGGTTCCTGCTTAAATTCTTCATTGTTTGAGAAATCATCACCAAGCAAATCGACTAAGGTTGGCAAGAAATCGACGTTATAATTGCAAATGCTAATGTTTGGAATTTCATGATGTAGAAGCCTAAGAGAATAGCGGTCGATAATCCTTCTATTTAGTTTTCCAAAGTCACCATAAGCGACGTTCAACTTCTCAACCCACTGCTCTGGTGAAACGTATTCCACGATATCAAAATACACATCTAACCAAACGACATCGGATACTAGGTGACACAAATATCCAAGATAAAAGGGTTCATGTATGACATCTTTATATGTCTCATAAAATCTCACGATATTAATATGGCTCTTTCCATTGTCGTCAAAATCCTTAAAATGTGTGACACCTTTTGCTACACCCATTAGACCATGGATATCAGGTGCTATACCTCCGAGCATAAACTCACTTTTATGTACGATTTCTAGCTTATCCGCAATTAGTGATGCAATACAGTAATGCATAATTCTAGAGCCCATAAAACACCGTCTTTCTTAATTTACACTTCATGTTATTATCATATTTTACCATTTGAGATTTTAATGGGATATGGTTTATATCATATTAGTAGAAATATTTATGGCTAGCGCAACGTTACTCTATTCGTGTAAATGACAAGATCGTGAGAATAGTTGATTTTCAATTATCTTCTTTATCCCCAAATTCTTAGGAAAACAGAAAATAACCGTCTACCCCTAAGAGGGTGATGACGGTTATTCCTGTTATTGCAGCACTTAGTTATATCTCTTTATAAAGAGGCAAAGTAAAACATAACGTGTGGTGATTATGATTGATTGTGTTTAAAACAATTTCCACATTGTGATGTTCAAAAATCTCTTTCTTTCGAAATGGCTAAACCGAGTTCATAAATCGAGATTGCGTGGCTTTAAGAAATGAGTGTTTTTTTCAGTGGCATACTTCCTTCCACTGGTTTGTTCTACTCGCATAATCATAAGACGTTAGTTATCATTTCGCTTCTAAAGCAGCTACTTCCTCGTTTTGAAATTGTTCTGCTTCAGTTGAACCTGATAACGCCGTAGTGGATGATGTTCCTCCTGAAATGACGAGTGAAACTTCATCAAAGTAACCCGTTCCAACTTCACGCTGATGGCGAGTTGCTGTGTAGCCGTCTTGTTCAGCCGCGAACTCCGCTTCCTGCAACTCAGAATAAGCAGACATGCCTCTCTCATTATATCCTTTCGCAAGTTCAAACATCCCGTAATTCATTACATGGAAGCCAGCGAGTGTAACGAATTGGAATTTGTAGCCCATCTTCCCAAGCTCTTGTTGGAAGCTTGCAATTGTTTCTTCATCCAGTTTCTTTTTCCAATTGAATGAAGGAGAGCAGTTATATGCAAGCAGTTTGCCAGGGAATTTCGCATGAATGGTTTCAGCAAACTTCCGAGCTTCATCAATATTTGGTTCGGACGTTTCACACCAAATCAAATCAGCATATGGCGCATACGCAAGACCTCGAGCAATCGCTTGTTCAATGCCGTCATTCGTATGATAGAATCCTTCCGGCGTCCGCTCTCCAGTAATAAATTGGTGATCATATGGATCAACATCGCTCGTGATTAAATTAGCTGCATTTGCATCAGTACGAGCAATTATTACAGTAGGTACACCCATAACATCAGCGGCTAACCTTGCAGCAATCAGATTGCGGATGGCAGTTTGAGTAGGAAGTAATACTTTTCCTCCTAGGTGACCACATTTCTTTTCAGAGGAAAGTTGGTCTTCTAAATGCACCCCACCTGCTCCCGCTTCAATCATCGCTTTCGTTAATTCAAATACATTTAGTGTTCCACCAAACCCAGCTTCCATATCCGCTACAATCGGGGCGTACCAATATGTATCGCCCTTACCTTCCGCTTGCTGAATTTGATCAGCACGTTGCAATGTCTGATTAATTCGTTTCACCACTTGTGGTACGCTATTGCTTGGATACAGGCTTTGGTCTGGATACATATGCCCTGAAAGATTGGCATCTGCAGCTACTTGCCAACCACTCAAGTAAATTGCTTTTAATCCCGCTTTTACTTGTTGCATCGCTTGATTTCCAGTCAGTGCGCCAAGTGCATTCACATAGTCTTCTGTATTCACAAGATCCCATAGTCTGTTAGCACCTAAAGTAGCAAGTGTTTGTTCAACTACGATTGAACCTCTTAATTTGATGACCTCTTCAGCTGTATACGGTCGTTCTACACCATTCCAACGATCCTCATTCCAACTTTTCGCTAATGCTTCAGCTTGCGGTTTGCGATTTCCCAATTGTTCTATCTCCCTTTTACTTTAATTATCTTAATACACACACCCATTACACCGGTGTTATATAACAGATAGACCAAAAAAATTAATCGATATCTGCACAGCACTGAATACACTCTTTGAAACTAGTAAACTCTTGCCCGCATGTTAGGCATGTATTCAGTAGTCTAATGTCATTCTTCGAATCGGAAAACACTCCTTGGGAATCATCTTTTGAATTGAATTCTCTTTTTTGCTCCTGCATGTAAATCCCTCTTTTTTTAATGTTTTTTTATTAAACCACTTTAAAGACTGCTGTTGATAATGAAAAACAAGTGAAAGAGTCATGTGCGCCTAGCGTAGAGCTTGATACCAACAAGTATGTTCTTTTTTCATACTTGTTGGCTCATGTGGAACGAGTGGTCAGCGCGATTTGACCATAAATAACAAACAGAACCTTTTACAAAAACCATGGTTTAATTTTTCGCATACAACCGATTCTTATACTCTTGACGCCGACGATGTAGAATAGGCTCGGTGTATCCATTAGGTTGTTTTTTACCTTGCAAAACAAGTTCGCAGGCGGCTTGGAAAGCAATGGAATGTTCAAAGTCTGAAGACATCGGTTGATAAGTAGGATCCACACTGTTTTGTTTATCTACTACCTTCGCCATTCGTTTTAAGGTCTCGAGTAGTTGATTTTCTGTGCATATACCGTGATGAAGCCAATTGGTCATATGCTGACTTGAAATACGCAATGTCGCTCGATCTTCCATTAACCCTACATTATGAATATCAGGCACTTTTGAACAACCTATACCATGCTCAACCCAACGAACCACGTATCCAAGTAACCCTTGTGCATTATTGTCGAGCTCACGTTGGATATCATTTGCAGACCATTTCTCAGTCGATATTGGTAGTGTTAAGATGTCAGCATTCCTGTCTCGCGTCTCATGCTTCAAGATTTCTTGAACTTCTGTTACTGACAATTGATGATAATGAAGAGCATGCAAAGTTGCTGCAGTTGGGGACGGTACCCAAGCCGTGTTTCCTCCAGCTTTTAAATGACCCACTTTTTGCTCCATCATATCCTTCATATGATCTGGTATTGCCCACATGCCTTTACCAATTTGCGCACGACCTGGCAGTCCACAATTTAGTCCTGTATCCACATTTGATTTTTCATAAGCTTGAAGCCATTTTGAACTTTTCATTTCATTTTTACGAATGACAGGACCCGCTAGCATGGAAGTATGGATTTCGTCACCCGTTCGATCTAAAAAGCCTGTATTAATAAAAACAATCCGGTCTTTTACTTCTCGAATGCAATTTTCGAGATTGAGAGATGTTCTCCGCTCTTCATCCATAACACCAATTTTCAATGTATAACGTTCAAGTCCTAATATGTCTTCTACACGGTTAAACAGTTCATTGGCAAATGCCACTTCTGCCGATCCATGCATTTTAGGTTTTACTATATAGACAGAACGTTTCTCAGAGTTGCGAACATTCCCATTTCCTAAGAGATCATGCTTTGCAAGCAAACTTGTCATCACAGTATCAATGATTCCTTCTGGCACTTCTTGATTATGCTGATCTAAAATCATATTCGAGGTCATTAAATGCCCCACATTTCGTACCAGCAATAGCGAGCGACCACGTAAAGTGAGTTCTTCTCCACTTATTGTTTGATACTTTCTGTCCTCATTTAACGTTCTTATAACTTCACGTTGACCTTTTTTAAATGTTGCCTCAAGCGTTCCATTCATCAATCCTAGCCAGTTTCGATAAACGATGACTTTGTCTTCTGCATCAACTGCAGTAACTGAATCCTCACAATCCATAATCGTCGATATAGCCGACTCAATTAGTAAGTCTTTTATTCCTGCTTGATCCGTCACGCCAATCGGATGTTGTCGATCAAATTGGATTTCTACATGCAACCCATTGTTTTGAAGGAGAATCGCAGTTGGCGAAGATGGGTCTCCAGTGAATCCGATAATTTTTGATGGAGCACTTAAAACGGTTTGTTTTGTTCCTTGAACAACGACTAGTTGATTTTGTTCAATTCGATATTGTGTTGAAAATGCGTGCGAGCCCTGTTCTAATGGCGCAATTTGATCTAAAAATTGTCGTGAATATTCAACAACCTTAGTTCCTCTTTGCGGATTGTAAGTAGTTCCTCTTTCCGCACCATCTTGTTCATCGATTACATCCGTTCCATAAAGTGCATCATATAAGCTTCCCCACCGTGCATTTGCTGCATTAAGTGCGTATCGAGCATTATTAACTGGTACAACTAATTGTGGTCCAGCTAGAATCGCTACTTCATCATCTACATTTGAAGTTGTAATGGTAAAGGGCTCCATTGTTGGTTCCCAATAACCGATGTCTTTTAAAAACGTTTCATATTCAGGTCGATTTTCTGACCAGTCATTATGCTCATGCCACTGATCAATCTCTTCTTGAAGCTGTTTTCGTCGTCTTAACAGGTCTCTATTTTTTGGAACCATATCTAAAATTAGTTGACTGAACCCCTTCCAAAAATCCTCACTAGAAACATTACTGCCTGGTAAAGCTTCATCTTCAATAAACTGGTACAGTTCTATGGCTATGTTCAAACCATTGCGTTCAATCACTTAATCTCCCTTTCGTTGTTATATAACAGTTAATATATATTACATTGTATTACTACATAATACTTTTTGTGAAAAAAATAAAAGAATTTTTATTTTTCACTATCTCTATCTAAGGTGAATATTGCTGGGTAATATCTTTTATAAAAAAGAAAAAAACGAGGAACGCATATAATTACGGCAAAAAAATACACATCCAATAAAAATGGATGTGTTTGTGTTATGTCTTTTAAAAAGTGGCAGTGTAAACCAAAATGTGTGGTGGTTAAGATTGATTGTGTTTAACCCAATTTTCCCATTTTGATGTCACTAACCCTGAGTTATTTACGATTGAACTTGATGGGAAAACGTTACGAAATGTCTTAATAAATCATAGTATTTTAGTTGTTTAGATAGTTTTGGAATTACTCGTCCTATTGTTTAATAGAATGTTATAATTGGCATTTTTATTGAAGTTTTTCCGCAAAAAAGGGGGAGAATAATGATCTATATATTATTTGGGTTGGCTGCAATCGTTACAATTTTAGCAGCGATTGAACTGTCTAACAATGCAGATGTATTAAGTGGAAGAACTTCTTTAGGTGGATTATTTGTCGGCACGGTTTTGTTAGGCGGCGCAACATCACTCCCAGAAGTGACGACTAGTATTTCTTCAGTATTAATTGCAAATCCTGATATTGCTGTTGGAAATATGTTAGGATCAAACATGTTTAACATCTTTATAATTGCATGTTTTGATGTTTATTATAGAAAAATCCGATTCTTTCATTCATCAAATAGAGGTCATCTATATACTGCAGGATTAGGGCTAATTCTATCGACAATGACCCTCATTGCAATGGTCAGTAAATTGAATATAATGCTGTTCGGGATAGGCTTAGATTCATTTTTGATAGCCATTGTTTATGGGATAGGCATGTACGTTATAAGCATAGTTTCTGAAGGGTTGCCTGATAATCAAATGACGGATCTGGACTTCGATCAAAAAGAAGTGAATAATTCCAAATCCAGAAAAACAACTAGCATTAGACAAGCAGTATTAAATTTTTTTCTTGCTGCTGTAGTCATCATGATAGCAGGAACTTTGTTATCCATATTTGGAGATAAAATTGCGGAAGTAACCGGGCTCGGATCTACTTTCGTAGGTAGTTTCCTCTTGGCAGCAACTACCTCACTGCCTGAAGCTGTTGCTGTATTTATTGCTTTAAGATTAAGAAATATAAATATTGCGATTGGATCAATCCTAGGAAGTAATATTTTCAATATGCTAATACTAATGGGTACGGATATCGTCTATCGAAAAGGCACAATTCTTTCAAATGTTGCTCCAACACATGAAATCACAGCCATTACTGTAACAATCTTATCCATATTGGTCATGATTTCAATACTACGGAAACACGTTATTTCTACAATTTCATATGTAATTCCTTCTTTACTAATAATAATTGGATATTTCGTTGCCACCTACCTTATTTTCAATGGAGGGATATGATATAGAGAAACGAGCGGTGGCTTTAGTCCCGCTCGTTTCTTGTGTTCATTAGATTATGGTATGCTTATTTTTTCGTGTAGTTCTTTGTAACCTGTGAATTGCCTTTTTAAACCTCTAATCTAACTGATAAATTCGTGTATATTTCTCTTCTAAATAAGCCACTAAATACGAAGCATTTAGTCCTTCACCTGTCGCTTCTTGTAGAATTTCTAACGGTTTCTTCATTGCACCATGACGGTGTACTTTATCAGTTAACCAATTCTTCACGGACTCTAACTCCCCAGTTGCACAAAGCTCATCAAAGTTCGGTATGTCTTTCATCATCGCTGCTTTTAGTTGAGCTGCATAAAGGAACCCTAAAGCATACGATGGGAAATATCCGAACGATCCACCTGACCAGTGAACATCTTGTAATACACCTTCTGCATTCGTACTTGGTCGAACACCAAGATATTCTTCGTATTTATCATTCCAAATTTGAGGTAGATCTTCTACTTTCATATCTCCGTTGAATAAGCCTTTTTCAATTTCATAACGAATCATGATGTGCAGAGCGTATGTTAATTCATCTGCTTCAATACGAATTAAAGATGGTTTCGCTACATTAATAGCTCTGAGGAAATCTTCAGCTGAAACTTTCCCAAATTGTTCTGGAGCATAGGATTGTAAGTTTTCATAATTGTTTTTCCAGAAGTTTTCGTTGCGACCGACAAAGTTTTCATAGAACAATGATTGGGATTCATGAATTCCCATCGATGTACCTGTGCAAATTGGCAATCCATCGATATCAACTGAAATATTTTGTTCATAAAGTGCATGGCCACATTCGTGAATCGTTCCAAAGACAGCTGAGCGGAAATCTTTTTCATCATATTTCGTAGTGATTCGAACGTCTCCACGGTTCAGACCTGTTGCAAATGGATGTACGGTCTCGTCTAAGCGACCTGCGTTAAAATCATAGCCAAGTTGTTTTAAAATATCTAAGCTAAATTGCTTTTGTTTTTCTTTAGGAAAGTGCTTGAAAAGACAATCTGTAGATGGTTGATTGCTTGATTCTGAAATCTTTTTAACTAAGGGAACAATCTTGCTTCGTAATTCACCAAATACTTCATCTAATACGTCTGTAGTCATGCCAGGTTCGTATAGATCTAGTAATGTGTTATATGGGTTATTGTCTTTTACTCCCCAATAATTAACGAATCGTTTATTCGTTTCCACAATGTCTTTTAAATATGGAAGGAACATGTCGAAGTCGTTCTTATCTTTCGCTTCTTCCCAAACTGTTTCACCTTTAGAAATCAAAATAACATAGTCTTTGTATTCTTTTGGCGGGATTTTTTTACTCATATCGAATTCTTTTTTAGCCTCTTCGTATGATTTTTTTGTGATTTCATCTAACGAATCAAAATCTTTTTCTAATTCAATAAGCATCTTTTCTAATTCAGGAGATGTTCTCATGTTAAACACTTCGGATGATAGTGTCCCAATTACTTGTGAACGTTGATCGGTTCCCTTTTTAGGTGCTCCTGTACGCAAATCCCAGTACATTAACCCAATTGCTTCTGAGTAAGATTGTATTTTTTTCATATACTCTAAAAACTCAACACTTGTACTCATCTGAAAATCCCCCCATTTTTATATGTATAGTTAGACTTTAACATAAAGTCAGAATTGTTTGGAAGAGAATACAAAAAAATCTACTGAGCGAGTCAAAAGTTCGACTTACTTAGTAGATTTTTGTTTTTTATTTCCAAATGATTTCAACTGGCAAAATGTCTGTAAAACGGTCTTGAACCATTTTTTCTTGTTCTGTTAAGAGTAAGTGGATAACGCCATGGTCAGCCGACGTTCGGATAAGACGACCAATCCCTTGTTGAAGACGTAGCAACATAAACGGCATATCGACTTCTTCAAATGGATCATTCGAGAAATCTCTTTTCGCATCAAATAATGGATCGCTCGGAGGGAAAGGTAAATCATACAAGATGACTCTTGTTAATGATTGGCCTGGCAAATCTAAACCTTCCCATAGATGATACGAGCAAAGAACAGA
The DNA here is from genome assembly GCF_057785155.1 of Paenisporosarcina sp. Taxonomy (NCBI): domain Bacteria; kingdom Bacillati; phylum Bacillota; class Bacilli; order Caryophanales; family Caryophanaceae; genus Paenisporosarcina; species Paenisporosarcina sp. The sequence continues at coordinate 23,041 of NZ_JBYNRN010000003.1, forward strand.
TATTCTACCCGCTTGAAAATCTCGAACAATGGATGATAACTCACGTTCACCTTCAAAAACCATTGTCACTCTTTCATCAACCGTAAGAGATTGTTCAAACATAAACATATCATGCTTTGTTTTAAATAATAATAAGGTTGGTTCAAGTGAAGTGTTTAAAATTTCGATTACTTTCGCCTGTTTTTCATTTGCTTCTACCGTGTGACCTTCAATTTTCATAACCTCTTCATAGTCAAAGGGAGATGCCACACTAAAGGAATGATGTTGTTCAATTCCAAGTGAATCTGCAATATAAGTAAAGTCTTTTTTAACTGATAACGTTGCAGAAGAAAAGACAACTGGCAGTTTTTTAGTAAAGAGCTTTTCATTCAAAATATCCGTTACTAACCGAGGCATAATAACCAACGTTTCGATACCGTTTAGTTCTTCTAACCAATCAACCGCGTCTCCCTGTTGAACAAACAATTGCAGAGAAAATGCATACTGTTCCAGGTATTCTTCAGCCATTCTTAAATCATACTCATCCATCGTATAAAGTTCAGATTCAAAAACAAACTCCTCTAGTAATTGATGAACGATTTTCACTAGGGTACGTCCCTGATTTAACACCGTTTCGGATTTTTGAATATGTTGTCTTCCACCAGCTTCACCATGTGAATGAAGTAGTAATTCTTTAAAGAATTCATCATGAGACTCTTGTAAAACTTCTAACAATCTCAGTGTTTTCTCTCGAACACCTTCTCCTCCGAGTCGGTCAATTAGCGTTTCAAGTGTTTGACTTTGAACTTCGTACGTAAGTGCACGCTGTGCAGCATGTTCTAACAAATGTCCTTCATCTAAAACAATCATTGATACTTCAGGAAGTAATGGCAATTGGCCTTCACGGACTCGAGACTCTTTCGTCCAAATATGTTCCATTAAGAAGTCATGTGAACAGATGATTAAGTCACCTGCTTCACGATAGTTTTGTCTGTGGATCGTTTGTCCACAACGATTGCGAATGTCACAAACCGCACATTGTTGAATCGGATGGTAGTTAACTTTCTGCCAATCTTCATCACTTACTTCTGGAAATGCACTTCGTTCCCCATACGGATAAACTTTTTGCATCGATTGATGTCCATAAACAAAATCAGGAATGCCATCTTCAATTTGTTCTAGGAATTCTTCGTCATCATTTTTTTGTTCATGTTCCATTCTCTTCAGACATAAATATTGATCCCTAGATTTAGCTAGTCGGACATCAATATTCCACCCCAAAGCATCTTGAAGTTTTTGAATGTCTCCTTCTTTTTTCACCAACTGATCTATTAGTGTTTCGTCAGCGCATGATATTAAAGCAGGTTTCCCAGTGTACCTTGCATAAGCAATAGCTGGTAAAAGGTATGCGATCGTTTTTCCAGTACCAACACCGGCTTCAGCGAATAGAACACTTTTGTTTTTTAACGATTTTTCGATTTGATAAGCCATAAAAATTTGCTCATCACGAAGTTCAAATCCTTTTTCGGGCAGTTCGTCATATAAAACCTCCCCCATCCAATCACCAAGTGATTCGAAAAAAGAACGGTCTTTAGATAATTCAAAAGGTAAAGTCTGTTTCATGGAAATCTCCCTTCTCTCGAACAGAAAAACACAGCTTGCACCCTTTGGTACAAGCTGATCACTCGTTCTATACTACTCTTATTACAAAAAAATTAGTCCCGAGGTAACTTTCTACCCCAGTATTGGTAATAGTTGGTTTCGATAAACCCATTAAATAATTTACGTTTTTTCGTTGCTTTTCGACCATAGAAATTTTCAAAGTCAGCCATTGAAGATAACATGTAGACAGACCAGGTTGGATGATCTTCCATCATACGACCCATGTCACCAATCATTTCTTCAATCACTTCTCTTTCACCAATACGTTCACCATAAGGTGGATTTCCAATCATAACTCCATCTGTTGAAGTAGTTGTGAAATCACGCATTTGACGTTGTTTGAACTGAATCAAATCTGAGAAGCCAGCCTCTATAGCATTGTTCTTGGCAATCGCAATCATACGAGGGTCGATATCAGTACCCGTGATATCTAAATGTTGGTCGTAATTAGCTAAATCCTCAGCTTCTAAACGAACTTCATCCCATATTTTTTGAGACATCCACGGCCAATCTTCACTTATAAAGTCACGATTATAACCAGGAGCTAAGTTTTGCCCAATCATTGCAGCTTCAATTGGAATTGTTCCCGAACCACAAAAAGGATCGACAAATGGTCGGTTAGGATTCCATTTTGATATATACACAAGTGCTGCAGCAAGCGTTTCTTTTAAAGGCGCTTCCCCTTGATCTAAACGGTATCCGCGTTTATGTAATCCAACACCACTCGTATCGATGCTTAATTTAACCACATCTTTTAATATACTCACTTCAATCTTAAATGTTGCACCAGATTCATCTAAAAATCCAATTCTTTTATGAGCAATTTTTAATCGCTCAGCAATTGCTTTTTTTACAATTGCTTGGCAATCGGGAACACTAAATAATTTGGATTTGACTGATTTCCCTTGAACAGGAAATGCTGCATCCACAGGTAAATATTTTTCCCAAGGGATTGCTTTAGTTTGTTCAAATAATTGGTCGAATGTTGTCGCTCGGAAATCGCCAGCAATAATTTTGACACGGTCCGCTACTCGCAGCCACATATTAGCACGCGCAATTGCTCGCTCGTCCCCTTCAAAATAAATTTTACCGTTTTCCGTTTTTGTATCAAAGCCTAATTTTTTCACTTCATCTGCTACGATTGATTCTAACCCCATTGCTGAAGTTGCTACTAATTGATGAGTCGTCATCTTCTCATCCTTTCTCTACCTATTGTTGAGTTTCAGTTTTATCTTTAATATGAAGAAAAGCTCTCCGAATTAGTGGAGAGCTTGTTTAGTCAAGTATACCCATTAGAAAACCCAATAAGCCATGTTTTGTTATCACGTACTCAAACGGCTAAAGCCTCGTACAGTGAGTAGTAATCATCTATCTACAGACAAAGTCTGTCCCTCAATCCGTTCAATTCCTTCATGAGAGTGCCCCTACCATAATTTGGGTTTCTCGCTCGTGGGGTTTACCTCGTTCCACCTGAAACGTTTCCGAGTCAGCTCCGTCACTGTGGCACTTTCAGAGAACCTAGACCATATCCGAAGACTTAGGTGTTGTTCCC
>NZ_JBYNRN010000004.1:0-11201 GCF_057785155.1 Paenisporosarcina sp.
GTGTAATTGGTTTTTCACTCCAACGAGTTTTAGTAATATCGATTTCTCCGGCACATCGCATTCCGTATTTATTGAGATAAGCATAGATAACGTCTAGAGTTTCCTGTCCACCATCAAACTTAACGAGTTCATCCAAAAAGTTTTCTTCTTTTACATGCTGTAAAAAATTAATTACTTCTGGATAAGGACGAACCACATCTGCTACATCCAATAGCGCCAGGCCCATTTCCGAAGTAATATTGCCCAGTACAGATTGAGAAAGCGTATCTGCTACGTTTTTTTCACCTAACCACTTGTACATTTTTTCATTGATCCATGATGAAGCATCCATAGCAGCCGTAATCACACCCAAACTTTGTGGGTTAAATAGAATCTTCTTTAATTGCTGGATATCTTCTAGAATAAAATCAAATAAATCTGATCCTGATTTCGTTTGGATGTTTTGTTTTAACTCTTCTATCGATGTTTGACTACTCTTAATTAAATCAGAAACGAGTGTCGGATCGTTTTCGTTTTGAAAACCCGCAGACGACATACCTTTATTGCTTTTACTGGGATTCAGTTCTTTTTTATCACTTGGTAACGATTTTATAAAATTTCCTCGATCTATTATGGTCGTAAGTGCGTCTTTTATGAGAGGATCGGATTGTCCTAGGGCATTTAATAACATTTCTCTGCTAACAGGTGAAGCAAGATTAAGTGTGATATCAACAAACAACCTTCCACCAGCTTTACGCATAGGTGCAGGAGTCGTTAACAGGAAAAAAGACAATCCCAGTGGTTTCATAGAATCGGTCATCATTTGTTGATGTCCGACAGATACGTAAACGTGATTTTCTTGATCATTAGCTTCAGGGATCGGGTATAAAGTAGTGATTGGCCGACTCTGGACAATATAAAATGTATCATCAACCAAACACCATTCGATATCTTGTGGGCACCCAAAATGAGCTTCGATCTGCCTTCCTATACGTGCTAATTGTAAAATTTGTTGTTCAGTAAGTGTTTGAGTCTTTTGCTGATTGGGATCGATTTGCTGTGTCTCTGTTCCTCCTTCTTTTACTCCATAGATAGCCAATTTTTTTGTTGCTATCATATTATCGACAATTTCCTCTCCCTGCACTTTATAACAATCGGGAGATACCAAGCCAGAGACCAGTGCTTCTCCAAGTCCAAAACTAGCCTCTATTGACAGCAGCTTTCGGTTAGAAGTAATCGGATCAGCGGTAAATAAAATCCCTGAAGCCTGCGGGAAAACCATCCTTTGAACGATAACGGATAAATAAACTTGACTGTGGTCAAATCCATTTTGCATACGGTAGATTACCGCGCGATCCGTAAATAGAGAAGCCCAACATTTTCTGATATGCTGCATGATGGCTTCGATGCCGATAATATTTAAATAGGTGTCATGTTGACCTGCAAAAGAGGCATGTGGCAAATCTTCAGCAGTCGCACTAGAACGCACTGCATAAGCATGTTCATCACCAAATTGGGAGAGATAGTGAGTAACTGCTTTCACAACATCGGAAGGAACTTCTACTTCCATAATGATTTGTCGGATCTTCCTGCTGATTTCACCAATTTGCTCGCGATCTTCTGCTTTTAGCATGGTTAGCCGATCCAACAAAGCATGATACATTTCGTTTTGTTCTATAGCTTTTTGATATCCCACTGTTGTTACACAAAATCCTTCTGGTACTTGAATTCCTTCAATATTTGATAAATTCCCTAAATTTAACCCTTTTCCGCCAACGAGCAAAAGCTGTGTGTTTTCCATTTCCTGAAAACCAAGTACCAAAGAACTCATTCAATCCCTCTCCTAACCAGCTTTTATTTTCTTTAATATATTTTCCCGTCCAACAAATCTAGTCAAAGTTCTATTGTAGTTTAGCAGTAGAAAATACGAATAAATAGTCTATATTTCCCATTTTCTATATGCTATAATTAACTTAGGAAGAGTCAGAGTTCGCTCTTTAAAAGAAGCTAGATCTTTCCATACAGTAGGCTTATATCCCGGTTCATCCACTCGAAAGTAGCTCATATACCTTTAAGAAACCCCACAATTCATATTGTCAAATTCAACTTTATTCCTTCTGATTTATGTATTTTCCCAAAAATACATTGTATTAATAGAGATTTAGAACAAACCTCAATTTAAATTATGGATATCAGATAGTGTTTTATTGCCCTTCCACAATTCGTGGTTGGGTTTTATTATTTTAAAAACTCAATCATCGCTTCCATTGTATTTAGATCGTTCTCTTCTTCCTCGAAAATCCTTTCTATTGCCACTGAATTTGAGTCTTGCCTACCTCCCCGTTATTAATTTGAGAGGCACATCTTAGATCATCAGCTTTTAATCTCTTAACGTAATTGCTAAAATCACGTTCTTTATTGTTGAATAATTTCAATACGTGATTCAGTAATTCCATTTCAAACTCATCTTTATAACTAACACTGACTTGTTTAACCTTTAAATTCCCCTCTTCACCCATAGGCCTCTTTCGCCATTGCTTAAAAACCAGCAGCATTCGCAAACACTTGGTGCATCTTAGTGGATATATAACGCAATCAAACAGGGCTGAGTTTAGGTAAATAAAAAGAATTACTTATGGCAATTCTATATTTATGCTATTCGGGATTATGTTTGCCATTACCAATGTATGCAGGCTCAATTTCGCCTTCTTAATTCTAGCTGTATCCATAATCAGTAGTAGGCTCATCTTTGTAATAAACAATTGTAAGATACCTATCATTACCACCATATCGAAGTGAAGATGTAGCAAATCTAACCTCTAGATCATAATTTCACTATTTGTTAAACCCAGTTCTTCATTTATGAATTGTCTTACATCCTTTTCCATTTGTTCCTCAGTGTCTGCTTGAGGCGTGTAGTAGTAAAAGGTTCCACCTATGATAACCAATAATATAATAATTGCTGTAATAAATATTTTATTCATTTTTTCTCCTTTAAAACTTTAGATTTCTTGACTTTACTCTACTGGAAAAATTATCACTTTTGATAGAAAATGGTTCGTCACGTTTCGGCATTTAGGCAAAAAAAATAAGCACCTGGTTAGAGGTGCTTTGCTCAAAATGATGTAAACCTAATAAATATTATTCCTAATAAAATACTAATATTTTTTTAAAGTTATAATCCTCTAATAATTTTCATTTTAACTTGTCTACTTTACTAATTGATCCCTCAGAATCAAAGTAGACCTTAATTGAATGACTATACTTTGTTTCCTTTCCTATAACATTTACAGATGCACTTTTGTAAAAGGCAGTGACATGAACCCTATCTCTTGGTTTTTCGTAGTTATACCTGTATTCAATCTCTGGATCGTCTTTGTAATAAATTCTCTTGGAATAAGATGAATCATAGAAATCATACTCATCCATATCGATTCTTGCGTTACCTAAATCCGCCTTTTGTATTTCAATTACCTTTTCAATCCGATCGTTCGCTAATTGCTTATAGTTTGATAAATTGTTTTTACTGCAATGAAACCAATCAAAATTATCAAGGCAATTGTAACTAAAATTTTCAATATTTTCTTCATGAATAACACCTGACACCTTTCATTTGAGAGACTCCAACTTCTTAATATACTTGATATGTAAAAAGAAGCGGGATAAAATCATTCATCATGCCTCGGCATTTCGGCGAATAAAAACACCTCTTGAGAGATGCTTAAATAGATTTTATGTATATACTCATTATTCTTATCTCAGCTTCACAATTCGGACAAATTACTGCAGCTTTAACTAGATTTCCGTAGGTAATACTGACCAACTCATATTTCCCTCATGTACTTCAGTACGAATAAAAATCAAACCAATTACAAATAGCCTTCTTAATGGGTTAGTTGTAATACATTACGTCTTTTAGTTAAATGTTTAGAGATTTATAATTGCATTGTGAGACTTGGGTTGATAAGCCATATTATTTTTCTCGCAGAAACGCCTAAGCTTTTTGCTTTGGCGTTTTTTTGTTTTACTTAAAAAACTGGACATGTGGTCCTTATTCGTTTCAAGTCTGAGATTTAGGCAAATATGTAAACGCATCATGAACGCTCATTCCTACAGCTTCTTTTGTCGTCGTTACCGGCGTCGTCTGCGGTTCTACTGTAAATAAATCGGATAAATTGTCTGACACGGTTAATTCGGACAGTCAGTAAAAAACGCCTCCTAACGGCAGTGAAATATCGGTGATAATACGAATGTTGACCGTATCCATGACCGTATCACTCTGCGTGTTAGAAAGCGTTTATACGTAAGGCTCGTCGCCTGTTTTAATTACATCCCAAGAGGACGTATTATATAGGTAATTAAACCTTGTCAAATCAATAATTTCGAGAAAGTATGTGTAGTATTTGTGTAGTAAAATTTATATATTCTTTAAATAACACTATATTATAGCTCTTATATAGACATCATATAGTAAGCTTTTCACAATTCTTTTATAACAAGAATCATTCTTTATGTTCTAAGTCATCCGGGGAAGTATCGGTTGAAAAACCTTGCTGTTCAACATTATGATTTCTTCCAACGTAATATAAATACTGCACATCTTTTTCTGTCTGAAAAACTACATCGAATTTGTAAGGGCTATAATTTCTACCTTCTCGTGCTGTGATAGTCCAAGATTCATCTTGATAATTTTCCTGTAAATATACTTCAAGGACGTTCTTTCTTTCTTTAACTTGATTATTTATCCATATTGGTCTAACAATAAAAAATGTTAATACACTAAATATTAATATGGAATTTAGTAATATTAAAGTTAACTTTTTATGTCTTAGGAATATAAAACTAAGTAATAAAACCGACAGTATTATAATGATGGAAAAAATTATTTCTATTACTGTTATTGGATACAAGTTAAATCACCTCCTTATTATTACTTTAATTTCAATGAACAATGTTTAGTTATTCTTTTGTATTATGTAAAGGACATGTGGACTTTATAATATAAGCCCCACATGTCTAAAGAATTAAAAATAAAAATCAATAGGAATCATGGTCATGTAACTCTGGTTTACACTCCAACTAACATAGTGTGGACTAGTGTTATATTGTCCACCATCAGGATCTTTTATTACAAATTGACTACCATTAAAGCCCATCCCTAAGATAAAGTGCCAACTTGTATAAACGTCATCGTTAAAGTTATGCTCAAATCTTAATGGCACTAAATCTCCTTGACCTATTATAGTTTTATATTGTTCAAAGTATCCATTTGCTGATTGGACATAGGCTCTAAATGGATAAGTAGTAGATGAGTATCGAATGTTTAATTGACGGCGTACGCCATCCCTAAAATCACTAGCTGATGTACCTATAGAACCTGTCTTCATTTGAGTTGCCATTAAATTAATGAATTTTGCATCGCCACCATAATTTGAGTAATCATAAGTAAGATGACCAATAGATTTATAATAATTTGCTGCCATAGTACCAACTGCAGGTCCGCATGCCGTATTTGGACTTGTTACACCTGATGTTCTTTGCCACACACGTCTCACATATAGCTCTTTTGAAAACACTGCAGCTGTTGTATATATGGTTTCGGTAGAACTAGTTTTATTATTATTTAAATATTTCTTCCAGTCCTTCCTATATCGAAATGAATCTTTTGGTAGAGATCTCAAAGTGAATTTTTCTAGGGATGCTATTGATTTATCTAATTCCACTGTATTTGCAGTTGATAACATAGAATTCTTTTTATCTGTTTTCAATTGATCAATTTTTTTATTAATACTATTGTTAACTTTAATTTTTAATTCATCTTTATTTTTAGCGCTAACATAATTAAATGCATTCAAATAATAGTTTTGTTCTCCATCAACTTTTTCGAACTCAGTTTTTCCAAAGCTGTATTGGAGAATAGGGTCTCTCTCTTTTGTGGCTGAAATAATAATATACCCACTATACTCATCAAGTTCATACAATTCAAAGTAATATCCTAGTACACTATCATCAATATCATAAACATTATGCTTAAATTCAATTTTTGCTTTTTTCCATTCTTCTAAATGAGTAGAATCAAGAGTAAAGTTCTTTATAACATTTTCAGCTTCTTGTAAAGTAATCAAATTATCTGAAGATGCGGCTGATACAGGACTACAAGCTAAAAACACAGAAGCAATTATTAAAATTACAAATAGTAATTTTTTCATTTAACACCATCCTTTTCCAATTTTTTAGTTCTTCATTATTATATATTTAAATAGAACTAAAAGGTAGTTAGTATTGTTGGGAAATAAAAATCTTCCACCCTAAATTTACCTATCTATTTTATGTGCCGTTTCCCAATAAAAGATGATGGACTTTTACAATTAGCTATGTTCTGATTACACTCTTAAATGAAAAATACCCATTCACACAATTTGTGAAGCGGGCATTAACTTATCATTGTAAAATACTTGTGTTTTTCAAACTATTTACATTTAAATCGTATTCATAGAAACACACGCTACAATCCATATGTAGTTGTCCAAACTTTAAAGGAATCTCTTGTTCTTTCCTTATAGTTTAGGACATCTAATTTAAATTGAACAGGATAAATTACATTTGCCTTTTTTGTAAGCAAGCCCTGTTCCCCAAATTCTTGAAACGCACTGATCCATTTTCTTATATTCGTTTTACTTGGAACTCCAAATCTAGTAGCCAGGGTGGCATAACCACCTTCACCGGCTAAATAAGTGTGAACCACTTTTTGGTTGAATTCTTTATCATATTTGACCACAAAAAAACACCTCAATAGTAGATTTGGTGGTCTAACTTTCGGGGTGCAATACATAATAGGCGCTCAAACTAATCATTAATCGATTTTAAATTCTTCTAGTTTTTCCATTAGAATTGAATATTGTCCTACAATTAAAATACAAACTTCTTCTATTTCATTTAGTTTTCCGTCGTCTCTCATTTTCTGATTCAATACTGACAAGTCGATTTTATTTTGTTCTATTATGAAATTAATATATGTTTCGATATATTCATCTATTATTTTCAGTATAATATATAATCCGGATTCAGTAAAATCTTTGTCAAAATTACCAAAAATAGCCAATCCTTCATTTGAAAGAATATTGTTGATTGAAGTTGTTTTAGGATGAGAATTAGCACTAAGATAATTATATAAACTACTCATTTTCTTATTTTCATCAATTGAAGCTCTAACAACCCTTGGAGCAATGTAATTTTCTTTCGAAGAAATCCAATCACGCTCTTTTTCAGGATGTTTGATAAAATATTGAGCCAACCAAAAAACTTCACAACTTTGCCTAACCAAAATGAAATATTCATCCACCATAGATTGCATTAACATCTGATGGGAAACAGAAATATGATTAATGAATTTGGATCCAAGAATTAAAAGTGCGGAACCCGAAGGCTTCTCCATATCAATGTTATTCGAAGTCAAATGAGCCAAACTTATAAAATCCCAAAATAATTCTTCTTTATCTCCAATTGTATCCGAACTTCGTTTGGTTCTGTCCGATGAAAAATAACTAGCCCTTAAATCATGAGCAACATCATAATAATTTTTTATAGCCAAACTTTACACCTTCCCTCTATTTATAATTTACTATAGATAGGCGGGAAATTCAGTAACAATTAAAAAGCACCTAGACCAATTGTCCAGATGCTTTAGAAAGGAGGAAAGACATTTACCACGGTTCTTATCACCATGGCCACCTGAACACGTGTTAGATGAACTCCATTCTAGTGAAGTGGAGAAAATAAAAGATGTATTAATTAGGCTCGCTCAATGATGTACATTTTTTTGTAGTGTAATGTGTAGCAAAAGTTTATTTCCTATCGGTTTCTATCTTTTTTCAAAAAAAGAAAAAACCGCCCTAAACGTTATCATATCAACGTTTAGGGCGGTTTTCATTTTTACTAACTTGACTCAATTTGACGTAATTACGTCCCAGGAGGGATTCGAACCCCCGACCGACTAAAATTTTCATTGTTGAATATTCAATAGATTATCAACAGTATCAACATTTACACAGTCTAGACGATTCAAACTTTGAGCGTTCTTAGTTCGCATATCAACTTCCTTCATCATTATAAGAAAGCAGTTTACATTAATCAATGAATTTCCATTTATAACCACCTGCTGTTTTTGTCGCTCCTGTACAAGCACGTCTGATAGATGAATCACTTATGCTATTTTTTCTTGAGGCTTCTTTTACCGATGAATAAATTATCGTACTATTATCAATCAATATTTTTGCTACTATTCTTTTCTTTTTTGTGGGTCCTTTTCGTAATCCAATTTCATAAGCATGTTGATTGTTTTCAGCGTGGTTAGACCATTCTAAATTCGTTGCTACGTTGTTTGTTTTGTTTCCGTCAATATGATTCACGATATTACAGTACATTCGTTCAGGACAAAAAGCCAACGCAACCAATCGGTGTATTCTCATAATATGATATTCTCCATCATTGTTTATCAAATTAACTATGCAATATTGGTTATTATCATTGATCTCACGATGTTTTAATATCGAACCTTTTTTGGAGAGTTTGTAACTTTTAATTCTCCCTAAGTTGCTAACTTTGTAATCATTAAATCCTTCAATAAATTCCCAAAGTTCATTATTCATTCCGCTCACCTCTTACTCTTTATATTGAAAGGGAATCAAGATGTAAGGAGTGGCGATTGGATTTATTTATATAGTAGAAACACATAAATGTTGCCACAAAAGTTAGGGAGACCATTTGGACTCCTCAAGTAAAATGTAAGTTTTATGAACGTGTCTAGAGTGAGAATCATAAAAAACATGTCAATTATGTTAGTTTTTCTGTAGTTTCCCACGATTTTTCGATGTTTTTCCATCGTTTTTTAAGGTCTTTTCCATCATTAATACCATGATAAATCAATGATCTCATGCTTCTGAATTTAGGTTTCTGTAGTTAAAGGAACAACTTGGGAGCAGAAAACCAATACTGGTGCGTGTTTTCTCGATTTATCACCTCGAAAACTATGCAGTTTTTTTATGTTTTTTAATGTACTTCAGCATGATTAATAGAAAGTCGTTTCAAGATTAATTACGGGAATTTAGATTTTTGCGAGAGAACCATGCTTCAGTCCCTTTGTTTCAATAGGCGTTTTTTAAAAGCGACCTGGGGTAGTCTATGTTCATTACATATTGTTATTGACCCGCTTCCCAACGGGAAAAGGCGATGTTGCTTCTGAAATCTGTAAGATTTCTAGAGCAAAGGTTACTGAGCATGCGAAGTAACCTAATAATAATCAATCACAAAATTAACGTTTGCACCTCTTGAGTACAAACGTTATTAATAAGGTCTGTATGGACGAACATAATGCTCTACATTGTGGACTTCACTGTGTTCGTCTCATGCCACTCCTGATGGTCGTTTTCTCATGTTTTAGTACTGGCACAAATACCATATTCCTCTTTAAAGCAGACCTCGAGCAAACGTTGGTACTAATGGCCTTTTCTCTGTTACTGGCACACTTTTTGTGCCATTAAATCAAATTATATTAGTTTCCTTACAGGGTCATTGCTGTCAATACAATAGGTATATATAAATCAAATGGAGGAAAACTACATGAGAGAAACAAAAGGTTTTGGTATGACACAGACTATCAATGTAATTGATGCTATATGTGGTGCTGGTAAAACAAGTTGGGCAATACAACAAATTAATGATAGTATCGGTAAAACTAAAAAACTTGCGTTTGGTGAATCTGAAGATCAAGTGAAATACATATTCGTAACTCCGTTTCTAAATGAAGTTGAACGAATCAAACAAGCAACAGATATTGATTTTGTGGAACCAGAAGCAATCAAAGGTTATGGAACCAAATCGAAACATTTTCAAGCATTAATCACCATTGGGAAATCTATCGTAACGACTCATCAGTTGTTCAAGAAATTAGATTTGGAAACCTTAGATTTAATCGAAGAAAATGGATATACCCTCATCATGGACGAAGTGGCAAATGTTCTTGAGCAATATGATATTTCTAAAAGCGACATTGATTTATTGAGAACTAATGGAACCATAGATATTAAAAAAGACGGAAAAATCGCTTGGTTAGATGATGGTTATAAAGGTAAATTCTCAGACATGAAGATTCTTGCAGAGAGCGACAATTTAGTTTTGCAAAATGGAGTTGCTATGTTCTGGACTATGAATACTAGGGCTTTTGAGGCTTTTGACGAAGTTTATATTTTAACGTATTTGTTCGATGGTCAAACCCAATGCAACTATTACAAAGCAAACTATATAAAATTTAATAAGTTCAGCGTGAAGAACGTAAAAGGTCGATATGAATTAATTGAATATAATCCGTCTATCGAACCTCGTAAAAAACTTTATGATTTGTTGGATATTTTCGAGGAAGATGAAAATGCGAGAAAAAGTTCGCTCAATTCAAATTACGATTCTCGAGAAAAAACAAATGAAAGATTAACTCAAAAGCAGCGATATTATCAACTTTCATCTACATGGTTTAGAAATGCTCCATCGGACGATTTAAATCAACTAAATAATAATTTGAGAAACTACTTTAGACGAGTAGTTCCGACAGAAAATGATGATATCTTTTGGACGACTATATCCGAATTTGCACCCATGTTAAAAAATGCAAAGTGTAAATTAAATAAAAATAATGACAGGAGTAAGGATAATTTTGTTGCATTCAACGCTAGAGCGACCAATGAATATGGGCACTGTAAAAGCATGGCATTTGTATATAATCGATTTATAAATCCATTGGAGCGGAATTTCTTCAGTGAGTACGGAGTAGAAGTAGATGAAGATATGTTAGCAGTATCGGATTTAATACAATTTATTTTTAGAGGTTGTATTCGTAATGAAGAACCAATGAATTGTTATATTCCTTCAGAGCGAATGAGAAGTTTATTAAAAGATTGGTCTGAATTTAAAATTTAAGCAGTGCCCTATTGGGTACTGTTTTTTATTTGACTATGTTAAATAATATTGTTGATATTTCTATAATAAATAAAAAGGACCATAAATTTGGTCCTTTTATTGTTTCCTTACTCAACTAAACCAGCTAATAGGATGTCAATATTTTTTTCTAAAATTCTAATTAACCCTATGTTATACTATTTTGAGCATACCAAACAGCCCTCCAAAAACCTTTTGGAAGGTTTTCTCTTTTTTAATTAAAACCGTTAATTAAG
>NZ_JBYNRN010000005.1:0-3440 GCF_057785155.1 Paenisporosarcina sp.
CCCTGCTTGTAAGGCAGGTGCTCTCCCAGCTGAGCTAAGCGCCCATATATGGTGACCCGTAGGGGATTCGAACCCCTGAATGCATGCGTGAAAGGCATGTGAGTTAAGCCGCTTCTCCAACGGGCCACATCAAAAGCGACAGGTGTAAATATACCATGCTATCAAAAACTTATCAAGTAGTAATTTATGCTTTTAAAGATGAACCACTTTATAGATTTCCTCTCCCCCCAATACCTCTGAATTTCAATTCCTCAATCCCTTAAGACAAAAATTCATTTTATAGTACAATATTGATATTAGGTTCCATGTTATCAGAAGGAAAGGACGTTCTATGAATAAAAAAGAAGCAGCGAATCTATTAGACAGTTTAACCAAAGAACTTGAAGATTTAACTAGGCAACTTGGAGCCGGAAACCTTTCACATCTCCCTACAATTAAACTTGAATTCCAACAAAAACTTACCGAAGCAGCAAACCACTTAAAAGAAATAGATAAGAAGATCTTAAACTACCTTGAAAAACAAAATGAAACGACCAATGATCCTGATTTTGCAATCAAGCGAGCTCTTTTACAAGAGACAAAAAAATTGAAGTGGGAACTGTATCGGCATCATAGTGATCCTATTGAACGACAATCAGTCAAAGCCTTCTCTGCAGCTAGTAAAAGAAAAGAAGAGAATAACAATCAAATTCCTGCTCTTCAATTTTTATCTGAACCTCTCCGGGTCCAGAAAGAAGATATGTTAATTGAATACCATACCGGAGAAATTCTATCTGCAATGGACCAAAAAGTATTTATGGGATTACAAACCCTTTGGAAGACCAAAGGAGAAGGTCAACGAGTTATCTTTACTTACTATGAACTAGCAAACCTCATTGGCTTTCCCACCAAAGGCAGTGGCTATCGTCTCATTGATGAAGCTCTAAACTCCTTATTTAACACTCGGATCTTTCTCCATCAAACCCAACAAACCGAAGAATTAGAAGTAGAAAAACAGGGGATGTACCGTTTAATCTCTTCTATTCAAAAGACCAACTTTAAAAAAGGAGAAAGCAACGCACAATATTATGAGGTTTTTCTAGGGGATCTCGTCTATAAAAGTTTAAAACAAGGTTTTTATTCCTATATAAGTATGCCGCTCATTCGAGATCTCCAATCCGACACGGCTCAAATTCTTTATGTTTTGTTATGTAGTCTAGCCCCTAAACACAGAGTGATTGAACAAGAACTTACTTACTTTGTCGATATGTTAGGCATGAGTGTAGCCCGCCCTGCTATACAGAAAAACATACTAGAGAATGCAATTAAAGAATTAGTAGAGAATCAAATTCTTGAAAGGTATGAAATTATTAATGAAGGACGAGGAAGATATCTATTTAAATTAGTACTATCGGAAGCCATTACAGCTAAAAGCCTTTTGCGTGAACCTCTTCAACAGCAATCCGAACAACTACACATTGATCTTTTCCTATCCTAAAAAAAATTTTTAGGATTTTTTTGTTCAAATGGAAAAAATGTATTTTTTTAACAGTTAACATAATGTCTCTTTGTAAACTGTAGGTAAGTAAAAATGAATGTATATCATATCGAATTATAGTTTTACTTCACGAATGTAAACTGTAGGTAAGTAATTTCGATATAATTACTTCTAAAAAGTAAGCTGTTTTTTTCCAATGTAAACTGTAGGTAAGTAAATAGGGCCTATTTTTACCCAAAAACCAGATAGTTTGATACACAACGTAAAGTGTAGGTAAGTAAAAACTTTGATATCATATGGTTTTTTTTGTAAAAATATACAATTTTATTACTTTTTTGTAATTTTAAGTAAATTAACGTAAAGTGTAGGTAAGTAAAAACTTTGATATCATATGGTTTTTTTTGTAAAAAACAGTTGGTTGGATATACAACGTAAAGTGTAGGTAAGTAATGCCTATTTTTCCGTCCTATGCTAAAGTAGATATGGTGTTTTTTGACCGAGTAATCAAGTGTATACAGGACAAGCTTAAAACTTTTAAACCAATAAAAAACGAGAAAGACGCCCCCATTTAGCTTCCCCGGCTAAAGGCGTCTTTCTCGTCAAATCAAGAGTCATACAGTGAAGTAAGTATGATCCTTTACTATGAACTTTGGTGCTTTGCTTGCATTCATTCTATCACGCAAAGTCTGGGATCGGCAATACTTCTCCTGTAGACAATCAAAGGAGAGAAATAAGAAAATGGCAGAGTTTTTACAGGATAATTTAAGAGTTTTCATAGTACCCGTGGATATTATGGATATCCCGGATCTCGATATTTATGAGCAAATGGTTTATATAGTATTACGATCTTTTGCAAATGCAAGAGAAGCTACTGCATTTCCTTCATATAATACTATCGCGAAGTTAGGTCGAATGAGTCGCAGAAAGGCTATTAATTGTGTAGCTACATTGGTAGAAAAAGGACTACTCAAAAAAGAAATCCGTTTAGATGTCACCAAACATCGAAAAATCCGAAACACATCTAATCTTTATACGATCGAAACTCCCAAGGTAGTGCACAGCATGCACCAGGGTAGTGCACAGCATGCACCAGGGGTAGTGCACAGCATGCACCAGGGTAGTGCACAGCATGCACCCGAACATAATCATTTAACAAAACCATTAAAAACAAAATCATTGAATAACAACAACATAGAGCAAAAACTAATAAAAAATGTTGTTGTTGGATCATCTAATCATCTAGAAGATTTGTTAACTTCCTATGGAATTAAGGTGAATGCAGCTACTCTAAATAAATGGAAGAAAATGGAGAGTGAAGAGAATATCCTAAATGCGGTCAAGGAAACATTAGAACGACCAGATATCAAAAATGTGGTGGGATACATTAATAAAATTTTAGAGGCTGGATTTATCCCTTCTACCCAAACGAAAATAAAAAATGATCTGCCTGACTATATCATTAATCAATCTAATAACTTACAAATACAACATACCGTTGATTCCATAAAACAAAAGGAAGCTCTAGATTTACTTTTACAATTAGGAGAGATTACGCAAATCGAATATGAAATTAAAATAAAAGAGATAATTTAAAACGCATAAAACTAGGCACTACAGCTTTTTAAGATTATAGCCTTGTCCTTAGTAGGATCCCCCCTCAAAAATAGCTTAGAATACCGATCTAGCTCGTTTAACGTTACGTTAAGAAGAGGGGGGGATTACTTTATTAGGTATTTTAACCTTAAAAGAGAAATATAAGGACTTTTTTCTTTCTCTAAAAATGAACAATAAAAAACCCTTATCCTATCAGGATAAGGGTTGATACCTGGCAACGTCCTACTCTCCCAGGGCATGAGCCCAAGTACCATTGGCGCTGAAGAGCTTAACTTCCGTGTTCGGGATGGGAACGGGTGTGACCTCTTCGCCATCATCACCAGATGATTGAGGATTATTCCCTCAAAAC
>NZ_JBYNRN010000006.1:0-109282 GCF_057785155.1 Paenisporosarcina sp.
GAAGAACGAAAAGATGCACATCAATTTTATATAAATATGGGTTATAAGGATAAAAGTATTGGATTTACTAAGAACCTTGTTTAACTAAAGGGGTCTTTACTTCATTAAGGAGTAAAGCCTTTTTTCTTATTGAACTAACGCGGCAGTTTAGTTGAAGAAGTAAACTGAGTTATAATTGTAGTAAATTGCTTTAACTTAAGGTAGAGGTAGTATTGTTAGGGAGTGAACGACAATGAAAAAATATGATAAATATGTAAGTAAAGCGAATCGTTACGAAATTATTGGATTTAGAAAAAAAGCAATAAAAATAATGGAATTAGCAATAGAAGAGCCATTTTCAAAATTAGAAATAGGAAGTGGATTAATTTATATTGGTTTAATGCATCGTAAATTAAAGGATTTAAACAAAGCGAATAAATATTTTGAAAATGCTCTAAATTTATGCAAAGACGAACAGTATCCATATAGTTCTAACTATAAAATTATTATTCAAAGCTTTTTAGATAATGAAGAATTAGAAAAGGCAACGAAATGGATTCATCATCTAACTGAAAGAGCCAACTATGATACAAAATTTTCCGAATTTAAAAAACTGAAATTAGAATAAGGTCATTCAACTAACGGATGCTTTATTTCAAGAAGAGGTAAAGCCTTGTGCTTGTTGAACTAACGAGGCAGATTAGTTTAAGAATACTAATTACAATAACGAAGGGAGGAGTCTTCCTATGCTTTCAGTCATCAAGAATTCCGTTATCTTGCTTGTCGTGTTTCTATTGGTAGGTTGTACTGGTATTCCAGGTGAAAATACACCAGGTTATTTAACTAAAGAACAAGTCTTAAAAGAAGACCCTGAGGCAGATTATTTTGAACTAAATGATAAAGTTTACGTAAGTGGTATTGACTGGATAGAGGAAGTCGAATTAACAAATCACGAGATAATTGGGGAAATTAAAGATGGGATGGCAAGTGATTTACCTGTGGGAACAAAAATAATCGCACCTAAGGAAAGAAGAGATATCCTCATAGCTAAAGATAATGGGATTGAGAAAAGATATTTAATAATGCTTGGTGAATAGTAAATCTATTTTTCAACTAACGCAGCAGGTTAGTTGAACAAAGAAAAGTTAAAAGACAGTGAGATAGTAGAAAAAAATACCGAAGGTGTACGATGGTTAAAACGAAAAAATGATATGATGAAGCTAATTGAGGAAGGAACAAAAGAGTTCCCTTACGAGGTTTTATAATAGGTAAAGAAGAAAGGGAATTATAAATTATGGACTGGCTAAGAATAGCTGAAATACTATGTATGATTATTGCTGGTATTTTATGGGGAATTTCAATTTTACGAATGCTTAAGTTCGAAAAAGAAGACAACATAACGACTTACGAGGTTTTATTGAAATATTTAAAAAACCAGGTTGTCATAAATTTTGGTGCAGCTTTTTTCAGTATTACTATGATAGTTCTTCACTGGATTGGGAGTTAGTAGCAGGAGACCGTCGGGTACGGTCTTTTTTCTTCTTCTTCTTCAACTAACGGTGCAGGTTAGTTCAAGAAGAAATGGGCTTAATATTATGAAGAATATGTAATAAAGGAGGCGATGAAAATGATAGGGAAAGGTAAAGGGGAAATTAACGAAATAGTTTACAATCACACTGTTTACTACAATGGGAAATATAGATATTACCCAACCATTACAGAGTTAAAAGGAATATTAGATGAGATTATTAGTTCTGATTCAACTACCGAATACATTAGGATTACACCATTCTATATAAATGAAGAAGTAGATATGCAAACTGAATTCGAGGAATTTAAGTTTTATATAGAATGTAGAGATTGGTTTGATGAGAAAATTCAAGAGAAGCACATTTTGGAATGCATAGAACCCATAGATCAACCAAGATCCCTTAATGATTTGAGATTAGGGGCAATTTTATATCCTTTATGTAAGAATAATGACGTGGATTCTTATCAAAAAGCACTTAAAAAATATAAAGAATCTTTAAGGGAAATCATGCCTCAAATGATGGAAATTGCAAAATCAGAAATGGAATTAAAAGAAGAACATTTGCCTTTTGGATATTTCTGCTTTGAAATTCATAGTGGGTAATACGTTGTTCAACTAACGGGTGCTTTACTTAAAGATTCGGAATTCGAATTAAACAACTTTAAAGAGCCTTACTACATAATCAAATGTGGTAAGGCTCTAGTTTTATTAGAAGAAGATGAAATGACTTTATTAATTTTATACAGGTGACAAAGGAACTTTATAACTACATCCAGATAGACAGAAGCACTATGTTTAAGCATAAAGGAAGAAAAAACGGGATACTTTTCAGGTAATAACTTTATTGCAGAATGAGCTTATATATCGGCATATGTTATATTGATAATGTAAATTAGGATTGTCGCAATCAGTGTACGGCCTAAAGTAGGCAGGTTTGTCCTACAATAATATTTTGATAATGAATTAGTAGTCGATGAGAATGACAAACAGAATGAAGTGGATTAAAGTACAAGGGTTAAACTATAAACATGAGGATAGGCGCGTGAATCGCTACTAAAGGTGAATAAATGAGACATACTTACTTAGGTGATACGATACAATTTGAAATCAAGTACAAAAAGCGGGCATCCATAGGGGTTCATATAGACGTCTATGGACATGTTGAAGTCCAGACCCCTAAAGGGACATCGGATGAAAAAGTGATTCAATTACTAGAGCGAAATTGGGATCAGATTCAGCAAAAATCAAAAGAGATGAAAGAAAGATTGCTTGGGCCAAAGGAGAGAGAATATCATCATGGTGAAACTTTTCTCTATTTAGGGAAGACATATCCGATTCAGATTTCCCAAGACAGTACGATTAAGCAAAACCATGTCGTTTTTGAAGAGGGTATATTACATATATTCGTGAAACAACTTGAGGATGAAAAAATTAAACAAGCTTTAAAACGATTTTATAATCAACGTTGTAAAGCATTGGTAGAGAAAAGTGTCAGAAACCATCAAAGTGACTTTAAGGTAAAACCGCGCTCTATTCGTATAACTGATAGTATAAAAACATGGGGCACTTGTGATTCACAACTACAGTTAACATTTAATTGGAGGCTGGCAATGGCGCCTCTAGAGGTGATTGACTATGTGGTCGTTCATGAAATGTGCCATATGGTCCATCTTAATCATGATCGATCCTTCTGGCGTCTTGTTGGGAAGATGAGTCCCAATTTTAAGGAACAGGAAAATTGGTTAGCCCAATCAAGCTGGAAGATGACCGTTTAATCGCGCGTAATCTAAGGAACCTGTGCACGTGGTAACTGGTGGGAAATGAAGTTTGATGTGTTACAGTACGGTGAAGTAGTCGGTAAAGTGAGCAAGGAGTGGTTCACTTGGGGAGACAGTTACAAGACTTCCCTAAACATTAACAATGAACTCAATTAAGATGTTCCTTGTAATCATAATATAAATATAAAGAAACTGGAGTCCAAACTTGGGCTCCAGTTTTTTGTCATATTAATAAGCTAGTAATTAGTGAGAAGACTCTCTATTTGATTGTTGCTAATCGAAGCTATTAAAGAGCTTCCTTAATTACCTTCTTGGAATACAAAACTGACAATAGTCCAAAAATCGAGTACAAAGCTGTGTAAAGTCCCATGACGATGAACATTGGTGCCCAAAGCTCCGTCCCGAACAGGAACCAGCCAGATTGGACCGCAAAGTAGCTATGTACAAGTCCGACAATTAATGGAATGCCGAAATTGAAGAGCTGTTTTAAGCAAATTCCTTTCAGCAAATCGCCTTGCGTGAAACCAAGCTTTCGTAGAATGGTATAGCTAGGCTTTTCTTCATCACTTTCACCCATCTGCTTGAAGTACAGGATACAGCCAGATGTGATGAGGAAAGTGAGTCCGAGGAAGCCGACGATGAACATGACAAGGCCCATTGAATTTTTTTGGTTATTGCTGATGTCTAGTCGGGATTCGTTTAAATAGGGATTACCATTTTTAGGCTTGATTTCCGTGAACAGTTTGTTTGCTTGTTCAAGCTTTCCACCATCGGAAATTTTTATGCCAGTATAGAGAGTGGATTCCAATTGAATCTCGGGGTCCATATCTTTTTTCAGTTGTTCGAAAAGAGTCTCATCTACGATTGCCGTGGGAAGTCCTCCGTTAGTGAAGTAGGAGGAAACCACGAACTCATCTTCCAGGCCAATGAACTTTTGCGAGATGGATTCATTAGTTCCAATGAGCTCTATATTACCGGAATCTTTGATGGTGATTATTTTTAACAAAATGGAGCTTATTCCAGTGAAAAGAGTTTCATCAGCTGAAAGATCCATGTTGACACTTCGTTCACTTATGACTGGAAGCTCCATGTCATATGCAGGTAGATCGGCAAGTTCAGTATCCATAATATCCGAAACATCGAATTTCACCTGGAGAACATCGATTTGTTTTTCTTTATACCGTATATCTGCCCTTTCTAGGGACTGTTTAAATTGATCTGCAGTTGCCGCATCAGTCAGCGCAAAGTCTTCCGGTACATAATCCTGTGCAACCTTTTCTGCCGAATAGTAGGAGATGTAACTCAAGGACAGCAGACCAATCGCAAGAGCAGAAACAGTTGTAATGATGGTTAGTAAAAGCGCATTTGATTTAAGACGGAACTGGATGGATGATAGAGATAAGACTTCATGGACCGCCAAATGTCCATCTTTCTTCTTTCTTATCAAATGGGCAATGAAACTGACCGAGCCTTTATAAAAGAGGTAAGTCCCAATAATAACCGAAGCAAGCGTGTAGACCATCGCAATGAGCAGTCCCGTCATTTCAGAGAAATCACCATCGAATAATTTCGATGATACGAAATAGCCTGAAAAGATTAAAAACAAACCGACGATTCCAGTGAGAATTTCCAGCTTAGAAGTCTTTTTTACATTGCTTTCAGTTGAAGAGGTCAAATTGAACAACGAGAGAATGCTTTGTTTTCGGATGAATAGGTAATTCATGACCAGGATCAAGAAGAAAATCAAAACGAAGACAATTAATGTCTGGCTGAGAGCCTCTGTTGAAAACTGAAGAGTGGCAGCTGTATCCACCGCAGTCACCTTAAATAAAGTCATCAGAATCAATTTTGAAAAGGAAAAACCAATAAAAATACCCACTACAATCGAGCCGAAATAAAGGATGAGGTTCTCGATACTCAATACACGGAATATTTTCGCTTTATTCATACCGATCAATTGGAACAACCCGATTTCCTTGCTCCGTCGTTTGATGAAAATTGTATTGGCATATAGCACGAATATCGAGACGATGGCAACGAGAAGGAGCGATGCAGCCCGAATTGATGCTCCGCCTTTTACAGAACCCTTCGTTTCATCCATTGATGGATCGTATTGTAGCGTGACGAAAGAGAAATACAGTGCGACGCTGAAAACGAGGGCAAATACATACAGGTAATAGTTTTTAAGATTCTTTTTCAGGTTGCGGAAGATGAGAATATTAATATTCATTCTGCACGCCTCCCAGCACACCTTGCGTTTTGATGATATCTTCGAAAAAGGTCTTTCTCGATTGATCTCCTTTATGAAGTTGTGTATATACCTGACCATCCTTGATGAAAATCACCCGGCTACAGAAGCTTGCTGCAGTAGGGTCATGTGTTACCATGGCGATTGTTGCAAGGCGCTGCCGGTTCAATTCGCTCAGTTTGTTAAGCAAATCGGAAGCAGATTTTGAATCAAGTGCACCAGTCGGCTCATCCGCAAAAATGATGCTCGGTTCATGGATGAAAGCCCGTGCAGCAGATGTTCGTTGTTTCTGCCCTCCTGAAATTTCATTTGGGTATTTATGCGCGATATCCAATATGCCAAGATCACGAGCCAATGTGGAGAACTTATCTTCAGCCACTCGTTTTGGCAACTTTGTGATCGATAATGGCAGTAGGATATTCTCCTTCACGGTCAGAGTGTCGAGCAGATTGTATTCCTGGAAAATGAAACCTAGATGGTTTTTACGGAATTCAGCCAGCTTTTTCTCCTTCATCCGTGTCATTTCACTGCCATTGATTTGGATGATGCCTTCGCTTACATGGTCGATGGTGGAAAGAACATTGAGAAGCGTCGTCTTGCCAGATCCAGATGCACCCATAATGCCCACGAATTCACCTTTACGAATACTGATATCAACGCCTTTCAAAACTTCCTGTCTATTTAACTTGTTACCGTAGCTTTTACGGATTTTCGTTGCTTCTAATATGTTCATATGCCCGTACTCCTTTTGTTGTTGTGATAACTTCATTATAAAAAGGAATGGCATGGTAATCCTGCGATTAGCCGAACAAAAAACAAAAGCATGTGACACTTTTGTCACATGCCTTGTAAGTTCACAAATTCATTTTGTTTTGGGAAAGATAGGGTGGCAGTCGTCCCTTTGCCAATCTGAGACTTTACATTAATTTTGATGAGAAGGGGGAATGCCGCTTTTTTCGCCAAATAAAGACCTATACCAGTTGAGACCTGCTCCCGGTGATTGGTAGTCGACGTAAACCCTTTGTCAAAAATCCTTGGAAGGTCTTTCTGATCGATTCCTCTGCCTGTATCTGTCACATCCAGGCAGATTTGTCCTTCTTTTTCATAGCTCCTAATGAAGATATCGCTTTTCTCACTGTACTTGATGGCATTGGTCAATAGTTGCCTAATGATGAAGGACAACCACTTGGCATCACTAAACACATTGGTACTGTCGAGCTGAATGTCAAAGCCGATTCCTTTTTGTATACACCACGATTGCATCGTCTGGATTTCATTGAAAACGATTGATTCGAGATGAATCTGTTCGATATAAAGATCGTTCTCGATAACCGTTAGCCGTTTTTGATGTAGTTGCTGGTCCAAAAGCAAGTGAATCCGCAGCCACTCTTGGTTCAGCTGAGATTTCAGCGTGACGTTTTCGACGCGTCCGATCATTAATTGCATGGCGGTCATCGGGGTCTTCACTTCATGAATCCAGGAGAGAAGATCGTCTTTTTCCTGCTCCAGTTGAATACGGTTTTCTGACAGCTCCGCTTTCAAAAGCGCAGTTTGCTCCGTGATACTACGCACGACGATTGTTTCAAAAGGACTGACCGGTTCAGCGACTTCCGAAAGGTCGAGACTGCTTTCCCAATCTTGCAGGCTTCTATAAAATCTTGTCTCTTTAAAATAACGGAACAACAAAAAGACAGCAAAGAGCAGGAAGGACAAGAAAGAAATATAGAGCATTGACGCGAATGGGATGGTCGAATCAATATAGGCAATGAACAGACTCATGCCTTGCAATACGACGAACAGGAGAATCCAGCTGATCCGTTCGCTCAAGAAATTACGAATCATAATTGTTATCCTCATCGAGTGCCAAGTATCCCTGGCCAACTTTCGTTTGTATGTATTGTCCAAGTTCCAACTCGTCGAGCCGTTTGCGCAGTCGGTTAACATTGACCGTCAGCGTATTGTCGCTGATAAAGCGCTTGTCGTCCCAAAGGTGGTTCATCAAATCATCCCTGGTAACAATCTTGTTTTTCTGATCGATGAGAAGTTGAAGGATAAAGCTTTCATTTTTTGTCAGTTCAACGGATCCTAACTCATTTGAAACCATATTTTGTTCAAAATCAATTGTAGCTCCGCACCATTTTCGGATGCTGCTTGGTTCAGTATTATAGTTATAGGTACGGCGAAGAATCGCCTGGATTTTCGCAATCAGTACCTCGAAATGAAAAGGTTTTTGAATAAAATCATCCGCCCCCAGCTGCATCGACATGACCATGTCCGTGGGATGGTCCCTGGAGGATAGGAAGATAATCGGAACATTCGATTGCGACCGAATCGTTCGACACCAATGGAAGCCATCAAATTTGGGCAATTGGATATCTATGATAACTAGGTCCGGCTTTACCGAAGTAAACTCTTCCATAACATGACCGAAATTACTAATGCCAGTCACGTCAAATGACCACTGCGAGAGCCTGTCCTCCATTTCATCAAACAAGGAAATATCATCTTCAATCAACAATAATTTAAACACGAATATCACCACTCAGTTGTTTAGTCATACATAAAGTGTATAGCAAATTCTGTCAGTTTGCGAATGGAAATGAACATAGATATAACGAAAAAAACCAACTCGGGGGCAGTGCTGGAATGTACGTGCATTAATTAAGCAAAAATTAATCTTGTTTATTAAGACCTCCCTCATCTAGAAATCGAATGCGCCCCAGTTCTAACTG
The DNA here is from genome assembly GCF_057785155.1 of Paenisporosarcina sp. Classification (NCBI taxonomy): domain Bacteria; kingdom Bacillati; phylum Bacillota; class Bacilli; order Caryophanales; family Caryophanaceae; genus Paenisporosarcina; species Paenisporosarcina sp. The sequence goes on from NZ_JBYNRN010000006.1 coordinate 8,269, forward strand.
CCAAAGTGAAAGAATATGCATGTGGCCTAAATTTGAAAAAGTTAACTTTAAATAGTATATTTGCTAGGAAATAGTTACAATTAAAATAAATGGAAAATAATCATGCATGTAAGTAGAGATAAGATGTGGTAAATAAATACTCAATTAAGATTTGAGAAAATCCTGATGGTGATGAGATTATTGCAACAGCAGAGTAGTATCTCCCTAGGTTGGATGACAATCGGTGGATTTAGAAGGTCTATAGAAGGTTTTACATATTCTCTCGTAAGCAATTGTGTATTTACTAGAGCGTTGACGTTTTCATAGCAATACTAGACGTTTTGATCTGAGCCAACAGAACGAACCACTTTAAACTAAACGGTAATCAATAATGGAGGTAGTCATGTGTTTTCCAAACTGAAAGAAGAAGATTTCGAAGTACTAAGAGGACCTCTAGAATCGGGTAGACAGAGCCCATCAAATTTTGGTTTTATTCTAATACTAAGTATATTTATGCAATCATTGCTCTTTACCCTAGTATATTTTATGGCAGCTGCTACTACGATTTACCCGTATAAAGAGGAGATTTTAAACGTATATTTTTGGATAACTCTTATACTTATTGTTCTTTGTGTAATCTATGCGATTCCAATAGTTTATAAAAGAAGCGAAAAAATACAGTATTTAATTTCAATCCTTGTTACTCAAAATATGTCATCTATTCCCTTTCTACTAATGGCTTTATTTTTAATAGGAAAATCTAGAGAAGGAATGATCGCTACTCCAGAATCGCTTCTTAATTTTACATATATTTTATTATTCATAGGTCTTCTTGTTTTCGTAGCTACTTGTATCCGTTTCTATATTTTGTTGCGTAAGGGTCATTATAGAAAAGGCTCAAAAAAAGGAGAGTTAAGAGGGAAATTTGAAAAAACTTCTTATATCCCAACAGCGATCATTACAGGAGTAGGGCTTGTTTTTATCATCCAATACATCGCTCGAAATTCAGCAATTGATGATATTAATGTGATGATACTTATTGTTGGAGGAATTCTTGTATTTTTTGTAATGCTCTTTATATTACCAGAGCAGCTCGTTATTTTGTATTGTAAATATCGTTTCAAGAGCTTTAACTTTGATAAGCGAGGTTATATGAATAGTAAAGACTAATTTAAAGAGAGGGTGCTTTCATTGCTCGGAAGACTAATTGAAGAAGATTTCAAAGTATTAAGAGCACCACTTGAATCAGGGCGGCAGAGCCCATCCGCATTAGGTGGCGTTCTTGCATTGTCTACCTTCTTGCAAGCACTATTATTTGCTTTAGAATATTTTGTTGCGGGAGATTCAACAGTCTATCCGTATAAAGATGAAATTCTGACGGTGCATTTCTGGTTAACAGTGGGACTTATTGTGTTGTCTCTAATTTATGCAATTCCAGCAATCTATAATAGATATGGTAGAATTCAATATTTGCTATCTATTCTAGTATCTCAAAATTTGTTTTCTCTTTGTCTGTTCATGAGTGCACTATTTTTACTTGGGAAAGATGGAGATAAACACGGGATTACTTCGGAATCTTTACTTAATGTTACCTATATTATTCTAGCAATTGGGTTACTTATTTTTATTGTGACTTTTATCCGATTCTATCGATTATTAAAAAAAGGAGAGTACCGAAAAGATTCTAAAAAAGGCGAGTTAAGAGCAAAGTTTGAAACTAAATCATACTTTCCAATGGTTAGTATTGTTGGATTAGGTTTAGTTTTTGTCATTCAATATATGGTAAGACATTTAGCCATTGATGACATAAATATAATAGTAATCATTGTAATAGGTATTAGTTTGTTTTTTGTAATGCTCTTTGTATTACCTGAGCAAATGGTCATTTTGTATTGTAAGTATCGCTTTAAGAGCTTTAACTTTGATAAACGTGGTTATTTGAACAAGCAGTAATAACTGAAGTTCATTAAATTTTGATGACGTAATAACTTATGAGACTTAAAAGAAAGAGAACTGGCAAGAAGCCATATTTATGTTGGAAGGTTTTGCTCTTAATAAAGATGTTTATAAAAATCGGCCTTCCAAAACTGTCTAAGCGCTTGAACGTGGACAAGCCTTTTGGGGATATAAGTTTGAGTAGAAAAACGGGCAGTGTTTTGAGAAATCAAAGCACTGCTTTTTCCTTTGGTTATGAAAATATGATTTATGGTGAAGTCCATAAATTCAACAAATATTATCTTTATGGGAGTAATAAATATATTTGAATAGTATTAATTCACATAAATATTAACGCTAAGTATTGTATTTGCTTTAATCGTTTAAAAGAATATTCATATAATTACAATTAATTGAATAGTAATAATAGTATTGTAAAATACAGAAATATTCATTACAATACTAGTGATTGGATAAGTTTTTATAGAGTGGAATGTGAGGAAGGTAGTTACCTAACCTTATTCCTAGAGTTTAGCATTATATTTTCTCCGTCGATCTTATTTATTTGTCATAGACTTAATTCAATTAGGGCTATGAGAAATGAATAGCGCGATATTAGCAATGTTGTAATTTTATATGAAACTAGTGGGGGGAATATCTATGAAAAATCTAATGAAAAAGTGGAATCAAATAAGTATAGTAAAACAAATATCTATTGGTTTGATTATTGGGATCATCTTAGCTGTATTGATTCCGGAACAAGCCAAATCGTTAACCATTTTAGGTTCTTTATTTGTAGGTGCTTTAAAAGCAATCGCACCTGTCTTGGTACTGTTCTTGGTTATGTCTTCCATCGCTCAACACAAAAAAGGTCAGCAAACGAATATGAAATCCATTATATTCCTCTACCTTTTAGGAACGTTCTTAGCTGCATTAGTCGCAGTTATTGTAAGTTTCATTTTCCCTGTAAGTATTACACTTACAACGGGCGCAACGGATTTGGCAGCTCCTGGCGGTGTGGTTGAGGTACTGAAAACGTTAGTCTTGAACGTTGTCGATAACCCTGTCAGTGCTCTTTACAATGCTAACTATATTGGTATTTTAGCTTGGGCGATTGTTCTTGGATTGGCGTTGAGAACTGCTTCTGAAACAACAAAAACATTGATTACTAATTTTTCAGATGCTGTAGCTAAAATGGTTGGTTGGGTCATTAAGTTTGCGCCATTTGGTATTATGGGTCTAGTGATCGAGTCTATTACTACTAATGGAATTTCGTCACTGCTAGGCTATGGGAAATTGCTTGCGGTTTTAATTGGAAGTATGCTCTTTGTGGCTCTTGTGGTTAACCCACTCATCGTGTACGTTAACATACGTCAGAATCCATATCCACTTGTGATAAAGTGTATTAAGGAAAGTGGTATTACAGCATTCTTTACACGCAGCTCTGCTGCTAACATTCCTGTAAATATGACATTATGTGAAAAACTAGGTCTGGATAAAGATACCTATTCTGTATCCATTCCATTAGGCGCAACGGTCAATATGGCAGGTGCTGCGGTTACCATTTCAGTATTGACACTTGCTGCAGTGCATACACTTGGCATTCAAGTCGACATCCCTACAGCCATTATTCTCAGCGTATTGGCAGCAGTAAGTGCTTGTGGTGCCTCTGGTGTTGCTGGTGGCTCACTATTACTGATTCCTCTAGCGTGTAGCTTATTTGGAATTCCTGCTGATGTAGCTATGCAGGTAGTTGGAGTAGGTTTCATCATTGGTGTTTTACAAGATTCATTTGAAACGGCCCTTAACTCATCAACAGACGTACTCTTCACAGCAACAGCTGAATTTAAGAAGCGTCTAAAGGACGGGAAAAAAGTAGATATGAAAGAAGTATTAAATAACAAATAATAGCATGAAAAAACATTTTGCTGCGATAAGCTGCACCCCAATTGTTAGGCTTCACTAATAATTGGAGGTGCAGTTTTTTTTGGAAATTGTACTTTAGTTCAAAAATAAATTGTAGTTGGTGCATGTGAAGATAATACTTAATAAACCAGGCGTAAACTCACCAACACCCTATATGTTGCTACATAACTCTCGACATTGCGAAACAGTGGCTTGGTTGGAATTGAATGGCAGTTTAACAAAAGAGGGGATCTCACAAGTAATTCAATTGATTGCAAAAAAGCTCCAGTGTTTGTTTACTGGAGCTTTTGCTATGGTCATAAAGAGCCTGTTTGATGACTTTCTTTGAGTAAATTACGGACAATAGTCCAAAATTATAGCAGGGTATAAATTCCCATGACAATTAACATAGGTTTCGGGTGAAGTAATAGGGACTTTTTTATGTGAATATAATATGTCTAAATATAGTAGTATTAAATAATAAATAGAATTTTCTGAGTTTATTACAAGGGGGATGAAAATGGGGAAAAATGATTGGCTAATAAAAACAAAAATGCCTAAGTTAGTCGGTTGGTCTGAATCTAACGGCAGATCAATTAGGAGGAATCCAATTGAATATTAAAGTTGGTATTATCGGATGTGGCTCTATAGCCAGACATCGTCATGCCCCTGAATATAAAGCGAATCCATATGTAAGTGAAATTGTTTTTTTTGACAGAAACCCAGAACGAGCTGAAGAACTAGCTATGTTATTTAGTGGGAGTGTAGCTACTTCAGTAGAGGAACTTTTAGACGACCCGACGATACAAATCATCAGCGATTGCTCTTCTAATGAGTCTCATCATATATTTTCTGCGAAATCCCTAGAAGCGGGAAAGCATGTATTATGTGAAAAGCCAATTTCTTTAACCATTGAATTTGCAAACAAAATAGTCCAAGCTCAGAAGAAATCAGGAAAAAAATTGATGGTCGATCATAACCAACGATTTACCAAAGCACATATAAGGGCAAAAGAAATGCTTGAAAACGAAGAGCTTGGCAAAGTACTAACATTCAGAACAACTTTTGGACATGCTGGTCCTGAGCATTGGGGAGTAAATAAGACAAACTCTACGTGGTTCTTTAAACATAATCGCTCTGCCCTTGGAGTGGGTGGTGATTTAGGTATTCATAAAATCGATTTAGTGCAATATTTATTGGGTGATGAAATCGAGCAAGTTAGTGCATTTCAAGGCGCACTTGATAAAGTTGACGAAAATGGTAAGCCTATCGAAGTATGCGATAACATTGTATGTAGTCTAAAAACAAAACGAGGTTATATAGGTACAGCTTCTTTTTCCTGGACGTATTACGGTGAAGAAGACAATAGTACAATTTTCTATTGCGAAAAGGGAATCATGAAAATTTATCACAGTGATGAATATCAAATTGAAGTGATTACTAAAGATGGTGAAAGAGTAAAATATCAAATAGAATGCATACAAACTAATGATCACCAAACAAGCAGTGGAGTAATCGATGCGTTCGTTGAAAGTGTCCGACTTGATAAAGAACCACTTGTTTCAGGTGAGGATGCATTATCTTCACTAAAAGTCATATTGGCAATATTAAAAGCAGCTGAAACGAATACGGTTGTGACTATATAAGAGATAGGTCTATCAGAAGGATTCAGGAGTTTCATAACAGACTAATAAATGCGCTTGGAGATCCATTTCTGAGCGTATTTTTCTATGCAAAATCAACCAATAACTTAAACATAGCCTATGACAAAGAGCAGATTTTGCAGCCCGATGTTTGAAATAGAAGTTGATAAACCCATTAATATCCATTGTTTTGCCACACACCCCGCACATTGTGAAGCGGTGGCAATGGGAGTCATTTAATATTTATTGTAACTAGAGAAAAACGTGAAGAAAACGTGAATGAGGTTGAGTTTAGCAAGGAAAACGTTGCAATACGGTGAAAAATATAGGAATAGAACATTAACAGCTTAAGTAAAATGATAACGGGAAGAAATGAGGTGATTGCATGATAGAAAAGCTTAGAAGAATTAATATGAAAACTGCAGTATTAATGGGGCTTAGTTTTTACTTTTTAACCATCTTGATCAATGTGCTTATTATTAGCGGAGTTATTCCATTCACCTGGGTTAATGGTGGCCGGTCTGAATCATTCGCTACTCAGCTACCAATCTCTATTATCAATATCATGATCTCTATTATTGGAGGAGTTTTTACGCTAATTGTTGGCGGGAATTTATTATATAAATACAGAAGAGGAATAACCATTATATGTTGGTTTTTTGCTGTACTTTGGTCTTTTGGATTTATACTACAATTGTTAGGAACACCTTTTGAAAAATTGGTTTGTTCATTCATATTGCTTCTTGGTGTTATCTCAAATTTGCGCATGGCGATTGAAAAAAGATAGAAATGAACACTATTAAACATGAATTAAAGGGATTCATTTTGAGTCCCTTTGATTCATGTTATATTTCTTTAAACAGACCCTTTATATCAAAAAAATCTTATTCAATAGCAACAATCTTTTAGAAAAGAGCATTCTATTAAGATTTGCAATCAATCAGGCAAATTTAAGGTTAAATAAAGTCTTAAATGATCAAGGGAGTCTTACTTGCAAATTTTGATTGGAAAAAACCCTGGGAACAAGCGAACAATTGTCGCTAGTACCCGGGGTTTTAATTTTAAAAAATCACATGTTTCAGTTCGTTCCATCAGTAAGCACAAAATGCCAGAGTGAAATAGAGTCAAATAACTTTTTTCGCTTGGACAGAAGGATGAGCATGGCGCTGATTTAGAGGTAGCCCGTCGAGCAACCAATTCAACTGCTGTGGTGTGAAGGGAAGTGGCTGGACAGTTCAGGTTACAGAATTATGGAGATAGTATTTCTCCGAAAGATCTGCCGCATCTCTTTGATATATTTTATACAGGCGACCAAGCGCGAACACATCAAGAAGATAGAACAGGACTTGGCTTGTTCATTGCGAAGAATATTTGTAGAGCAGCATAATGGAACTATTTCTGCAGAAAGCACTTTAATACTTACGCTATTTGAAGTTCGTTTACCGAAGAAAAGTGTACCAAAAGTTCAAGTTTGAAGCCAAGTAAAAATTTAAGGAAAACTTAATATTTACCCTACTTTTTTCTTCATAAGTTTATTCTATCCTATAAGGAAGAGGAAGAAGGAGGAAACTGAAAATGAAGAAGTGGGGATTTTTATTGATTTTAATTTTGTTTCTGGGTTTTGTAGTTCTTAATATAGCCCCGACTTTTGAAAATAAAGTAGAAGTTCAGGAAATTGAACAAAATCACAAAGATAATTTAGATTATAGAGGAACTACTGAAGATATCCAAAAGAAAGAGATTGTAAAAGAACAGATCTATCAAGGAAATCTACTTTTAGTAAACAATGAATATCCTGTTCACCCAGAGAGTGTGAAATCGGATGTAGTAAATTTATTTAAGCATAAAGAATTGGTAAAAGGATATGGGTTGCTTGATACTAAAATTTATTTATCAGAGGATGTGGCACTAAAATTTTCAGAGATGATAGATGCTGCAAATAGTGAAGGGGTTCTTCATTTTATAATTAATAGTGGCTATCGAGACTTTGAAATGCAAAGAGTTATTTACCAAAAAACGGATAAAGGATATGCCTTGCCAGCAGGCCATAGCGAACACAATTTAGGCTTATCTCTTGATGTAGGATCTACTCAGAAGGAGATGAATGAAGCACCTGAAGGTAAGTGGATAGAAAAAAATGCTTGGAAATACGGCTTTATTTTACGTTATCCAAAGGATAAAACGGATGTTACAGGAATTGAATATGAACCGTGGCATATCCGCTATGTTGGTTTGCCTCACAGCGCAATTATGAAGGAAAAGAATTTTGCTTTGGAAGAATATTTGGATTACCTAAAAGAAGAAAAAGACATTGTTACTAGTATCAATGGAAATAAATATTTTATTTCCTATTACCGCGTTTCTCAAAGTCATACAATTAAAGTGCGGGTGAATCACGATTATGAGATTTCAGGCAACAATATGGATGGAGTAATTGTGACCGAGCACGAAAGATATACGGATAAAATGGGGGATTAGAGAAACCTGGATGACCTGTTTATTGAGTTAGTATGTATGATTATTTGGTTGCTCCAGTCGCACTGTGGAACCTAACGACATATATTCGGACGCGAACAAAATAATAAAGCACTTCACTTTTTCGGTCGAATGATGTGTTTAAGCGGAAGCTAAACGAGTGAGACACCTTCAATGACAAACAAAGCGGAAAAGATTTCGAACGGACTCAATATCAACTCAGAAAATAGAAGCAACTGAGCAAATTATTCATAACATGTAAGTGGAATCAATGATTGAGGTGACAAGTGGCTTTCAAGAGGAACTGTTGCTCCAGATCATACGGACGCTTGACCGACTATGATGAATGGACGGTCAGTCGAACGGGTCTATCTGGCGGCTGGTCCGACAGACCTGAGAAAGTCGATCGATGGACTTGCTGTCATCGTACAGGAACTCTTCCAGCTCGACCCGTTCTCGAATGCACTCTTTGTTTTCTGTAATCGAAAGAAGGACAAGCTAAAGGTCCTATTCTGGGACACCTTAAATATCTTTTCGAAGAACTTCCTCAGCTCGATATGAGTGCGAATTTAGAAATCGACCATCTCAAGCCCTGGTCCAAGGATCTTCTGGCTGATTGTTATATCCAATCGAAGAAATAGAAAATGCCTTTCTGACAAAAGTCAGAAAGGCATTTTCTTTGAGAAGATACAATGTGTTCATTATTTGACGCTTACCATTCTTTAGCAGTGTCTTGGTTAGAATTAAGAAAGTAATTTAAAAGGAAGTCCTAGAATCAGATGAAGATTCTGGACTTTTTTGTTTTTATGATAAAAGTTTTGGACTTGTAGAACTTAAATATGTACTAATGAAAGATAAACCCCCCGAGTACCTGCGAAAATTCTTTGCAAGTACCCGGGGGGTTAAATTAATAATTTACTTATCAGTTGTTTCCATCAGTAATCTCAACAATGTTTTGATCATTTGCCTTCACATTGCCAGACTTCGTGATTTTCACAGCTTGTCCTGCTTCCAAATTCGTAAAGACGATTGGAGTGATGATAGATGGTGCGTTCTTTTCTACATAATCTAAATCTACTTCCATCAAGATTTGGCCTTGTTGTACGAGGTCACCTTGTTCAACCTTAGAAGTAAATCCTTCACCTTTCAGCTTAACGGTATCAATCCCGATGTGGATCAGGATTTCTGTGCCGTTATCTGCTACGAGGCCAATCGCATGTTTGGTTGGGAAAACAGTTACGACTTTACCGTTTACAGGTGAAACGACTTTACCATCTGTAGGTTTAATTGCAAACCCGTCGCCTACCATTTTGCCCGAGAACACTTGGTCAGGGACGTCGGTAATTGGTAAGATTTCGCCTGTTAGAGGACTACTGAACTCAAGTGCAGCCATGTTAACAGTAGCATCTTCAGTTTCGTTGACTTGCTTAACAGTTTTCGGTACGTTTTCTTTCGAACGTGGGGCTTTGCCATTCATAATATCTTGCATTTGCCCACGCAGACTGTCTGAAACGGGTCCGAAAATAGCTTGGATATTGTTGCCGACTTCCATAACACCAGAAGCGCCAAGTTTTTTCAATCTCTTTTTATCTACATGTTCTTTATCGTTAACACTGACACGTAGACGTGTGATACATGCATCAAGGTTGGTAATGTTTTCTTTTCCACCCATTGCTGCAAGAATCTCATAAGGAAGATCATCGATTACTTCGTTTGTATCATCGTCAGCATCGTCCTCTTCACGACCAGGAGTCATCAAGTTGAACTTCTGGATAGCAAAACGGAAACCAAAGTAATAGATGACCGAGAAGACTAGTCCTACAATGATTACCCAGAACCATTCAGTTCTGCCTGGCATAACACCGAAGAGCAGGAAGTCGATTAGACCACCAGAGAAGGTCATACCGATTTTAACGTCAAGTAAGTGCATCGTCATAAACGATAGTCCTGCGAAAACCGCATGGATACCGAATAATACGGGTGCTACAAACAAGAAAGAGAATTCAAGTGGTTCAGTAATACCTGTTAGGAATGAAGTAAGAGCACCAGACGCCATGATACCGCCGACAAGCTTCTTCTTCTCAGGACGAGCAGTGTGATAAATAGCAAGTGCTGCTGCAGGAAGACCGAACATCATGAACGGGAATTTACCCGTCATAAAGGTACCAGCAGTGAACTCTGTACCATCTTGTAATTGAGCAAAGAAAATACGTTGGTCGCCACGGAAGATATCTCCTGCAGCATTTGTATACGTTCCAAATTCAAACCAGAATGGTGAATAGAAAATATGGTGCAATCCAAATGGGATTAACGAACGTTCAACTAAACCGAATACGAAAGCCGCAAGTGTGCGGTTTGTTTCTAACATGAAATGTGATAATGTATTCAAGCCACTTTGTGCGAATGGCCAAACCATGAACATCACGATACCAAGTAAAACTGCTGAGAAAGCGGTAACAATTGGGACGAAACGCTTTCCTGCAAAGAATCCAAGGAACTGCGGCAATTGAATATTGTAAAACTTATTGTATAGAAAAGCCGCTAAAACACCGACAATAATACCACCAAAGACACCCGTTTGAAGCGTAGGAGTACCTAAGACGGTCGCATACGCAGGGGATTCGGTTACCATCTCTGGCGTTATATTGCCAATGGCTTTCATGGTTACATTCATAATTAAATACCCGATAATAGCTGCGAGACCAGCTACACCGTCACCACCTGCAAGTCCAATGGCAACCCCGACAGCAAACAGCAATGGTAGATTATCAAATACGACTCCACCAGCTTGGGCCATGATGTACAACAACTTTTGAATCCAGTCAGCACCCATGAATGGCACTGCTTCAATAAAGGTATCTTGTGCAAAGCTTGTACCAAATGCTAGCAGAATACCTGCTGCAGGCAAAAGGGCAACCGGAAGCATCAACGCTTTTCCGACCTTTTGCATAACGCCAAATAAATTAGATGATTTAGCAGTTTTAGTTGACATGACCATTCCTCCTTTATAAATAAGTTTTGATGAGTGAAAGCAAGTATTGAATAAGCCCAAAATAAAAAAGGCATGAGTAGAAAAGACAAGGTTAAAAAAGGGAGAAGTTCCCCTCGGATTTAACCAGGAATCTTTTCATACTCATGCCTGATCGAATCAGTAACACGTATGGTTTAGGATTTATTTATTAGGCGTTGAAGATGAATCGTTAAATATAGGACTTCAGCTTCATCTACAGGCTTATTCAATTGGTTTTGCATCACTTTTATTAGCTTCCATGCAAGATTATAGCATACAGGGTATTCGTTTTTCAACAATTCCTCCAGCTTATTCTCTTCTCCAATGGCTTGACCTTGGTGAGCACGGTCAATAGCTCGGTGCAGGTGCTGGATTAGGCGATGATAATCGACATCGTCCTTTTTCAATTGAATCGTAAGATTTATTTCGATAATTTCAACAAGTTGTGAAATTAAAAGATTGTAGCGGTTGATGTCAAGCAATGATTTATCTGAAACCGCACTATGGATATGAAGTGCGATAAAGCCTATTTCGCCATCTGGGAATACGATATCCATCCGATCTTCCACTTTTTTTACGACACCTTTTGCGACTTGATATTCTTTTGGATACAAAGCTTCGATTTCATATAAAAATGGATTGGAGAATTGCATGTCTTTTTTTGCTCGGCTGATGGCGAAAGCAAGATGGTCTGTCAATGCCACATGAATATGCTCATTCAGTTCTTTGTCCATTTGTTCTTCAACAAAAAGAAGCAGTTCATGGATAAAGATGATTAAGTTTTCTTCAATATGAGGGAGTAGGTTGACGTATTGTTCCTTTTCTTTTTCATCCTTCAACAAAAACGTTTTATCCGCTTTATCAAAAGATATAGGATCTCCTCTATTGGTGTTGAAGCCTATGCCTTTGCCAATCAAGACTACTTCTTTATACGTATCATGAACGGCAATTACCACATTATTGTTTAGCACTTTCTCAATGGTCAATATCTGTTTCATTTCAACCTCCATCCGCCGTCTGGTCTCTTTTTTCTGCCAGATTGACTTGCGCAAACGGACATTTTTACTTCTACACTCGATATGGTACCTTCATTATATTCAATAAATACGTTTAATCATACTGGGAAGTTGTTGGGAAATAGAACTTTTCGCCTTTACCTTCTATTATATAGGAACACTTTTAAAGAGCAGTGCCTCTCTATCATTCCACAAAAGAAATCAAATTGTTAGTTTTATTATGTTTTTGTGCATTCATTGAGTTTAGAAATAGCTAAGCGTATACTTGCTAAATAAATTATATTTACATAATTAGGAGGAAGTATTTTGGTAGTAAAACCTAAAGCGATATTTTTAGACATGGACGGAACCATCTTAAACCATCATAACAAGGTAAGCATTCACACGAAAGAAATCATAGACGAACTGCGAAACGAAGGGATTTTCGTTTTTATTGCCACTGGGAGAAACGCTGCGGAATTAAGAGAGATGCTACCTGAAGGATTTGCGGTAGACGCAATTATCACGGCGAACGGCATGGCCGGCTATATCGGAGAAGAAGTCGTGTTTGAACATTCACTATCACGTGAGCTAGTGGAAACCATCATTGAGAGAGCACGGGAAAACAAAGTGTATTATGAGCTTTTCCCATACGGCGAATCTCGAATGGTTTTACAGCAAGATAAAGATTATGTGTTACATGAAATGAGAGAACCCAAACCTGAAAGCGTAGAAATCAATGAGTGGATTTCACGCCAAAAAGCCATTAAAGATGAAATTGAGTGGACGGAAGAGATTACAGGAACTCATTTTTCGAAGTTCTATTTTTTCTCGAGAACCAAAGAGGCAATCAATAACTGGAAAATGGACCTTGAGCAGCTTCAGAGAGAAATGCCATTCACAATGACGCCTTCTTCTAAACACAATGCAGAAGTAATGGTCGCTAACGTCAGCAAAGCATCAGGTATCGAGCAGATGTTAGAGCGCTTTGGTTTAACTGGCTGTGAAACGTTAGCTATTGGCGACAGTGATAACGATTTGAAAATGTTCGAGTTTGTCAGTCACGCAGTAGCTATGAAAAATGCATCTGATCACGTTAAAGCAGCAGCTGATGACGTAACGGAATTCACTTGTGATGAAGATGGGGTTTATCATTACCTTAAAACGAATGTCTTGGCGCTAAAAATCCAGTCGTAATAGCTACAGTCTTTTTCGTAGAGAAAGACCATCTATTTAGTAGGATAATGGCAGGTATGAAGAGCCGTATTGTTGATTTCAAGTAAAAGAATTAGATACGTATAGTAGAACCTCATTCGCTACTGGAATGAGGTTCTACTATACTAAAGGGAAGCACCTGATTGTTCGGGGGAATTTTGCAGGTTTTATACATTATAAGCCTCTAATAAAAGGAGACAATTAAATGAAGGATGTTTTCAGAAAAACATCAAGTGAAGTCTTGAAGACTTTGGATGTAACAGAAGCGGGTTTGAATACAGATGATGTTCACAAAAGGCGTGAGCAGCATGGCTATAACGAGTTGGAAGAAAGCAAGCGAAAGAGCAGTTTACAAGTATTTGTTGAGCAACTTAAAGATTTCCTTGTCATCATCTTAATTGTTGCTGCCCTTATTTCTGCTTTTTTAGGTGAAATAGAAAATACAATTGTGATCATGATCGTCGTGATCCTTAATGCAATTCTCGGAACGGTCCAGCATGTAAAGGCGGAGCAAAGTTTAAACAGCTTAAAGGCTCTTTCCTCACCAACCGCTAAAGTTTTACGCAATGGGACAAAAGAGGAAGTGCCTTCTAGAGAAATCGTTGTTGGGGATATTCTTTATCTGGACACGGGTGATTTGGTCAGTGCAGATGGAAGATTGCATGAAAACAATAGCCTTCAGATTAATGAAAGTTCATTAACAGGCGAATCGCTTAATGCGTCAAAAGATTTGGAGCCAATCGATGAAGATGACGTCTCTATTGGAGACAAAAAGAATATGGTATTCTCGGGAAGCTTCGTTACATATGGAAGAGGCGTTGTCGTAGTTACAAACACCGGAATGAAGACTGAGATTGGCAAGATTGCCAATCTGCTGGAATCAGCTAAAGAGAAAAAGACACCTCTTCAAACTAGTCTTGATACATTCGGAAAATACTTAGCGGTTATCATTATTGCGATTGCCGTTTTAATATTTGCGATTGATTTATTTAGAGGAAACGATGTCGTTGATTCGTTTATGTTTGCAGTAGCACTTGCAGTAGCTGCCATTCCAGAAGCTTTAAGTTCCATTGTTACAATTGTGCTTGCTTTTGGTACTCAAAAGATGGCAAAGGAAAATGCAATCGTTAGAAAACTTCATGCCGTTGAAAGCCTCGGAGGCATATCTGTCATTTGTTCTGATAAGACAGGAACGCTTACCCAGAATAAGATGAGCGTCCAGCAGGTTTATGTAGATAATAAGGTCGTTGAGCATGACCAACTGGATCTTGATAAGGACATCGAAAACCGAATCCTATTGATGTCGCTTTTATGTAATGATTCGGAAACGGTTGATAATAAGGAAATTGGCGATCCCACTGAAATAGCCCTCGTCAACTTCGGTGATGATTATGATTATGATGAAAAAATCATTAGGGATAAGTATACGCGAGTTGAAGAGCTCCCATTTGATTCAGAACGGAAACTGATGAGTACCGTAAATAAATATGATGACAAATACTATATGGTCACTAAAGGGGCACTCGACGTCCTTATAGACAGATTAGTGAAGATTGAAACCTCTGAAGGAGTTTCACCATTTACCGACAGTACAAAACAAGAAATAGAGAAGGTAAATAAAGAGTTTTCAATGAATGGTCTTAGAGTGCTCGGATTCGCCTATAAAGAAATAGCTGAAGGCGAAAAGATTGATTTTAAAGATGAAAATGACTTAACCTTTATCGGGTTGATTTCCATGATGGATCCGCCACGAACTGAATCTGCTGATGCAGTTGCAGCATGTATTGACGCAGGTATCAAACCGGTCATGATCACAGGTGATCACAAAATTACCGCTTCAGCCATTGCAAAAAAGATTGGGATATTGAAGCATGAATCGGAAGCAGTCGAAGGGTTTGAAATCGAAAAGTGGAGTGACGATGAACTCAAGGAAAAAGTAGCCAATATTTCGGTCTATGCTAGAGTATCACCAGAGCATAAGATTAGGATTGTTCGGGCATGGCAAGAAAAAGGGAATGTAGTTGCCATGACTGGGGATGGCGTCAATGATGGGCCAGCTTTAAAGCAAGCTGACATTGGAGTAGCCATGGGAATCACCGGCACAGAAGTAGCCAAAGAAGCATCTGCCATCGTATTGACTGATGATAACTTCTCGACAATTGTCAAAGCCATATCAAATGGTCGGAGCATCTACGCCAATATCCAGAATTCAATCAAGTTTTTGTTAGCAGGAAATACAGGCGGGGTTTTGGCCGTCCTATATGCGTCCATATTAGCATTACCAGTTCCTTTTGCAGCTGTGCATTTGTTATTCATTAACTTGCTAACCGATAGCTTGCCTGCAATTGCGGTTGGACTTGAACCACATGATAAAGACATCATGAAAGAAAAACCAAGGGGTATCAACACACCTTTGCTGAACAAAAGCTTTGCCCTACGAGTTCTATCAGAAGGGCTAATCATCGCAAGTGCAACCTTGATTTCCTTCCATATTGGCTTATCAACGGGAGACCACATGGTAGCGAGCACAATGGCGTTCTCTACTTTATGTTTAGCACGATTGTTCCATGGATTTAATGCTAGAAGCAATCAGTCGTTATTTAAGATCGGGCTTTTCACAAACAAGTACCTTTGGTTTGCTGTCATTCTCGGTGTAGTCTTACTGCACATCGTACTATTGCTACCAGCACTTCAGGGAATATTTAAAATTGCCCCACTCAACGCAGCACAATTCGGTACAATTTACGCGATGTCACTAATGCCACTCGTAGTAATCCAGTTGTACAAAGTATTAGTTTGGAAAATGAATTTAGTTAAATAGAGAGTGCCTGATTCCTTTAGAGAGATAGAGGGATCAGGTTCTTTTTTATGAATACAGCCGTGAAAATGAGACATGCTCCAGGGCTGGAAACAACTCAGCGAGGGTAAAACCCCAATTCCGTAGCAGGATCAGCACAAGTCGTAATACCAAAATAGTACACAGAAGGCGACATACTAGTAGTCGATTCTCTATCAAAGGCTGGAGAAGCATTGCTTAAAACTATTATGGAGAAAAAAACAAAATGGGTTGTTTATGTATCATGTAACTCAGTAACATACCGTGATTTGAGAATTTTACAAGTTGGTGGTATTGGTTTGCGATACAAAATCAGCCAGAAGTGATTTGAATTATTGATTCTGGTACTTGATTTATTGTTAATAAGAATTGTTTTTAATAATAGTTTGTATAGATAAATGATTCAATTATTATATTATCAGGATTCGACAAATAACTACAAAAAATTAGGAATAATTGTGTTATTTTACAAGTAAGACTTTTTGAGAGTGAAAGAAATCATTAGATATTACAATAGATGGTCAATAAATCTATTATCACACTAGATAATCAAGGGAAATGCAGTATTGTGCAGCTGAGCCTTAGCTAGAATATCGCTTATAAATATTAGAATTGAAGGTGATGTATACTTGTGTACTCCATATCCTTTTGGAAAAATCGAGACCGTACTAGAATGTGAAAAAGAACTTCTCACAAAAAATATAGAGGGCAGATATATACTGAAAATCAAATTGAAAAATAGTTTTTCAAATACACTTACTGCAATAATGATGAATCCAAGCAAAGCAGATAATACTTGTTCCGATAACACTGTTAATAAGGTAATCTTATTCGTTTGTGAAATGAATTTATTAATTGACTCACCAATTAGAAATATCGGTTTTATTAATATTCTAAATATCTTTCCGGCATATGAATCTAATTCTATAGGAGTAAAGATGAAACTAGATGAAGTTATTACAAATGGAAAATGGAGTACTATGCGAAAGAATAATAATAGTGCACATATAACTGCTCTGAAAGAAGCGAACCATGTGCTTCTTGCATGGGGAGATGTTCCGAGTAAAGTAAAAGCTACTCTTCACAATCAAGAAGCGATGATGGTTCATGACTTAATAAATTTGTATGGTTTAGAAAAAGAAACATATGTATTGAAATATAAAGAATATGAAAAAGTTTTAACAAACAAAAAAAGACCGCGTCACCCTAGTAGAAATAAACCCGAAATGTATGTGAGAGTTAAAAGTTTCAGGGTACATAGAAGATTTTTGTATCTTAACCTCATCTAAATTATAAATTTAATATCCATTTGAAAAGCGTCTGAAATGTTTAATTGTTAGCGTCCATAAATCTTCCAAACAACCGATGTGTTATATCAACAAGGACTATACTATGCACAACAACTAACCGGTACATAAGCCGTCGTAAAAGCCAACTTTGGAATCTAAACCATGTCTCTAATCAATGAAATAAGAGACAGAAGATACCTATTCTCTCTTTGGGGATTTGACTACTATTTTGAGTAATTGCAACTTTAAATTAAAATGGAAAGTAGAGATGAGCCATGAATAAAGAAGTTTATTTAAAGTTAATAGCCGATGCTCTGGGAACACTTTCACATCAAGTGGAATATAGAAATTCAATTAATCTTTATGATATTAATATTATTTCTGAGGATTTTTTTAAAGAATTCTTAAATTTAGTTTATGGATATCGTTTAATTAATTTGAATTACTCTGAAAAAAATATTGCAGCAATTGATTTGGGTGATATAAATAAGAAGATTGCTATTCAAGTCACTTCTGATAGTTCAAGTACAAAGATTAATGAGACGATAGAAAAATTTATTGAGAAAAAATTATATGAAAAATATGAAAGAGTAATAATACTTATTATTACTCGAAAAAAAAAATATACAAAAGAATTTAAAACTCAAAACAAGTTTTCTTTTAATAAAGAGAAGGATATTTTAGATAGTAAAGATCTCCTCCACTGTATAAAAAACAAAAATACTGAGGAGATGATTTCAATATCCAATTTTCTGCAAAAAGAACTTGTCGTCCATGTTAATAATGAAAAAAAAAGACAAGCAAATGAAATTGTAACAATTATAGAACTCATTGAATATTTGACCAGTAATAAAGTAAAGATATCTAAAATATTAGAATCTCCCACAGATCCTGAGCATAAAATAAATAGAAGATTTAATGAATATGCAGACTTTTTAAAAGGCTTATATATAGAACTAGTGACTTTGTATGGTACAGCAGTTGAACAGGTAAATAATATTTTAGGACTCGATGAGGTCAAGTCAATGTTAATTGGACTTTACTTAAGAGATATTAGTAATCAATACTTAGAGGAATCAAATGGTAACCCGAGAATAGCACTTGAAAATATGACTAAATATTTTGAAACAGAACTTAGTGAGTCTGGAAAAGAATACGACCAAATGGCAATTAAATTTTACCTAATTAATGAAACAATAAAATGTAATGTTTTCCCCAATGGAGGATATCAAAATGAATCTATTAGTATCTGAAAAAGGACAAATAAAATCCTCATCGGTATTTATTGGTTTTTTAATATTGAAAGAGATTAATAAAAATAAAAATCAAAGAGTTTCTATTTATAAAATTTCCGATATGTTAAAAACACATGGAATTATTAATAGCAGACAGCTTATATTTGGTTTAACATTTTTATTCTCGCTAGGAATTATTAAGTTTGAGGAGCCATATCTATGGATAGACAAGTCAATAGAATAAGAATAAAAAAGCTTTATTCAAATCCTGAGATATTTATTCCAATCGTTTTTCATGATGGAGTAAATATTATTTTAGGAGAGAAATCCGATTCTACAACAGTTAAAGGAAGAAAAACAAATGGAGTAGGGAAATCTTTATCTATAGAGTTTTTAAATTTTTGTTTGTTAAAAAAATTTAATGAAAGTCGTGTTTCTTTAATACCTAATGAAGTATTCGATGATAGAGTGGACATAAAATTAGACATTGAAATTGGATCTAATCAATTAACGATTATTAGAAATAAAAAAAATCAAGATCAGCCTTCCATTGAAAACGATGGGAAAATAATTTTCTTTGAAAGTCTTGAAGATGCACAAATATATTTAAAAAATTTAGTATATATTAATTTTATTACAGAAACGGTGCCATCTTTCAGATCACTAATTGCTCCTCTTTTACGTGATGAAAGATCGGAATTTAAAAATATTTTAGAATGTTTCGATGTTACAAAAAAAATACCAATCGATTTTATACCTCATTTGTTTTTTTTGAATATTTCATTAGATGCTTATAAAAAAACACAAATCACAGTAAAAAAAATTGAAGATATTAAATCAGTTTCCTCAAACGCAAAAAAGATTATAACTGAAGGGAATAAGAAGAAACTAGCAGGGGTAAGGGCAGAATTAAATTCCCTGGATGATGAATTACATAAAATAAGTGCTGCTATTGAAAGTTTTAAAAGTAATGAAGCCTTTAGTTCAATTGAAAAAGATTTAATTAGACTAGAAGATTTATTAGATACACTTAGAAAAAGGCAAAAAGCTATTAGGTATGAACATAATAAAATAAAAAACTTACCGAAGCCTGAATTTATTGATAATAAAGAAATTGAAATAATTTACAATCAATTTAAAGAAGGGTTAGGAAATTTGATTGTCAAATCTTTAGAAGAAGCAGTCGGATTTAAAACAAAGGTAGAAAAATTTCAAAGTATTTTATTAAATCAAAGAGCCTCCGAATTGCAGGAGCTGTTAGATAAAACTACAGATGACATAAGTAGAATTGATGATCAATACTCAGAAAAGTTAAAAATTATTGATCAAAAGGGAGTTTTAAGAGATTTAAAAATTAGTCTAAAAATATATAATGATAAAAATGCTGAGTTTTCTAAAACTAAAGCTTTTTATAGTGATTATGAAAGTGCTGAAAAAGAAAAGAAAACATTATATTTAAGAAAGTCGGAAGAAATTTTGAAACTAGACGATGTAATAGAAGAAAATGATAAAGTACTAAATAGCTTTCTCATCACGTTACTTAATGTACATGAATTTATTATGGGAAATAAAGAGTGCTCCTTTTCAATTGATACAATAAATAAAAAAACAAGTAAAAAGACAATTGAAATAGATATGAGAATTTTTGATGATGGGAGTCACAGTGTAGAAAGAACCAAAGTTTTTATTTATGACATGGCATTAATGTTTAATGAATTTACACGAAAAAGACATCCAGGATTCTTAGTACATGATAATATTTTTGATGTTGATCAAGATACCCTTGTCCAAAGTCTGAATTTCCTCGATAACCAGGAAAATAATCAATTAGATTTTCAATATATATTAACTCTTAATAGAGACAAAATTGAAAAAGAAGAACAGTCGAATACAATCAAGATGAATATTGATAACCGCAGTGTTGCTACTTTCACAAAAGAATCAAAATTCTTAAAGCTGAATTATCAAGAAAATTAGATGATAAAAATTTTAATATAGTTTGTTTTAGGTGCGAGGGAATTATCCTCGGGATGGAAACAACTGGTTGTGAAACTTTAACAATTGGCGACAGTGACAAAGATCTGAAAATGTTCAAGTTTGTCAGCAACGCGGTGGCCAGAAAAATGCAACGGATCACGTTAAAGCAGCAGTAGATGACGTAACAGAATTTCCTTGTGATGAAGATGGAGTTTATCATTTTCTTAGAATTATTGTATTGGCTTTGAAAAATTAGGCGGCTTCAGGATTAGTAGAGTATTTAAGATTTTCGTTTCCATAGCTTGCAGAAGCATTTGATTGCAATAATCACTTTAATTAGACCATTAAATGGAAAACGCATAAGGGAACAGATTCGAAATAAGCGAATCTGTTCCCTTATTTTTTTGGAGAAATTGATCCAATGAATTATTTACTCCTATGTAACAATAGCAACTTCTTTAGGAAGTTTATTAAAGAGCTCTAATACATCCTTAATTCTAACTATAGTACTGACTGCAGTAATGTCTTCAATAGTATCAGCGGATATTCCTTTAAACCCTACAGTAGCGATTCCTATTACTTCATTGTTGGAATTAATAACAGGTCCACCACTATTACCTGAAACAATTCTAGAACTAATAATTGTCCTTTCTTGAGTCATTCCTAATTCTCCTGTTGCATCATTAATAATTTCATTAAAAAACACATCTCTAAATTGTAAAACTTTACCTTCTTGGATGTACAATGAATTGTCGCCTCCATGGTTAGGATAACCAAGCAAAGTTATATCTTCACCTTGAGAATGAAAAAGATTATTATTAAATCCGCTATCGACCTCATGATCATATACTTGAAGAATTGAAATATCTTTATTAGGATCACTTATTAAAATTCTTGCTTCTTTTTCTTCAGGATTATAACGTGATTGGGTTACTTTAATTTTATGAAGGCTCACATCAAAATTCTTTAGGACATGTGCATTTGTTATAAATCCTACACCTTTTAAAAAGAAACCTGTTCCTTGACCTTCTGGATAAAATTCTTCATCTACCTCAAATCCGAATTCTATAACTGCTACATTTGTGGTCCAAAAAGAAAACCAAGTTGAATACTTTTGATTGACATTAAATACAAAAGAACCAGCTATATTGTTATATCTACCGGCGATCCTTTGAAATATGATGTCGTCCATACCTTTGACATAACCAATGTAGTTAATCATACCTTTTACAACGTTTAATATATGAGGTTCATTCTTTGTCAGTCGACTAATGTGTTTTTCTCTAAATATTTCTTGTGCTTTTTCTATATCGTTAGTTTCTAAACATCTAAGAATTGCGCGTGTTTTTTTAATGTAATTCCTATTTAAATTAAGTCTTTTATTTACCGTTATCCCGGTGACACCCATATGTTGATATCGGTTTTGCAAGCGTGTTTTTTTATGATTAATTGTAAGGTTAATCATATTAATATAAGAATTGTTTTATAGAAAGGAGATTATATGGGTAAAAAGACTAATAATGCACAACTTATTTTTAATGTTTTTGATAAAATCAATGAAAGGAAAAAATGTGAAGCGTGCAGGAAAGAAAGATCTGATTATATAAAGCATGATTTAGTGCATGGTCAATTTTCTAACTTATCCCTTGGACTAATATCTTCGAATATCTTAGAGGGAACTCGTACATTTGATGTCATGATTGTATTAGATTCTCATGGTGGCCCTGCTAAAGATGGTTCTTTTCGAACAATTCAATTAAATACAAATGATGAATTAAAAGCGTATAAGAGATACTTTCAAGAAGACAAATTAATTTCTTTCAATCAGCAACAAATTCGTATTCTTCTCCAAGCATTAGACGATCAGGGATATACATATGTTGCAACGGATCTAGTTAAGTGCTTTGTAGCAAAAGCGAAAAAATTAAAAGATAAAAAAACAAATCTGGAAATTAGTATTCCGAAAGAAAACTTTAACATTGCAAAGAAGCATTGTTCTCCATATCTAATGAATCAAATAAAAGCATTTTCACCTAAAGTAGTACTAATGTTAGGAGACAATGTAAATAATCAGCTCCAAATTGCAAAATTAGAGCATGGGGATTATTGGCCAGCTAGTATAGTAGATGGTAATATTCTTACCGATAAAGAAAAGTATCAAAATCGTGTAGAAAAGGAGAGTCCTCTGTCTGGAGGAAAAAGAATATTCTTCGTCAAATCTGCCTTTCCATCACAAAGGACTGTTGATAATTTTATTGGAAAGGGAGAATGGAAACCTGTATTAAACAGAATTCATTCCTTACTGTCTGTTTTTTAAAATTGATACAATTATTAAAACATTGCCGGATAGTTGGTCATCCATTTTGGCTTCATATACGAATTTGGTGACAACTAGACAGCCAGATATATTCAGTAATTTCTTTATAGAACACTAAATGTATTTTGGCTATATGGTCTATGTCGTTCCGGCAAAGTGCTTCCTACTGTTAATGCGTTGAATGGAAGTGGCTTTTCTGGTGGGGATGACCATATTGAGCATATCAGGTTACTGGATAAGTTAGAGATAGAGACAGTTAAGTAGCATTGCCCAAAGCAATGCTATTTTTTTGGCCTTTCTTAGACAAGGAGGAATTTTTATCCCCTGATCCTCCCCATTTGTCTGCCACTAAAATCCTGTAGCCTTTGATTATTAGATTGATTAAACACGAACCTTCTCCTGTCTTGAATAGTATTTTATGTCAGCTGAAATAATGCCAAAATTATTGGGTTTTTTAATCAAATTCAAAGACCATCATTGCCAAGAATGTGCTAAGATTTGTCGCTCATGTGCTGAAATGTGCAGACAAATGGCATCATAGCATAAACCTGTGTAGCTAAAACACTGGTTTTACGTGATTTCTTTCAAATAATCCTAATATAAAAACTACCTTACTTTTATCCTTGAACTGTACCCCGAATAGTGGACACTTAAAAAACCCCCTATTCAGGGGTTTTTGTGTTTATCATCGATATTCCATTTTTAGAAGTAGAAACAATCGAAAAAAGTCTACATTAAAACTTGTGAATATTTTTGCGCTAATCTAACGAGTAAGGAATTGGTTATCGGGAACACTAACATTATTGGGAGGATTATCGTGAAAAATAATGATGTTACCATACCAAATTCAGAAAATATAAAGGATAAAATTAAGATTATTTTAGTGCTAGCAATGCCAGCAGTGATAGAAAATTTTTTTCAGACGATTCTCGGATTTGTTGATACTTACTTTGTCTCGAAAATTGGTCTTACTGAAGTTTCAGCAGTTGGTGTTACGAATGCTTTGCTCGCCATTTATTTTGCGTTGTTTATGGCAATTGGCGTTGCAGTTAATGTACGGATTGCGAATTTTATTGGAGCGAAGCAGCCAGAAAAAGCCCGACATATTGCCCAACAATCGGTTATATTAGCTATTTTGTTTGGCATATTGACAGGGATTATAACTATGTTCTTTGCAGAACCGTTATTAAAGTTGATGGGAATAGAAGATAATGTGCTAGAGGCAGGTGTTATTTACTTTAAAATCGTAGCAATTCCCTCTGTATTTATGTCTTTAATGTTTGTACTAAGTGCGGTTTTAAGAGGAGTTGGTAATACACGTGCTCCAATGAAAGCTAGCATTTTAATTAACATAGTTAACGGTGTGTTGGACTATATTTTAATTTTCGGCTTCTGGATAATTCCCGAAATGGGCATTGCCGGAGCTGCAATAGCAACTGTTGTCTCAAGAATTATTGGTAGCATCGCGCTCTTTTATTATATAAAGCGCTCTCCTGTTCTTGCTTTTAGGAAGGACTATTGGAAACCAGATAAACAACATATACGGGAATTAGTAACTCTCGGAGGCCCTGCTGCTGCTGAAAGGCTAGTCATGAGGCTTGGTCAAATCGTTTACTTTGGATTCGTTGTCGTACTTGGTACAAATATTTTTGCTGCTCATCAAATTGCAGGAAACGTGGAGGTTTTTTCGTATATGATTGGTTACGGTTTTGCGACCGCTGCAACCATCCTAGTTGGACAGCAAATTGGTGCCGGAAACATATGCGAAGCAAAGAAATATGCAGTCCTTTGCACAGGGATTGGTATTAGTTTAATGACTATTATAGGCGTTCTGCTTTTTACTCTAGGAGACTTGGTAGGCAGCATATTTACAAATGATGCTGAGGTAATTAAAAATATAGGAACCTCCTTAAAAGTATCGGGTGTTTTCCAACCATTCCTCGCCTTACAACTCATTCTTACTGGCGCATTTCAAGGAGCAAATAATACTAAGTTCCCAATGTATCTGACAGCAGTCGGCATGTGGGGGATTCGAACATTACTTGTGTATGTACTAGGAATACAACTTGGATGGGGCCTTCTCGGTGTGTGGATAGCAATCGGGATAGATATTGCTTTTAGAGCAGTGGTCTTAACTATACAGTTCACACGTGGGAAATGGATTTCTGTTAAAAAAAATCCGGAAGATGAATCTCATCCTCAGACGTCAAAAGAAACTATTTCCGGATGCGTTAATAACTATTAAATAAAACTGGAAGAATGTGTGATGTAACAACATTATAAAGATCATCTAAATTTCAGCAGTGGAAAACACGAGTAGCTCAATTTCATGGCTGTATTCAGAATTCAAGCATTATAAAAAATGCCTGTCACCAGACGAAGTAATTTCATACTTCATTCGATGACGGGCATTTTCTCTTGCAATTATTTTGATTATTATTCAAGTACCACAATAAGTACGATAAGGCCGAGATGATTCTGCCGGTACTGTGCAGAAATCCGTCTGCTCTTGTGTGTGTGCAAAAGGTTTTGAAAGAACTTCAAGCAGCTTCTCCATCACGCTATAATCTCCACGTTCAACTGCAGCTTCAAGTGCTTCTTCTACCCGGTGGTTGCGAGGAATGATTGCAGGATTGCTGTTTCGCATTAACTGTTGAGAGTCAGCTTTTGACTCCTGCTGTCTGCTTAGTCTTGCTTGCCAGTGCTCATTCCACTGTGCAAATTCTTCACTTTTAAACAGATCCGAATCTTCTAGTGTATCTAAAGTCAGTGCACGGAAAGTATTGGTATAATCCGTACTAAACTTCTGCATCATATTTAGGAGATCCTCAATAAGTTTTTCATCCGCTTCTTCTGCGTTGAAAATACCGAGTTTTGCTCTCACTCCCGCATACCAGTTCTCGTGATAGAACTTATCAAATTCCCCAATCGCCTCTGTGGCTATTTTAATTGCCTCATTCTGATCATCATGAAGAAGCGGTAATAGAGTTTCTGCAAATCGTGCGAGATTCCATCCACCAATATACGGTTGATTGCCATAGGCATAGCGACCTTGACGGTCAATGGAGCTGAATACGGTTGCTGGATCATAGGCATCCATGAAGGCGCAAGGACCGTAGTCAATCGTTTCTCCGCTAATGGTCATGTTGTCGGTGTTCATTACCCCGTGGATAAAGCCTACCAATTGCCATTTAGCAATGAGCGAAGCTTGACGTTTAATCACTTCTCGAAGGAACGATAAATATCGATTGTCATCAGCATCTACTTCAGGATAATGGCGTTTTATTGTATAATCAGCGAGTTCCCGCACTTCCTCGATTGAGCCAAAGTTTGCAGCATACTGGAACGTACCGACACGGATGTGACTAGCAGCAACACGGGTCAGAATTGCACCTTGCAGTTCGGTTTCGCGGAGTACGGATTCACCAGTTGTCACCACTGCCAGACTCCGGGTGGTAGGAATATCAAGTGCATGCATGGCTTCGCTAATGATGTATTCGCGTAGCATTTGTCCGAGTCCCGCTCGACCATCGCCGCCTCGTGAGTATGGCGTTCTACCTGAACCTTTGAACTGAATATCAAACCGTTCACCATCAGGAGTGATTTGCTCTCCTAGTAAAAGAGCTCGACCGTCTCCTAACATGTTGAAATTCCCGAATTGATGCCCTGCGTAAGCTTGAGCAAGAGGTGCTGCGCCTTCTGGAATTTTGTTACCTGCAAGTTCGGCTACACCGTATTTGCTTTGCAATGCATCAGCATTTAACCCTAATTGGGAAGCTAATGGAGTATTGATAATAATCAAACCTGGCGAACGTACTGCATCAGGAGTGAAGCTTGTGAAAAATACTTGCGGTAGTCGAGCATAACTATTGTCGAAGTTCCA
The DNA here is from genome assembly GCF_057785155.1 of Paenisporosarcina sp. NCBI lineage: Bacteria > Bacillati > Bacillota > Bacilli > Caryophanales > Caryophanaceae > Paenisporosarcina > Paenisporosarcina sp. Next base: position 34,963 of record NZ_JBYNRN010000006.1, read on the forward strand.
TCCTGTTTCTAACATCGCTTTTTCCTCTGTCATCAAATCACCTTTTCTTCTAATGTCTTTTTGTTGATTTTTCACATATGATTTTTTATTATTTTAGTCGATTTCATAAATGCCTTTTGATGAGTAGTGCACGAATAGTTGAAGTGTATTCTTTTGAATTTGTTAAGAATTTCTGCCCTTTGATTGGAGTGAAGAGCGGCGACTCCGGCGGGAAAAGTGTGTCCAGGTGTGACCCCGCAGAAAGCGAAGCGAACGAGGAGGCACACGGACCACCCGCGGAAAGCGTCCGCTCGTAACGGAAATCGACTTATTTACTTTCTATATAAAACACATCTCGTTTAATGTTTACTTCTTCCAATTTATTATACCCTTCAAACACTTAGATAGCGTCCAATTAGCATTTTCTAAATGTGTACTTAAATCAGAAACGGTAGGATTAAACACGAGAAAGCGAGCAGTGGAATTCAACGTTTTGTGGCACGATGCTTGTAACGACAACCTCAGTTCGAGATAATAGGGAAAACACTTAAACATTAACTGGATTTTTCTAATCAACCTTGAGCTTCAGGAAGGATCACCCCATGAATTTTTCATTAAATGAGTCAAAAATAAAAAGACTATGCGGAATGGTCGCATATAAAAAAGGCAAAATCATTAACCAAGCAGGGAAAATCTTGCTCGAGCCCGATGCAGAAGACGATTTATCCATAAAGGCTACTGTAGAGGGAAGGGACAAGTTCCAGATAAGCGTGCGGCAAACGCAAGATGGAAAAATTCTAGCTTCTTGCAGTTGTCCGCCGGTCGGATTCGTAACGACTTACTGCCATCATATTGCGGGCGTTCTTTTGGCAATCGATGAAAACCAACAACGGGAAAATCCCATGACTGCTAAAATGCTGGATTTATTCACTCAGCAAGCACCGAGACCAAGAGGAAAACGGCTTCATTTTGATAAGAGACAGGTTCTCCAAGTTGAATTTAGCTGTAGCCCTATATTTCTCGGGAAGGCAGGCTATGTATTGGGGATAACCATAAAAGCCGGGACCGAAAGATTTGATAGAATCGAAAACGTGAAAGAATTCTTGAAAAAAGTCGAGCACGGCGATTCGTATGAATGCGCTCCAGATTTCTTCTATAGTCCCGAAATTTATAGTTTTGACAAAGAAACAGAGGAAGTCATTGTATTCTTAATGAAAAGCCAGCGTATTGCAGAAGGTTTGAATTCTGCAAAAGATACATTGGTCATATCCACCTCCGATTGGGAGCAACTTCTGCCTTTATTACTGAAAGTTCCTTTAGTAAAAGTGATTCATGCCGGAACGACGGTTGATGGTCTTCACTTAGAGAAACAATTGCCTTTGTCTTTCCGATTTGACCAAGCTCGTTCGGGTGGCTATCAACTAGATGTTGACGGATTAGATGAGATTCTCGTGTTAAAAGCTTACGAAACGGCATTTTCTCGAGGGGCATTTATCCAAATGTCCACAGAAGATATCAACCGTCTGGGCGATTTAAAAGAATTGATGGAAGGGTCAGGAAAACAGCTCATCATTTCTTCTACTCAAATGGATCATTTTCTGGAAACGGTTATTCCAGGATTAAAGCGACTAGGGACCGTACATATTGCAGATTCGATTACTGAACTATTGGTGGAAACGCCGCTCCGTGCAAAATTGTTTTTGGACCGCCTCAAACATCGCCTTGTAGCTGGGGTGGAGTTCCATTATGGACATTTGGTTATTAATCCATGCGAAGAAACAGAAGATGAGTTCCGACATTATCCGGGAGTCCGAAGACAGCGCAATAAAGAACAAGAAATTATGAAATTAATGCAAGGCAGCTCTTTTAATCAAACAGATGGTGGTTTTTACATGCACGACGAAGAAGCGGAATATCATTTTCTGTTTCACGTCGTTCCAGATTTAGAAAAATTGCTTCAAATTTATGCCACGGTCGCGGTGAAATTAAGGGTGCAAAAAGCGTATGCCGGTCCGAAAATCAAAGTAGAGATTAAGGAAAGAACAGATTGGTTGGCGTTCCGTTTTGACCTTCAAGGGATTCCAGAATCAGAAATCAAGAAATTATTGAAGTCTTTGGAAGAAAAGCGGAAGTATTACCGAATTCCGAGTGGTACGTTAATGTCTCTAGAGACAAAGGAATTCTTGGCGTTGAACGATTTCCTGCGCGACTTAGGAATAACTTCAGAGAACTTCGATGAGGAAAAAATTCGTGTACCTTTAATTCAAGGAATGCAACTGGTGGAGACTCTTGAAGACGGCCAACTAGTGGATCCAGGGAAAACATTTGCTAAGCTAATGAAAAATTTACATGCTCCCGAGGACTTGGTTAGTGAAGTGCCGGAGAGTTTAGAGGACGTGCTGCGTGATTACCAGAAAGTCGGATTCAGCTGGTTCAAGTTACTGGCTAAGTATAAATTTGGAGGCATTTTGGCTGACGATATGGGACTTGGCAAAACGGTGCAAAGTATTGCTTTCATCATGTCGGTCCTTCCGGATATTCGTGCCCGGAAGTTGCCAGTATTAATTGTAGCTCCATCTTCTTTGATCTATAACTGGATGAATGAACTGAAAAAATTTGCTCCAGAGATACAAGCTGGAATAATAGATGGCAATAAAGAAAAAAGGGCTTTTTTATTAAAAGCAAGTGAAGGATTAGACGTCATCATTACATCTTACCCAGTGTTACGAATGGATAGGGCGCTATATCGTGATAAACACTTTCATACTTTATTTTTAGACGAAGCACAGGCATTTAAAAACCCGGTTACCCAGACGGCAAAAGCAGTCAAAGTGATTCAGGCAGAATACCGTTTCGCCCTTACTGGGACACCAATCGAAAATTCGTTGGATGAATTATGGTCGATTTTCTCTGTCGTCTTTCCGGAACTGTTACCGAATCGAAGACTCTATAGTGAGATGAGGCGGGAAGCTATTGCTAAACGAGTACGTCCGTTCATTTTACGGAGGTTGAAAAAAGAGGTCTTGAAAGAACTGCCTGATAAAGTCGAAATCATTCAGATGTCCGAATTACAAACAGAGCAGAAGAAGTTGTATGCTGCTTATTTGGCGGAATTGAAACAAGATGCTTTAAAGCATTTGAACAAAGACAGCTTTCAAAAAAATCGCATCAAAATCTTAGCGGGATTGACGCGCTTAAGACAACTATGCTGCCATCCTGCTTTATTTGTTGAAGGATATGAAGGTGGGTCGGCTAAATTTGATCAATTGATGGAAATTGTGGAGGAATGCCGAGTCTCAGGAAGACGGGTATTAGTGTTTTCCCAGTTTACGAAAATGCTTGGCATTATCGCACAGCGATTGAGTGAAAATGGCCAACCTTATTTTTATTTAGACGGTAAAACACCCCCTAGAGAACGTGTAGAATTATGCAACCGGTTCAATGAAGGCGAAGGGGATTTATTTCTAATTTCCTTAAAAGCAGGCGGTACTGGATTGAATCTGACAGGAGCCGATACGGTTATCCTCTATGACCTTTGGTGGAATCCGGCGGTCGAGCAGCAAGCTGCAGACCGGGCACATCGCATGGGGCAGGAAAATGAAGTACAGGTCATCCGCTTAGTGGCGAAAGGGACCATTGAAGAGAAAATCACCGAACTCCAACTGAAGAAGCAAAATCTGATTGACGAAGTGATCCATTCTGGCGAAGAGCCATTAAAGGCTATGACAGAAGAAGATATCCGCGAAATATTAAGGGTATGATATAAAACTAACTTTACTGTTTCTGTCAGCAGTATCTAGATATTGAGCCTCCTGAAATCACATCAGGAGGCTTTTCTACGTTTACTGTTGTTTTCTTTTAATAAAATGGCTAACAACTTCCGTTACTAAAGCTAAGACAGTTCCAACTCCAACAATAAATAGATAACCTATAATGCTGGTTAAATCGCCCCATCCAGGTGCAGTATTACTTAACACTATATAAAACATATAAAGGATGCCTACTATGGCAGAAAGTGTATAGATACTAAAGAAAATCCGCTTCCCTAAAAACCCACCAATACTTGGAATTAGAGCAGAGACAATGGCTATTATAAGCAAACTAAATATAGAACGATTCAAAATATCACTTCCAAACAGTACCCTAGTTGTAAGCAAACCTATAAATATTACTACCGTATAAAGAATAAAAACCCCAATCCACTGATTTGATTTTTTGGGTGGTATCATGATTAACCTCCTTTTAATTTCAAATTTAGAACTCGTGACTTTTAATAAACTTAATTCACTATATTCCCTATCAAATTAAATTCACCTTTATTCTTTTGCTGCTGATTTCAAGTTAGAAAGTGACTGTTTTTTAATTGACCACAGTCATAACTTTACGGTATAAAACTCTCTTCATATATAGATAGAGGAATGGTTATATATAAAGTAAATCCCTTCATCAGGGAAAATGATAGACTATTTAAAAAGGGAGGTTATCATCATGAAGTTTCAGATTGATGAGGCAATTGAAATACTCGAACGTACGCCAAAAGTACTTAGTAATTTGCTCTTAGGATTATCAAATTCATGGATTGATTGTGACGAAGGCAACACAACTTGGAGTGCATTTGATGTAATTGGTCACCTTATCGAAGGGGAAAAATATAATTGGATTCCACGCATAGAAACAATTATTTCTAAGGGAGAGACGGAAACCTTCCCTGTCTTTGATCGCTTTAGTCAACTTCACCAAAACTCAGAAAAAACAATGGAACAATTACTTAGTGAGTTTACAGAACTTCGTTTGAATAGCCTAGAAAGGTTAAGCAGTTTAATTAATGCTCATACGGATTTAGAACAAACGGGTTTACATCCGGAATTTGGAAGTGTGAAACTTAGAGAACAACTATCAACTTGGGTTGCACATGATCTCGATCATTTATCCCAAATTGCAAGAGTCATGGCAAAACGGTATAAAGAAGATGTTGGACCTTGGAAGGCTTATCTGCGCATCCTTAATTAATAAACTCTGGAAAAACGTTTAACAATACAAAAAGATCAATTGTAAAACAGAAGAATCCAGCAACTAAGCTAGTAGCTGGATTTTTATACTATTAGCTACACAAAAAAAGGGATAGGGGAGACATTCATGAGCATCGCTGATTATTCTAAATTCCATACATACAAAAATCTGATTCAATCTTTACCTGTTTCTTTTAATGATGAAAATTTACTCAATGAGCAGTTTTTACTGGAAAAAGACGATAAGAAAAAACTTGAAATTTATTATGCTCCTTTTGAATACGTGAACGAGAATGCCAAAGTTGTGATTGTTGGCATTACTCCTGGTTTACATCAAATGAAAAAATCCTACTCAACGGTATTGAATGTGATGGATCAGCAACTATCGGATGAAGATGTTCTTCATGAAGTGAAGAAAAACTCTAGCTTTGAAGGGCCGATGCGAAAAAACCTGATTCACATGCTGGATGAACTTGGCTTGAACAATAATTTGGGGTTATCATCTTCGAGTGAACTTTTCGATACGGCAAGCCATTTAGTTCAAACGATGTCGGTATTACCTTATCCTGTGTTTTATAACGGAAAAAACTATAGCGGGTCGACACCTAATATCCTCAAAACAGAAGTTTTAAAAAGACATATCCTTGACTACACAGCAGGCGAGCTTAACAAATTAAATGACTCACTTATCATTCCACTAGGAGTAAACGTCTCGAAGGTATTAATGTATCTTGCTGATAATGGCTTTATTAACAAAGAATCGATTTTAAATGGATTTCCTCATCCATCAGGTGCTAATGGTAACCGACATAAGCAGTTTGCTGCGAATAAAGAGGACATGCAACGAAAACTTCAAGATTATTTTGGAAGCTAGCTTCAATAAGGAAAGGGGAATTTTTCGAGATTTTTAATGGAAAATTTCGTTATAATTGTAACTAATGTTCTTTTCGTTCGTATTACAATTACAAAGTGAAATTACAAGTAATTATATATGGGGGAATAGCAATGAAATTCAAAATGTTAATTTTGGGTTTAATATCAATTGTTTTATTGGCAGCTTGTTTAGACCAAAATTCTGAAAAGGAATACAAGTTAGATGACGTTGTTGCTACTTTTAAAGGTAACGATATAACTGTAAAAGAAATTATTTCACAATTTTCTCTTACAGATGAAAATATTGAAAATTATTTGAAGCAGGAAATTATTATAGATGAAGCTAAAAATACTGGGGTTACATTTTCTGAAGAATCTATAAAACAATTGAAAAATATGGTATATCCTAATGCTGAATCAGTTGAAATGGAAAATTTCAATGCTAAAGAAGCAAAAGCACTGGGAATGACAAATGATGAATATTTCGATATGTGGACTTTGACTTATCTAAAGAGAAATGAATATTTTCAAACCTATATAAAATCAAAATTCGGTGATCCAACTTCCATTGAAGAAGGAGAAGAATGGGGAAAAGAAATCGAATCCTATATTAACAATCTTTACGATAGCTATATTGAAAATGATGTGTTAATTATTCATTAAACAAAATGGTAAGATTTATTTAGTTTGAGACTAGTTGAATACTTCCCAATCTGGTGGTTCCGTCAACTGGTCGTGCATAGATTAAATAAGTTCGTTCGACGATGGGATCATCCTTAATAAGACCCTTTTATTAAAGAAGGCTTTTTCTAGGTGACAAAGAATTATTAATAATTAGATGAAACAAAGGAGGCGTTAACATTTCGAATATTCATTTGAAGAGATGGAGTTTTCTTTTAGTTGTTTTAGTCTTGTTACTGTCAGGATGTACAGAAGATAAAGAGTGGACGCTAAGTCCTACATTTAATGTTGATAATCTCACTTTGCATGGAACGGAAGGAAAGTTTGGTATTACGAAAACGAATGGAGAGAGCGATGAATCAGAGTTTCCAGTAGTAAATCAAGGGAGATTGTATAATGTTTATTTCTTGGACAGTGCTAAAGATTTCAACGGTAAAAAGTATAAAATGATCGCAACTCATAAAGACACAGAAGATGCTGTTGAACTTTATGAATGGAATATAGAAAACAATCAAAGTGGAGCGAAATTCGGTCTTGATAAGACGGGTCTTTGGAAAATTGATGTAACTATTGATGAAAAGTCTTATACAAGTTTTGTTGTTGAAGCGAAATAAGGGGATTTCTTGAAAGACTAACTGGTGCTTAGTTATAGACCCGGCTGCTTTTTACAGGGCAGTATGTTTTTAATGAACCTAGTGACACTATTTACTTCGAGAACAATAGAGGTGAACTTCTGTCCCATCTGATATAGGATTATGCAACCGTCTTAATTATTAACGTGTGATGTTTGAAAACAACTTAGAGGAGATTATCAATGGAGATAAATTACAAGCTAACAGAAGAGGATTATCTGAAATTTAATTTGTTTCATATTAAAAATTCTAAAACTGCCATTAAAGCATTGAATATACAAAGGTTTTTACCACCTATATTCTTTATCATTGCAGCTTATATATTTACAACAGTTATGAGTGCGTCTCTCCCAGTGATGCTTATCATTTTTCTAACAATAAGTATTCTGTGGATTATATTCTATCCAAAGTATTTCTATAATTATATTATCCGTAATACTAAGAAAATGTTAAGAGAAGGTACGAGCGATGGATTATTAGGTGAACATCACTTGATTATGACAGAAGAAGGAATTGAAGATACTACTTCAAATTCGGATTCAAGAGTAAGGTGGTCTGGTTTTATAAATTTCGAAGAGGACAGCTACAATTTCTATCTTTATAACAGCTCGGTCAGTGCTTATGTAATACCGAAAAGAGAAATAAGCGATGTAGAGGGAATGAAAGATTATCTTAACTCGCACATTACCAGACAGAAATAGATCAAATTAAAAATGGGACTGCCTTTTGTAGCATCCCCTATCTATGAAACCGTTGCCAATGTCATGCCACAGTTCTTTTGCTAATTTTCATTGTCTCTAACATTTCGTACTGACAGAAACAAACTACATTTTGTTACATAATTAAAAAATGAGACAAGTACAATAAACAAGAAGAGAGTGAATTTTATGATTAGTAAAGTCGGTCAAATTATGTTGTATGTAAAAAACCAAGATGAAGCAGTGGATTTTTGGACGGAAAAAATGGGGTTTAGTGTAATTTCTGAAGAAGATAATGGTCATGGAATGAGATGGATTCAAATCGCTCCAACAAAAGAGGCTGAAACAAGCATTATTCTTCACAACAAGGAATTCATTGCGAAAATGGAATCAGGCATAAATCTAGGAACACCGTCATTAATGTTTTTTACTGAAAATCTCGATACATTATATACAGACTTCTCCAATAAAAATATTACTATCGGAGAAATTGTAAACATGCCATCTGGAAGAGTATTTAACTTTGCGGATAGTGAAGACAATTACTTTGCGGTGATGGAAAAAAGTGAATAACAACTAAATGGAAGAATGAAATTAAAACGACTGAGACTGTTTATATTGATAGATAATACTCGGATCCCATATATGAAAAAACCCCTAGTAATTCACTAATTGCATAAACTAAAAGACACCACCAATCTCTTTGATTGGTGGTGTCTACTTTAAATACATGAATTTTTAGATTCGGCTTATATGTGATTTTATGGCTATGACTCCGTTAAATTATTTTCAAGAATGTATCCACTATCCCAAGTACCGACGAGCAAAAATTCATCGTCATTGCCAAATTGAACGAAACAAGTATATGGAATACGTTCTATTCTTATAATTCCCAAATGTTCGCTATCCAATATAACGACACATGTACTATATGCGATAGCAATGAATTTCCCGTTTTTCGAAAGGGACATATTGAATACAATTGAAACCCCATTATTTGGAATTCTTAGGTTTTCTTTTTTTATTATATTTTTAAGGTCTGGGCTCAGTAAATGAATTTCATTTTTGTACAATGAGATATAAGTATTTAAATGATGATTAAAAACTAGTTCATCCCAAAACACACCTGGAGGTAGATTTAAGGTTTCCATGGAAAGATCATCCTCGTACACTTTCAAAATTTGATAATCCCAGTCATCGGTGAATTTGTTGATTTGAGAAATTTGAAATAAATGAGCATTCTCTTTTTCTGAATAGCTCGAATAACTAATATGGTAATGTTCATTAAAGTCCGTAATCGGATACCAGTTGGTGGTTTCCAAATCAAATGCCAGGATTTGCTCACGTGATTGGACTATCGCAATACATAGCACAATTTTTTTATTTCCTACAAATGCGCATCCACCATGTTCAATCATTTTATAGGATTTATTTGAAACAATTCTTTTTATGGGGCTGAAATTTTCTGTCTCGTATATATAAATATTCCCACTCGTATTTTGAATGATTACAAACGAATTATCCGGAGAGAATTTTACATCACCAGGATTTGTTGGTTTCGTTAATAAAACTTGATGATCCCAGTTTTGGTTTTCATAAAGAAATGTTTTCGAGCCTATCGTACGGCATACAAATTTAGCATCACTGGACATGACTAAATTGTAACTTTTATTAAATGTTTTCACGGTTTTCATTCCAAGCAAAGAATTTCAACTCCTGATCATATGGTTATAAGATAAGTTAACTATACTACAATTGCATAAACCACAAGACACCACCAATCGACTGTTGATTGGTGGTGTCTTGTGTATAAATGAAGTTGAATAGTCTCTATTGCACTACATACCTCAAATCATTTAGAAGGTAGCGTCTCTGAAGTGATTTTCAAATCTCGGGGTAGTGCAAGTCCTACAAGTCCAAGAATAGGTAAAAATGAAATGATGATCATCGTCTGATAGATACCAATGTGGTCCATTAAAATACCGATTGCGACTGCACCAATTGCCCCCATACCAAAAGATAACCCAACTGTTAGCCCCGCCATTGTCCCGATTTTACTCGGAACCAGTTCTTGTGCATAAACTACTGTTACTGAAAAACTTAGCATGATGAAAAATCCGATAAGTATTAGCAAGACAATAACTGCAGCTAGTGGCACATACGGCAAGAGAAGGGCTAATGGTATCGGGACTAAAAGCGATAGTACGATGACGTTTTTCCGCCCCATTTTATCTGCCAATGGTCCTCCAAAAAATGTCCCTACCGCTCCGACTGCTAGAAATAGAAAGATGATGAGCTGACCTTTTTGAATCGTTAAATCATAAGCTTCTATTAAATGAAAAACATAAAAGCTGGTTATATTCGTTACGTAAATGGACCTGGAGAAAATAATCATCAGTAAAAGACCAAGAGCAATACCTATTTGCTTATTCGTTAAATTGGCCATTGAAGACAATAATACTCTTTTACGATTTAGTAATTTTTCTTGTTCTAATTGTTCTTTATACCAAGCTGAGATCTTCATTAATATATAAACACCGAGCGCCGCGACTAATAAAAATAGAGCTGCTCCTTTTTGACCAAGTGGAACTAAGATAAATGCACTGATAAGTGGTGCTAAAGCTTGTCCAGTATTTCCACCAACTTGATAAATGGATTGTGACAGACCTCTTTTAGGTCCTGCTGCCATAAAAGACACACGAGAGCCTTCTGGATGGAAAATGGCAGAACCAAGTCCTATGAAAATGACGGATACAAGAATCATCCAATACTCCGGGGCAAACGCTAGGCCTGCCATTCCGAAAAATGAAAGTGTCATTCCAAATGGAAGTGAATAGGGCCTTGGTTTTAAGTCACTAAAATAACCAACAACCGGTTGTAGCACGGAAGCGACCATATTCAAGGCGAAGGCGATGAGTCCTAACTGTGTAAACGTAAGTCCAAGATCTTTTTCAAGGACAGGAAACATCGCCGGTATAACGGATTGAAGAGAATCATTTAGTAGATGGACTCCACTTATCGCAAATATGATTGGATAGACTGGATTGGAGGCCAGTGAAGATGAAGCTGTTTTTGCTTTTGTCATTATTACACCCTCAATCCTTCTAGACTCGAAATAAATAGATGAATATAGTATAGCAACCACTTTGAGAGAATGAAAGGTGACAAATACTCAATCCAAGGGTGACATTAGTTTTTCAGGTAAACATCTTTTATAATGATTGCTTGAAAAGGAGCTACTTTATTTCGTTCATCCTAAAGGCGTAGAATTCGTTCATCCGATAGTACATAGGGTTTGGTCATGAGGTTTTGTACAATTGACTTGAGGTGTTGAAAATGAAAATTCTGAGACTCGTATTGGAGACAGGCAATATTGAAAAAATGAAAAAGTTCTATACTGAAATTTTGGAGATGCCAATATTAAGATCAAAGGAAAGCTTTTTTACGGTTAGAGCTGGGAATACACATATTACGTTTCAGCAATCCAGCACTGATGAAGTTCACTTATATCATTTTGCTTTAAGAACTACTCTTTCTTTCTATGAGTATATGTTCAGGAAAATGAAAGATGGGAACGTGAATTTTTTACCTGATTCCGAAGGGAACTTGAGTCGGTATTGGAAAGGAAAACAAGTGTATTTTAAAGATCCAGACGGCAATATTGTCGAGATTTTAGAGCGGAAGATTCCTGATGATGAAGCTGCTTCGGGGTGGGTTGATGTTTGTGAAATCGGAATTCCTTCTGCAAGTGTTGAAGACATGAGTGAGTTCCTAACACCGATCAACAATGTGAATCAAGCAGAATCTGATACGTTTCGCTTTTATGGGGATGAGCTTGGAACTTTTATTTTGGTGAAAGAAGGTCGTAAGTGGTACCCGACAGATAGACCAGCTACGATTCATCCAATTGTGGTTGAAGTAGAGGGAGATACTTATCAAGTTTTGAAGCATTCCAGTTTACCCTTTACCGTTAAGTTGAAAAAGTCATGGTCTAGGGAAATGCCTGTGGTTCAGATGAGAATCGCAAGACCGACAGATCAATTAGACAAGATTATTGAGTTTTATGAAACAGGATTGGGACTGCAAAGAGTCGGTGATTTCTGGCAACATAATGGATATGATGGTGTGATGTATGGGCTTCCTGACACGAATTTTCATCTAGAATTTACTGCGCATGAAGTAGGTTCACCTTGCCCCGCTCCAACCAAAGACAATTTGCTCGTTTTTTATTTACCGAGTTGGGATGTAATGAATAAGGTAGGAAGCAGGTTGGAGGAGATGGGGTATCCAGAAGTTAAAGCGGAAAATCCTTATTGGGAAGATGCCGGAATTACGATCGAAGATCCAGATGGATGGAGAATTGTCCTGTTTTGTTCAACTGGGCTGTAATGAAAATTTCTGGACATTTAGTTGTGCGACTAACTTAAATTTGAATTAGCATCTTCTTTTATCATTCGAATTTTTTTCATGCTACCATAGGAGTATATGAAACTAGAAAATGGGGTGTTAACTTATGGACTTGGAAAAAATTAAGAATGGGTTAACTCAAAATCAACCTCTTTTTATAGGAGAGGAAACTGCGATGCGTTCGGCGGTTTTGATTCCGCTTGTTCAAGTAAATGAAGAGTGGCATGTCCTTTTTGAAGTTCGTTCACTTACAATGAGGAAACAGCCAGGGGATATTAGTTTTCCAGGCGGAAGAATTGATCCAACAGACGCGTCTCCAGTAGACGCAGCGATTCGTGAAACTCATGAAGAGTTAGGTGTTGCTCCATCAAGCATCCGCATTTTGGGACAGATGAGCGCGTTTATACCAACGTCGTCATTTGTTGTTTATCCATTTGTCGGGATTATCGATGACCATCTGACACATCAACTCAACAAAGTAGAGGTAGAAAAGATATTCACAATACCAGTCAAATGGCTATTGGATCATCAACCTTATAAACACTTGGTCCCTATGCAACCCAAGCCGTTGACCGATTTCCCTTACGATAAAATTGCGAACGGCAATCAGTACCAATGGAGACCACGGGACATAGAGGAATGGTTTTATGATTATGAGCAGTATACAATCTGGGGATTAACGGCTCGGGTATTGAAACATTTTATCGATACCTTAAAAAAGGAATAGTTATGCATATCAATCAACCTTCAATGATATACTTCCTGTAAGTAGTGGGAAGTATAGTGAAAAGCTCAAGGGATATAAATTGGAGGAATCTATATGTATGATCCAACCATTTTTGAGAATTTAAAAGTATCTTTTGAAAATCATGTGTATGACCTACACAATGTAATCCCCAAAATTAATATTACGAACCGGGTAGATCGAATGGACCTTTCCGTTATGGCGAGAGATTTTGCCATTGAATTTACACTTGTCGATCAACAAGACGTGACAGCGGAAATTGTATTAGAAGCTTCTTTAGAAGATCTATCAGCGGAGATATTGGAGACACCTGGTAAAAATCCTGGTTGTACCCTGGTATTACGCTTTAACAAACGTGTTGAAGATGTAACTGGTCAGTGTAAGAAGATTGAACAAGCCCTAACAGAGATTTGGGAATCTGACGTCCAGCTAACTCAAACACTGAGCTTCTTATACGGACAAGAAGAGTCGAGATACTTAAACACCATTGAAGTGGCATTTACTCATAAAATTAATGAGAAGCATATGGATGACATTGAAGATTTTCTTGAACATGTTTTAGAAACTTTGGAAGTTTTGAATGATATTTAAATAATCAAATAGCAGAAATGGGAAATGAGCGGTGACTTAGTCATCGCTCATTTTTTCAATCTATAGGTTTGGTTTCCTAGAGCTTAGCGTAATTCGACAGAAATGAGATACGCTTGCTCATAATCAGTAGCCCTTTGCAAATCTTCTTTTGTTTTTATATTATAAGTAGAGCTTCCAATACCAAAGTATGAAATTGCCCCAATTACTTTACTTTCTCCAATAATCAAGGGGCCTTCATTTACACCTTCAGAGGTTGAACCGAATTTCATTCTTTCTTTTCCATCGATATTATTCTTAAAAGAACCAGATGTTTGACCATCGTCTGTCATGGTCGATATTAACCATTTTTCCTCATTTTCATTTACAGGTTGTTGAATGAAGGCAACTCTTATCGTATCATCAATATTTTCTTTTTCGATTCCTGAACCCATTTTGCAAACCTGACGCAGAAGTTTCCCATTTTCATAATAATCAATTGTCCCAATGATTTCCGTGATTTCATCATTATTTATTTCCATATCAAAAATAAAGGAACGATCACTCGTTAGATCAACAAGACCTTCTTCAAACTTTGTCAGCTCTACATGTTTAACAACTGCATCGCCTTTTGATTCCTTTGTACAACCAGTGAGTAGTAATAATGAAAGGACCATAATAGTTGTTAAATACTTCAAATGAAAACCCCGCTTTTTAATATAGTATATTTTAATGACCGTTTTTATGATAACTATGAAGTAATAGTTATTATTTCCGTATTTACATATTTTAACATATGGTGAAGGGTTATCCAAGAGGAAAAGTCAGATAATTTATTTAAATGGGTTAAAACAAACGTGCTGCAGGGAAGTATTGTTTTATTGACGAAGTGAAAGATGCATTCGATTATTGATCTCAATAATGTCCAATTGGTGAGGGGTTCATGATGAAAGAATTCAAAGTTACATATTTCTTTGATGAAGAGCATTACATCAGAAGGTTTATCCATATGGAGACCCAAGAAAAAGCAGAAGAGTTGATTCAAAGTGAGCGGGACCAACACATTTCGTTTACGGACAGCAGAGGAATTTATCATGAACTGGATACACAAAATGTTCGAGTCATTCAAATTTCTGAGTATCACAGAGTGGATAAAAGTAAGAAGAAGTAATGATAAATCGAAGTTTACTAACAGGACAATAAATATACTTTGTTGAATCTACTAATGACACATCATTTTATTAAGAATAATTCTGGGGTGTATAGAAAAGTACATAAAGGGGTGTATGGAGTGAATCAAACTGAATATGAATGGGTTAAACAGACTAGAGAACTAATTCTTGATTTTTGTCATGATCTAGATCCAAATGATTTTATTCGCCAAGTGGATGGATTCGGATTTCCAAGTATGAGAGATTCACTGGTACATATATCAGACTGCTATCATGCTTGGCTAGGCTCATATGTTCTATTGAAAACCAAGAAGCCAATTACTACAAAGGAAGATATGGCTGAGATGGGTTTGGATGAAATAAAAGTTCGTTTTGATCAAGTAGATTTGTATGTGAAAGAGGTATTTGAAGTATTCTCGAATCACATGGATGAGTCAATTCAAAGAAAGATTCCTTGGAGAGTAGATGGAGAACTACTATCAATTACGCCTGGTAAATTACTTATGCATACTATCACTCACGAATTCCATCACAAGGGTCAAATAGTAGCCATGGCGCGTCACCTCGGTTATGAACCTCCAAGTACAGATGTGTTAGGAACAAGGGATTAAAGAGATTCAGCGGCTAAACGATGGATATGAATATATAGGTGAATATCGCGTAAAAGTTGATAGTCACCTTGACCACAACAATACCTGGATACAAAAATTGTTGATAATAACGAGATTTTTAATCTCTTATTAATGTTTTCTGTTCTCTTTTAAAAAGTAAGGAAATGGAAGTGGAAATAAGATGGAAATAAGACTAGCCACTTTAAACGATCCGCAACAAGTGTTGAGTGTATTAAATAAGGTTACGATAGATTTGCAAAAAAAAGGTATTAACCAATGGGATTATCCTTGGCATGAAGATAAAATTGTAAGCGAAATTAAAAATAACCATACATATGTTTTGCTAATGGGCAAAGAAGTAGTTGGTACATTTTGTATAAAAGACATAGATTCTTTAAGCGAATTAACAATTAATTCTAAGAGTATATATTTGTCTCAAATTGCCATCCTCCCCGAATACCAGGGTGATAATTTGGGTTTAGTAATAATGGACTTTGCATGTTCTTTTGCAATCGAAGTAAATAAGACGATTTATTTAGATTGTTGGGCTGGAAATGACAAGTTAAAAGAATTTTATTTGAATACTGATTTTAAGTATCAAGGCGATTTTCCAGAAGACGATTATTTTATAAGCATCTTTAAATTCAATTAATTCAATCCTTTTTAAACGGCTAAGTGGTGAATTGTAAATAATATATTATTTACAATTGTATGAAAAATTGTTAAACTCAACTAAATTAAATATTGTTGATGCGTTGAAGAGAAGAGTAGTTAAGAAATAGATTATTTTCAGAGAGCTTCCTGCATGGTGAAAAGGAGTAATAATCAACTTAATGAATAAAGTCTCGGAGCTTCTTACCAAGCTAATTTTTCTATTAGGGATAGTAAGACGGAATCTGCCGATATACGGATAGGGTATGGCTGTACCCAAAGAGGTTGATGTAGTGATATGTTAACAAACTAAGGTGGTACCACGAAATTACAACTTTCGTCCTTAAGATTAAATTCTTAGGGGTGAGAGTTTTTTTATTGTCTATTTTTGAATTTCTTTAGAGAGAAGTATAAAGGAGAGAAATTATATGAATTCAACACTATTAGAGGTGCCATCTTCTTTAGATACAGAAAGGTTAGTACTAAGAGCCCCAGCATATTCTGGAGAAGGTAGCGTAGTGAACGATGCAATCAAAGCTTCTATAAATGAACTAAAGGCTTGGCTCCCATTTGCACAAGCAATTCCTACACTTGAAGAAACTGAAAGTAATCTACGGGAAGCCCACATGAAATTTTTGCAAAGGGAAAATTTCCGGTTTCTAATCTTTCTTAAAGAAACCCAAGAATTCGTTGGAACTGTGAGCCTTCAAAATATTGATTGGGGTATTCGGAAATGTGAAATTGGCTATTGGGGAAACACAAAGAGTAGTGGCAATGGATATATAACTGAGGCCGTGCAAGTATTAACTGATTTTGGGATGAATCAAATCAATCTTAATCGGATAGAAATCAGGTGAGAATCTATTAACTTTCCAAGTCGTGCAATACCTGAAAAGTTAGGATACAAGTTAGAAGGTATTCTCATTAATGACAATCTGTCAGCCGATGGAAAAAACCTGACCGATACTTGTATTTATGCAGTAACTCCGAAAAGTTACTCAATAGTCTAGTTATTCAATAATAAAGGAGGAAATTGGTATGGATAGCTTGGAAACGGTCAGAAAATTTTATGATGAAACAGTTAACGATGAATGGGAACGACTCGATCGACACAAGGTCGAGTATGAACTTACTAAACGTTACTTAAATCGTTATATAAAACCGAATGACAAAGTCTTGGATCTAGGTGGTGGTCCTGGAAAGTACTCGCTCTATTTGGCGGAACTTGGCTGCGAAGTAACATTGGCGGATCTTTCACAAAAAAATGTGGATTTTGGGTTGAATAAAGCAGAAGAGCTTGGACTCCCTCTAAGTGGTATGTGTGTAGATAGTCGTGATTTATCAAGTATTGAGGATGGGCAATACGATCATGTTCTTTGTATGGGGCCGATGTATCATTTGAAAGATGAAAATGATCGGGTGAAAACGATAAATGAATGTTTAAAAAAATTAAAACCAAACGGAATTATTTTTGTGGCATTCGTTTCATCCTACTCATTCGTTTGGGATTATTTAATACGAAATCCGGATTTAATTCTAGCTGATGAACGGAAATCACAACTAAATGTAATGCTAGATGATGTGAATTTTGTGGGAGAAGGGTTTACAGATAATTTCTTTATTCGTCCTAATGATGTTCTTCCATTTTTTGAACAATTTAATCTTAAAAAACTTAATTTAATTAATTGTGAAAGTTTTTTATATCTACGTGAAGCAGAACTCCTTAATCGATCACCCGAAGTGGTATCAGCATGGTTGGACTTGGCAGAGCAAGTTTGTGAACGTAAAGATATGCTGAGTTTAGCAGAACATATCATGTATATTGCTAGAAAAAAAGAATAATTTTTTCCAATTTACTGTGTTTTAGTTGGAGAAACGGCTGCTTTTTAAATGGCAGTCTCTTTTTTTAAACCTAGTAGAATTCTTCCTAATCGAGGTGTTATCTCATCCTAAGCTGTATGAGCGATACAACCCGGGCTCAGTTATTCATAGTGGATTGATTTTATTAGCGAATCTAGTTTTTTGTTCAACTCCCAAGAAAACAAAATATACTTACATCGTAAAAATGACTAAACAAAAAGTGACGCTACTCGTTAATTTATAAAAAGGTAGCGTCCTTTTTTGGAATGTAATCCTTTGAAATCACCCTTCACCATACACCTACTTTTTACAGTGAAATTAACTTAACCCCCAATGAATCTGATATCCCTTTTGCACCTTCATTCATAACCTGATTGTGGTTCCATACGAAAGCAGGCCGTAATAGAGGAGCCAACTTATTCATCCATTGTTTATTGGTATTAACTTTCCAAATGTATTGTACGTGAGTGATTGAGCCTTCTTGTGACAATGTCCAAATACCTTGTCCTTCTAACTCTCCAAATGCCTTAATTTCAAGGTAGGTGGGGCTTACCAGTTTCACTACTTCGGATTCGAACGCCAACTTATAAGGTAACTTGGTATTGAAAAACAACATAAATCGATCCCCAACCGCGAGTTTGGTTGACTCTTTCTTAATCCTTTTTGAGTCCAACCCCTTCCACCATTCTCCGTAGTTAAATTCATTAATAAGGTCCCAAATTTGTTCGATGTCTGCTTCAAACTTCCAGTTGGTTTCAAAATTATAATGATAAATCGACATATGTATGACCCTCCGAAGTACTTTTTGGTTTATATGGATGTATACCCAAAAGAACATAGGTCATTAACATCTATTCAGGTCAAGTTTTGACACTGTGCGGTGGCTCAGTTGTAAAAATCGAGGGTCACGTAGGAAAAAAGCGTAGTGACGTAGGAAAAAAAGAGGTTCACGTAGGAAAAATAGCCATTGACGTAGGAATTCCCCGAAAAACACTGGAGGTAGATTAAATCAATTGAATTGGGATTTAAAGGGATATCGATATTTATAGCGAATGTAATAATTAAACAGTTTCATTTATATAGGCTTTCATAAGATGAAAAATGAAATGGATAAGTGGATAAATTTAGAAAAGTGGGATGACTTTGTTATTACATACTGAAGTTTTTGGGGATGGGGAACCAATTGTATTCCTTCATACGGGATTACAAACTGGTTTACTTGATTTTACATATCAGAGAGAATATTTTAAAAATAATTTTAAAGTCATTCTTCCGGATTTAAGAGGACATGGTAAATCAATTGAAGATGATATTTCGAATTTCTTTGAGGACTCTGCAAAAGATTTATTTGAAACTCTCGATTATTTAGGAGTGGAATCAGCACATATTGTTGGGTGCTCATTGGGTGCATTAGTTGGCTTATACTTTGCTGAAATGTTCCCGCAAAACGCAAAAAGTCTATGTTCTGGTATTTTACCGGAGAAACCAAACAACTGGCTGGAATTGCACAATGAAAACGTAGAAGGTCAGACTCAATTATTACATCATGAAGAATCGGTAAAATACTTTGATCGTATACATAGGTCTGATTGGAAGCAGTTTCTCTATATGGGGCGAAATGAAGAATGGTATCCATTTGAAGAGACAAAAGATTTGGATGGAATTGCTTGCCCTGTTCTATATATGGTTGGTGAAGGAAATAAAGAAGAAACAAAAGGCGCTATCGTGTACCCGTTAATGAAAGAGAAAGTGCACGTATCAATCATTCCCTTTGCAGGCCACTTAGTTCATTCTGATCAACCAGAAATATACACAAAAGTGCTAGAACTATTTATTAATAAGGGAGATAAAGTTTAATTATCTTATCGATATCAAAAGGGAGCTTAGAATATGGGATGGTTAATTTTTGTTGTAATTGCCTATTTGCCGATTATTTATAGAATCAATAGACGTCTAAATTATTTGGAAAACGAAGTGGAAAGACTAAATAGAGAAAAAGACATCATTTAACTTTAACTAGAAATCTTTTTTATCAATACTAGAACAAAGTGAAATAAAAAAGGAGGGGGATTTTTGGAAACGTTTAAAAAGTATTTGCTAAGTAATATCCTTTTAATTGGCTTTCATATTTTAATGTACTTCACAGCAGCCATGGGTTTTGGCAGTGGGAGTCCTAATCCGCCTCAAATGGTTGTTTTTCAAGCGATTCTTATGATGTCTGTTACTGGAGCTTCTCCTAACCTTTTTATCTTTCTATATTCCTTATTTAAAAAAAAGAATATTGTAGAAAATGCGCTATGGGCATTAGTGTTTTCATTGATTGTAATGGTAGCTTATTTCACAGTATTTTGGGAGCTGCTCAGGTTGTCGTGATAGTTTTTGAAACAATCAGGACAGCCATGTATTAAGAGTTTACATAGTTAAAGGTTATATTTCCCTCTAATTATTAACATAGTGAAATGAAAAAGGAGGGGTCTTTTGAAAACGTTTAAGAAGTATTTGCTAATTAATATCCTTTTAATTTTCTTCCACGTTACGATGTTATTCATCGCCGTCATGGGGATTGGTGGAGGAACTGGCCATCCCTCTAAAAGTGAAATGATTAAATTTATACTGTTCTTTTCTAGCGTTGGGGCGTCTCCTAACCTATTGGTTTTTCTGTTTTCTGCGATAAGAAGAAAAAGCATAAGAGAAAATGCACTATGGGCAACTGTATTTTCATTGATTGTTATGGTAGGTTACTTCACTGTATATTGGAAGCTGCTCAGGATGTCGTGAATGTGATTGAAACATATCAGTTAAGAGTTTATATATTTTGAAATTTAAATTACTGATCATTTATAAAATAAATGGCAACTGAGTTATTTAGAAAATGATGTGGAAACACTATAAAGAGAAAAATTCGATAGTTTATTGTGGTCTAGACGGCCAGAATTATAGATGAGCAGACGGTAAAAATCTAACCGATACTTGTATTTACAATAACGGAGTAAGAGACTAGACAACTAATGAAGTATTTAATGGAATGTTCATTTTGATGCAATATACTTATCACCAAAGTCGTTAATAATTTTGGGAAATCCAAGCAACCGAAATTAAATTTTCGGTTGCTTTTGTCGGTACTAACATTTCCTTATAAGGTAATTATTACAATTATATGAAAATTAAGCATTTTGAAGGAGATGTTGATGTGACTGGCGAAGTAGGGGGAGATAAGAATTTAAAGTCGGATTTAACCTAGGGCTTACGCCATTTTGGAAGTCTCACTAATTTAAATAACCAAGAAGAAACCTCTGCAGTTGGTAAAGGAACTTTTAAAGGAGCAGCACATGAATACTGAAAATGAGATAAGAGAATTAGTCCCATCAACTAGTAAATTAGGATTCTATTTATATGACACGATGTCGGATGAACACTTAGTAATTAATGGAAATGACTGGTTTCCATTAGCAAGTATATCGAAGTTACTTACAGCCATCATAGGATTATTAAAGAATACGAACATCGAGCGAGAAGTAATTATAGATACAATAAGCAAACATTGTGGTACATCATATAAAAAAATAATAGAAACCATTTCAGATAAAGAAATAAACCAGGAGCTCAACAAATTGGATATTGACTTACATGTTCATGAAAATAATCAGGACAAAGTAAGGAATTGCGGAACTGCCAAAGGAGTTTTTGACATTCTGTTTGGTCTATTGAAGGGAAAAATTATAAGTGATTATTCAAAGGAGCTGATAATTGAAGGACTAGAGCTCCAAAATGATTTGGATGGTTTTAGATTTACAAAAGAATACAATTGGATTCACATGACAGGTGGTCTTGAAGGGGTCTGCAATGATGTTGGATATGCTGAGCTAGGGGACCGGGAAATTATTGTGATTGGCTTACTTGAAACTAAGGATCCCAATGTAGAATGGCATGAACTCGAATCGGCATTACAGAAAATCGGTAAATACTTAATGGAAGATTATAAAAATCGTAATGACAGGGGTAAATAAATACATACATTTTAAGAGTTTAAAGTTAATAAGCGTCAAGAAGGAGAACTCTATGTATCACTTGAAAAATGGTTTTGTATTAGATATTGAAAGTGGGCAATTTAAACAAGCTAACATAGTGATTGATCATGGGAAAATAATTTCTATAAACCAAGACCAAGATGTGCATCCGGATACATCGGAAAAAATAGACGTAACGGGAAAGTTTATCATTCCAGGTTTAATTGATATGCATGTACATATTAAGCATAAATTTGCACATTTATTTACTGCTTCAGGAGTAACAACAGTTCGAAATACGGCTGGGAATGTAACGGAGTTAGAGACGTTGCGTTATGCGCCTTATGATGCGGCAACCCCTCGAGTTATTTCAGCGGACCGACTTATAGACGGGCCACCAGGATTATGGGGTGATACGAGTCCTTGGAATCTTAATGTCTCCACGGTTGAAGAAGCAAAGAATGAGGTAAGGAGACAAGTAACTGCAGGTGCAGATTTAATCAAAGTGTACGGTTGGTTATCTGAGGAGAATATGAAAGCCATTGTAGATGAAACAAAGATACATAACTTGGAAGTTAGTTGTGATTTGATTTATTCCACGAATGTAAATGCAGTAGATGCTGCTAGGATGGGAATTAAATGGAATGAACACGCATCAGGCATTCTTCAAATATTGTTTCCGAAGTGGTCCATGCAAGCTGAGGATGCAATATGGAATGAAATCGATTGGGAAAAAGATTATGTGAGTAAAATAGAGCCGATTTGTCAGGAACTAATCGATCATGGAGTTATTATTTGTCCGACATTAACACCTTACGATCAGTTAAATCGAACTCCAAATGTGTGGAAACCAACTCGAGAAATGCCAATGTCATTACTAAATCCACAAAATCTTGTTGAACATTGGACAAGAATGGAGCCTTACAAAGAAGCATTCAATAAACAAGGAAAGCCCATACATATTATCAAACAGATAGTAAAAGTCTATCACGTACTTGGTGGGAAAATTGTGGCGGGTACAGATACGCCAGCAAGAGTTTGGACATTGCCAGGACTTGCTCTTCATCGAGAATTACAACTTCTAGTTGAATGTGGATTAAGTGAATTAGATGCACTTCAATGTGCAACTACACATGCAGCCACTTCATTAGGCCTTGAGAATGTTGGGGAAATTAAAGAGGATTTTATAGCTGACTTGCTAATATTAAATGAGAATCCCATAAAGGATATTGAAAACACATTATCCATCAATCGGGTCATTAAAGGCGGAACAGTATATGAACAGCAAGAAATTTTAGATTTAGTTCCAACAGATGAAGAAGATCAAACACTAATGGAGCAGTTTATTAATGATTTTCAAGACGGAAAGTTTACTGGAATTCTCGCCTAGTTCAATAATTAACTAAATTACATTAACGGGAGGCATTTTATGTTGTTATATCATTGATTTTTTCTGAACGTCCTTGGGCTTACAAGTTATCAGGAGCGGTCGGAAATAATACTTCGTCCGCTTACTAGTGTGTTTTTTAAGGAGTGTTTAGATTGAAGCTAAAATTAGAAAAAGTGAATGAAGAGGAATTTGATGAATATATGGAGTTTCTTATGCTAGATTATGCTCAAGATTTGTCTGAGAATTTTATTATTCCCTTAGATAAAGCAACAGAAGAATCTAAAGGCTTGATGAATGAGTTACTTTCGAATAAACAAAATTCAGATGATCAATTCTTATTCACTATTCATTGTCCAGAGAAACAAGAAAAAGTAGGAATGATTTGGTATAGTATACAGTCGGAAATTGATAGAGCTTATATTTATCATATCTATATTAATGAAGGTTTTAGAAAGATGGGCTATGCCAGTTCGGTACTTAAAGATTTAGAAGTGATGGTGAAGAGCTCAGGAATAACATCCCTAGGTTTAAGTGTTTTCGGAAATGGTGCTCACAGGCTCTATAAAAAGCTAGGATATCAAACATTTTCTATTTCAATGGGGAAGAACTTGTAAGTTAGAAGGGCAGGATTCGAAATAATATAACAACAATTGAATAATCAAAAAGACACCTCCACCCAATAAATTTATGGGTCTGGAGGTGTCTTTACGGACGATAAAGTAGACGCTGTTTTAGTGAGCTCCCTTGGCATATGTTACTTCATAACCGTGACTGTATACTTAGAAAATGATGCCGAACTGATCTTCTATGTAACATTTATTATTTACAATTATAAGAACCAACAGCTAGAAAACCATTGGTACTTTTTTGTGAATTTTCAAGCATCGTTCAGAATCAAGATGTTGCAAAGAGTGTGAAAAGCGCTGTTTTCTATTTTTTATGTAGTTCTAATGACTAAATACTTCGACCTACGAAGAAAACTATTTAGCAGGACGAAATGTTTATCGTTTGAGATGTCTTTTGGTATATACTTTATCAATTGGATTATAAATACATATTACGAAAGAACTGAATATTCAAAAAACATTTACTCTTCAAATTTTCTTTGCTATGATGTCTGCGAATCAATGACAAAAAATAGAAATAAGGAGGGGTGAATTAAGTACTAAGATTAATGAGGATTATTTCAATTTAAAAGGAGTGGATATTGTGAAGAATAAGTGGGCTAGTACAATTGGTATTTTAGGTTTATGTACGTTCTTGACTTTACCCGTATATGCGTCTGAGGCGGTTAGTAAACTAGAAACACATCATCACGACAATTCCATTTCAGGATTTATCAGCCACAGTGAATTACAAAAAACTCTTAGCCAAATTGAAGCAAGTAGCAAAGGAATTGTTCAAGTGGAAGTGGCTGGTCAGTCACATAATGGCTTGGATATTTTCACAGCAACGGTTGGCACTGGGGATAAAGTTATTCTTATACAAAGTGAAATTCATGGGAACGAAAAAACAGGTACGGTAGCACTCCTGAATATATTGAAAAATCTTTCAACTAACTCCAAACAAGCACAAGAAATACGTAAGGAATTGACACTTGTTTTTATGCCAATGATGAATCCAGATGCATCTGAGGCTGATAAACGGAGAAACAGCATGACATGGGATGAAGTACTAGACGATTTCCCACAACTCACTGATGCTAAACCATCATGGAATTATTTGGACCGAGGCATCAGCCAAAGTTATAACTATGGGGAAAATCCTGGTTTTGACGTAAACCGCGACTTCAATCCGAATCTAAATTATGTGCCTGAAGCACAAGACTTTCCTGGTGCTTCAAATACACCAGGTTGGTTCATTACACCAGAATCACAGACTGCTCGAGATGTATATAAATCATTAAAAGATGAGTACGGAAATGTAGATGTCTTCATCGATCTACATCATCAAGGTATGTACTACGTAGATGGTACAGATGATGAAGTAACGCTTTCCTTATCAGCACAGTTTGTTCCGGATCCAAATACTTCGGAAGGTGCTAAATACGCCGAATATGCGGAAAACTATAGGTACGATTATTCAAGACAATTAAATGTAGCTGCTTACAATGAACTGCAGTCTTACGGTGACTCTAAATTAACGAATATCTCACTTTATTCCCAAGGACTTGACCTTCCAGGAACAGCACTGGGTAGCTATGCATTAAATGGCAGCGGAACAGTACTTTTTGAAGTAAGAGGACAGACTCAAATGATGGGGCAGAAAGAAAAAGGACAACTTGTAAGATCAGTAGAACAAGGTCTTACTGGAATTATCGAAGCGGTAGCTGATGGTTCAGTTGAAACATTGAATCCGGAAGATTACGAGAATATTCCGCTTACATCTAATAAACCAACCAACTAATTATGAAAACGTTTGAATGATATTGGAAAAAATGATGAAAACAAAGGGAGGAAATTGTATGAAGAAAACGGTTCTTAATTTATCCATCGTTGGAGCGATGATGCTGAGCGTATCGTCTATCGGTACTCCTATTGCAAACGCGGTCGGAAATGGTCCTACTTATGGAGGGAATGAAACGATTAATACTTCTATACTCCATACCTATGATGAAATGGTAGACTACCTAAAAAAAGAAGAAGCAAAACAACAAGATATGGAACTTGAAGTAATTGGCCAAAGTATCAAAGGAAGGGATTTATATTTGGCGAAATATATGAAAAACCCTGAAAATCCTACGATTCTGTTTTTAACCCAACAGCACGGAAATGAACAACTTACAACTGAGGGTGCTCTTGAATTTATTAAACATCTAGGTACAAACAAGATGAAAGGTGTTACAGACGAGGTGAATATCTTAATTGTTCCTATGCTGAATGCAGACGGAGCTATGGGTGATGTGGACTTCTCTCTTGATGATTATATCGCAAAGGGAGATCGAAATTTAACTCGATATAATGCGGCGGAAGTAGATTTGAACCGTGATCATGTAACTAAAATCCAACCAGAAACAAAAGCACTGCATAATAATGTTATGAAGAAATATAATATTGACTATATGATTGATCTTCATCATCAGGGAGCAAGAAGTGAAAGAGACGGTAAGCTTGTTTCTGGGTCCATTCTATATCCGACAACTCCAAATGCTGATCCCGAAGTAGTAGAAAAGTCGAAACGACTAGGTGCAGTTGTGTTTGAAGCAATCGATGAAAAAGGCTGGGGCCACCTCGGTAAATACAGCGGGGGCTCTGCTGAAACAATCAGCAGAAACGGTATAGCCGTAGAATATGGTATATCGACACTGTTATTTGAAATGCGTGGAATGTCCGATCATGAGTACGACTCATATGTATTAGGGCAAAAGAGTAACGGCTATTTGATTAAACAAACTATTAC
The DNA here is from genome assembly GCF_057785155.1 of Paenisporosarcina sp. Lineage (NCBI taxonomy): Bacteria > Bacillati > Bacillota > Bacilli > Caryophanales > Caryophanaceae > Paenisporosarcina > Paenisporosarcina sp. Next base: position 61,644 of record NZ_JBYNRN010000006.1, read on the forward strand.
TACTCTTGAAGCATCAGTTCAAGCAATTGCAGATGGTTCGATTGAAAATAAAGACACATCGTTTTGGGATTCACTGGCTTACCAAACAATACGTCCATCAGAGTAATTCAAAAAATACAACTGTAGGTCATTATGTTTAAAACAGCTTAGATTCTAAATTGTTTTGCCAATAAAAAATCAAAAAACAGGTATAAGGGAAAGACCTTAATACCTGTTTTTTTGTTTATTATAAATTATGATCTGATCGAATTTAGGCTTTACAGATCTTCGTATGAAGACATCTTGTCCATATTACTCGCGATCATAGCAATGATTGTGCTCGCCTCTTCTTTTGTAAACGATAAGGTACTTTCTTCTTTATAGAACTCGTTGTCTTCTGACCAGTATCGATTGACTCTTTGGAGAACGCCGTTACCAGTAGCACTGACAACACCAAATTGATAGGTTACTTCAACTTCATCGTCGATTTGGAAAGCAGTAACTTCAGGTGTTTCCCATTCAATTTCAACCTCTTTAAAAATGGTCTCATCATCGTCATCGTCTACTAGAATTTCACCGACGTAATAATCTTCGCCATCGTCAGCTTCTAAAAGGTAGTCATCTTCGTTATCAATTTCATCATCATCTTCTTCAACCTCATCAACAGCTACAAACATATCACTGTCACCGTTTATGAAATCATGGAAGCTGTCATGAACAGCGTCAATGACATCCTCAATATCTGCGAGAATAATTCTCGCTGGTTGTTCGAATTCATAATCAAAAGTTTCTACGTAAAACTCTTCATTATGTGGGTCAAAGAGGAGGGTACAGAAGTAATCCCTTTCGTTACCTTCCGTCTCGACAAAAAATTCGACTCGTGGATGTTTTGCACTTTGATCTATCGTCATCTGACCGACTTGATCATATTCTTCACAAATCGAATTCAGATGATCTTGAAGCTCACTAGTTACTCTGTTAAACCATTCCATCGACATGCTTGAGCCGCCCCTTTTAATTTTATTCTGCCTTCAATCATTTATGTTTGCCAAATTTGTGTATTTTATTACATGCCATTTAAATCCATTTAATATGGAGACCATTATTACGAGAAGTTACAAATTAATTATACGTATAATAAACTACCGGTTCCGAATACTAACGAAGCTGTGAAATTTCCAGTAAACGAATGAAGGAGGATGATTAAATGAGATTTTTTGCATGGAGTGCTGTCGGAGCTGCTATTTTTGGTGTTGTAAGAGGAATGAAGAATGGGAATATTCAACAATTAATTAAGAACTTCCCGAAAAATATGAAAGCAACGAACTTACAACAAATGATGCAGCCATTAGCAACAGGAATGACACAGCCATTAGCAGCAGGAATGACGCAGCCATTAGCAGCAGGAATGACACAGCCGTCAGCAACAGGAATGACGCAGCCATTAGCAACAGCAATGACACAGTCATTAGCAGGGAAGAGCAACAATTCTTCAACCAAAAACGCAACAAAAAAACAAGGCGTCTGATTTGTTCTGAAGTGGTCTGAATAACCATTTGCTAATAATTATTTCATTTAATCATAAAAAGTAACCCATCTTGAGTTAAGGCTCAGATGGGTTATTCCTATTTACGAACCAACCTGAAAATGTAAGGTTTTTGTAGTAGGAAATCCCAATTCATTGCCTATTATTCGACAAAAAATTCAATTCGGGATTCGGGATGTTATACTGAAGAGACTCTTCTCTATAACTAATCAAACGTATGAGGAGTTCTGAGAAGATTATTGATAGATAAAAAACTATCTTATTCTAATAGTTGAAGCTAATATTTTGTTAATTTTTCAAACATACTACTGTAATATCCTAGTTTTAGCATGTTTAACCCTTTCTCTAATTGACAGAATTTTCTTCAAATAGTATATTAGGTGAAGATATATATAAAAAATACAGAGGTGACTTATGAAATTGAATAATTATAAATCGACATCTTTCTTCCTTATTCTATTACTTTCCTTTATCGTTTTCACATTACCTGTTAGTGCAGTAGCCGTAGCTCCGGGTCTTGGAGCGGCAAGTCCATATGGAATTTTGGGTGCAACTACGACAGTAACTGAATCAACTCAAATATTGGGTAGTCTTGGAAGTGGAGGGGCTACAGGAACTGCTACTGTTACCGGTTCTACAGATGTAGCAAATGCAGCTTATAATTCAGCCTTTACAGATTTTAAGTCAGCTATGTCTAATGCCGATTCACAACTAGCTGAATTTACTCCATCAACATCGGACCTTGGAGGTCAAACATTAACACCAGGGGTATATAAATTTACTAATGCTGTGTCAATCGGATCAAGTATGACACTTAACGGCAATGGGATTTACATATTCCAAATTGGTGGTGCACTTACTACCGCTGCCAGTACACAGATTCAATTATTAGGTGGGGCACAAGCATGTAACATTTACTGGGTAGTCGATGTGGCAACCATTGGAGCAAACAGCGTTTTTGAGGGAACTTTAATGAGTAAATCAGCTATAACACTTGGTGCTGGCTCTTTGACTAACGGCAGAATGTTGGCGCAGACTGCAGTTACAGCTAATGCAGCCAATACTAGAATCAATGTGCCGCAAGCATGTGCTACACCAACACCAACACCGGTACCAACACCAACACCAACACCAACACCAACACCAACACCAACACCAACACCAACACCAACACCAACACCTGAACCAACACCAGTACCAACGCCTGAACCAACACCAACACCAACACCAGAACCAGAACCAACACCAACACCGGAACCAGAACCGACACCAACGCCAGGAACTGAACCAACACCAACACCTGTTACAGAACCGACACCAACACCAGAACAACCAACTGTTCCAGGTACTAAGGATGATTCTTCTTCAGTGGATGTGAAAATCAACTCTGAGGGAAGCATGATTATTCGTGCCGTGTTACCTAATGACGTTAAAGAAACAGGTACTTGGATTTTTAATATTGGTGGAAAAATATACAAAGTAAAAGGTAGTGAAGATATTACCTATACTGCAGATAATGTGCCTGTTGGAACTTACAAAGTAAATGTACAATTCATCGCGGATGACAATGGAGAAGTAATCGATCTTGGTTCGTTTACCGTGTCTGTACCTACTCTTACAGGAGGACAACTTCCAGAAACATCTACACCTTGGTATAACCTATTTCTTGTTGGAACTGTTCTATCGCTGATAGGCTTAGCAATCTTGATAAGAAGAAAAGTTTATGCATAGAAAACGTTCATTTATAAGTAAGATTAAAATAGCTCATATGCTTTCCCCGGGATTATTGATCCTGGGGATTAGTATTATTATTTGGGCATCGTTTCAAATTTATAATCATTCTGTCCCAACATCTGCCCCCATAACACTAAAAAAAGAACTATTCGATACGGTTACCCTCAACCCTGATACTAAAGATGTAAAAACAGAGGTAGTAACAGATGAAATCCTGTATCCGATAAGACCAACGGATGGTGAAAATATAGGAAACCTAACGATTCCAGCAATAAATCAAGTGATACCAATCTTTCATGGAACAGATGAGGATGAATTAAAGAAAGGTATTGGTCACTTTTCTGGCAGCGTTCTTCCGGGGGAAAATGACAATTCTGTTTTATCAGGACATCGGGACACTGTATTTAGGGAATTGGGTCAGCTGCAAATTAAAGATCAATTGATTGTAGAAACAACAGCAGGTACATTCACTTATGTAATCAGAGAAATTAAAATTGTTGATAGCAACGATAAAACCATTATTACGCCAACAAATAGTTCAGTCTTAACCGTAACCACTTGTTATCCATTTGATTTCATTGGAAGTGCACCAGACCGATACATCCTTATTGCTGACTTGATCACTAGCGAACAAGTCAAACCTGTTTCCCTATAGGCTAAAAATAGCACTATGGTATAACTTAATTTTTGAAAACGTCGAGAGTTCATAAACTGGTGGGCTAATCGGAAAAGCGATTAATTATTATGAAATATTCACTAATGTAAATAAAAAAAGGGGACTTCCTAAGCGGAAGTTCCCTTTTTATTCAACCAGGGTAAGACTCTAAAAATTCTTCATGGCTTACCATAAATACTTTTTGGTAGGTAGAAACTGCATTGATTCTTTCAACTATAAGAGGATCTGCCATCAAATACATTTTCATTTGATGTATTTCTTTTTTGTTTTCTAGATAATGCGCTTTGATTTTATCCATTGCAAAGCCAAATAACGTGATGATTTGTTCTTTATTTGTAGAAACAGGAATGAACACATAGTATACATATTCATCTCTAATCCCTAAATACTCTCCAACCTCGTCCTTAAAATATTTAAATAATAACATGTCGTAACCCCTTAAACTTAATACCTTTATTGTAATCATGTTAACTACTTTTTATTCCTACGGCACAAGCGGGATGGATGTTTAAAGATTTGAAATGAGAAATATTTTTTTGGTATTATTCCAAATGATGGAACTTTTTCTTTCCCGATTCGTAAATAACACATAACAAAAGAAATAGTAACTACAAAAGGGGAGTCCGATTGCTAAATATAACAAAATACATAGTTCTATTAGGAATGCTTATGTTCTCTTTCACAGCTTATTCGCCAGAAACGGATACAAAGCAAGATTATTTTCAAGATAAAGCCTTGGAATCCGCTGTTCTTCATGAGCTTGATAGTGAAGATGAAAATGTAACAGATGTTGATCTTGCACCTATTGAATCATTGGAAGTACCGGATGATGGAATCAAGGACCTTGAAGGAATTGAATCATTAACCACTCTTAATTACTTGGATGTGACAGGTAATGAAATCGACGATTTATCGCCCTTACCATCTTTGGAAACGTTAGAACCATGGAGGGAAATTAATGGAGTATAGAGGTGCATCAGCTTATAATGATGATCAGTTTTTCAAGAATTACATCACCAGAAGAAATCGTGAAGATAGTCCAAACAATATTATTGAAAAGCCCATCTTCCTTGAAATGATAGGTGATGTAAAAGGGGAAAAGGTTTTAGATCTGGGGTGTGGGGATGCAAAATTTGGTGTTGAACTTCTACAAAAAGGATGCACCTCGTATGACGGAGTAGAAGGGTCAGAAAATATGGCAAATGAAGCTCTGAAAAACTTAACTGGAACAGTGGGAAACGTCCATCTTTCTCCAATAGAAACGTGGGATTTTCAAACTGGAAGTTATGATTTAGTTGTTTCACGATTAGCGCTTCATTATTTATCCGAATTAAAGGCTATATTTCAAGAAACATATAAATCACTAGGAAGTCATGGAAGATTTATATTTAGTGTTCAGCATCCAGTATTAACTTCATCAATAAAAAGTGCAGCTGCTTCTTCCTCAAGGGCAGATTGGATCGTAGATGATTATTTTAATAGTGGAGAAAGAGCAGAACCTTGGATTGATAAAAAAGTTGTTAAGTATCATCGTACGATTGAAGAATATTTTCAACTATTAAAACAAGCGGGATTCATGATTGAAGATATTAGAGAAGGTACTCCAAGAGTTGAAGAATTTACTAGTGACAGTGAATATAAACGACGATTGAGAATCCCTCTTTTTTTAATGTTCGCATGTAAAAAGTAAGGAAGTTAAGTAAAAGTCCACGATAAAAAAACAAATAGACTTGAGGAATAAGCATGGAAATACAAGGGTATGAAGCAGTAATAATTTTTATCATTATTTTAGGTGTCTTACTATTAATAGGAGTAGCAGTTTCGTATATCCTATTTTCATTAGGTTTAGCCAACCTAGCAAGACGAGAGGATATAAAAAAAGCGCACTTAGCTTTCATCCCTATTGCTCAACTATATATCATAGGTGAAATATTAGCCGACAACAAACTAGTAAAGAGTGGAAAATGTTTAGTAACAATCGTAACAGCAGTAGCATTAGCTTATATCGGAATGCTTGTTTATGTAATTTCACTCCCACAATACGGCATGATAGACTCATTACTTAGTTCATTGATGTCTCTAGCATCTATTGCAGTAGGAGCATACTTATATATTGTTCTATTCCTACTACTAAAACGCTATACAAAACACGCACTGGTAATCACATTAGTGAGCGCATTCATATTCACCCCAATAGGATTACTAGCGGTATACATGATAAGAAACAATTCACTAACAATGGAAGAACATTACACAGTATTAGAAGAGCCAAAATCTATTTAAGGCGGAACTCTACTAGTAAGAAAGGATTTAAAATGGGATCACGAATGATGCATTTAATAATTGCCAATCAAGTTTTTGAAAAGCTGGAACTGTCTAATCAACAAAGGTTTCTTCTAGGTGGAATTGCTCCCGATGCGGCATTTACACCAGATAGCAAAAATATATCACACTTTTTTGAAGGACGATTGGATGATGGGACAAGATTTGTAAATTATAAAGCCTTTATTGAAAAATATCATTCTGAAATTCATGAGGAATATATGCTTGGTTATTTAACACATTTAATATCAGATGATGTTTGGATGAAGTTTATTTATTTTAAAAACGACTTTTATAATCGACTTGCAACTGACCCGGAGTTATTGGGGAGATGGCACGATGATTTTCGGAAATTAAACGGAAAATTAATAGAAAAGTTCGAGTGTGGAGAATTGAAAAACAAGTTATTTGGTGCCACTCTGGATAATATAGTATGCGAAATAGACTCTAAAGACTTGCAAAGCTTTACGATAGAAACTTTAAATGATTTTACTTATAACAAAGAAGATATAGGAAAAGAATTGCAAGTATATACTTTCAGAGAAATCAACGATTATATTGCGTTAGCAACTAACACTGCACAAGAAGTTTGCAGTTCAATAAAAAACAATTAACCATAAAAATAACCAATTCTCTTGAATTCAAACTCAAGAGGATTGGTTATTCTGGTTTAGTTATTATTAAATTATCTTGCTCTTCATCTTATTATATTGCTGTTTCAAGTAATCCATAAAAACATCTTTAACCATAAATTCCTTCGAATAATCAATTAGTGTATTTCCTTTGACACTAGGGTAACCGCACACTTCTTCGTATATAAGTGAAGAGCCAGTGGCTACAGTATACTTCTTAGTGAAATCAATCGGTTCATCATTTACTAGGATGTCAGATACTTTTCCCTCATGCTCTGTCCAGCGTACACCAGAGAATTGTAATTTCCCTATAGCAATTCCCTGAGGACGAAACCCACTGCCATATACTTTTCGATTCGTAATTTCTTCGTTGAATGTTTCATGAATAAGACCAGCTATTTGTTGTCCAGTTAACTCAATTAAGGAAGCGGCCTGCATACTTTTACAAGCGTTTAATACACTAGCTTTTGAGATTTTACCACTTTCTAAACCATTTGTTGCAGCTCCTCCGTACATAATTCCTACATCAGATTTCCAAAAATCTTTGACACTACAAGCCATTAACTCTACTAACTCCTCATGTGTAATAGCCTCATTCGAATAATAGACAACTTCAGATAAAAACTTCTCGGTTTCTAGTCGTCCTTTTTCAACGACTTCACTTAGTTTTGTATCACACTTATCATCCATTGATATTTCTGTTAAGTGCCCTGTATGTTCAACGACTTTCATTTCCTCAATATTCACAGTAATTCTTAGTTCGCCCAAGTATTTTCCGTATGATCCTGCTTGGACGATGATTACATTTTCCACAACCTCGGGCTGGCTTATCACGGTATGGCTATGGGCACCAACAATGACATCAACGAGCCCTGATAATGATTTAGCTAGTTCTATATCAGCACCATATCCCATATGCGAAAGGAAAATAATCAGGTTAGCGCCATCTTTTCTTAATTTCTCGATGGCTTGTTTTATTGCATTAAGGGTATCTCGATTTCGAAACCCATGTTTGTTTTCATATATATCTTCAAATTGATCGGTTGCTCCAAAAAGCCCGATGTTTAACTTGCTACCAACCTTAAGCATAAGGATCTCTTTTGTTCCACCTATTTGTGAACCATCGGACTCTTCCAGGTTTAAGAGGAGCCAAGGAACTTTTGAATCGTGACTTAACTGCCTAATTTTGCCCTTAGGTAAACGCAACAGTTCATTGTTTCCAACTGACATCGCATCATACCCAGTAACACTAAGCATATCAAGATGAATAGTACCCGAAGTGGCCAAACATTCATTCATGCTCATATCCATATGGTCACCACCATCTAACACAATTACATTTTCACCTTGTCTCAGTAAATCACTTTTTCTTTTTTTAATTAAGGCTGCTTGTCTGAGAGCTAAATCATAGTGACCGTGCAAATCATTCGTATGAAGTATCGTAAGTGTTTCTTTCATGTCAAACCCCCAACGTTATTAATATTCCAATTTTATGTAATTATACCATTTTTGAAATAAAACGACTCATCATTTACTGTGATATTTAATAGAGAAATAAGGTTATAAAATTTATCATTCGAGAAAAGTAGATTTCCTTTCCTCGAGGGCATTTTGTTCTAAAAAGAAGCTAGTGCATTTCGATTTTCATCGTGTTATATTAATCAATGTTGAAATTATATAATAATTCGGAAAAATGATTTATTGTGGTTTACTCCATATATTAAGTGGAGTTCAAATACTAATTTTTAAGTGAGGGAAAAAGATGAAATTTGAAATTATGCGTCACCGATTAATAGAGGGATTAAATGATGTAATGAAAGCAGTGAGTTCCAAAACAACCATTCCGATTTTGACGGGAATTAAAATAGAAGTTACAGAAGAAGGACTTCGACTAACAGGCAGTGATTCTGATATCACGATTCAAACATTTATTAAAACCGAAGAAAATGGAGAACAAGTCATTCGGGTTATTGAAGAAGGATCGATTGTCTTACAAGCACGTATGTTCAATGAAATCATACGTAAATTACCAACGAACGATGTGGAATTAGAAGTAACCGAGCATTATCAAACGCATATACGATCAGGAAAATCAGAATTCCATTTAATTGGACTGGATGCATCTGAATATCCACTGGTACCAGAAATTCAAGATGACCGTCAATTTGTCATTCCTGCTGATTTGTTAAAATCAATTGTGCGTGAAACAGTGTTTGCGATATCTACTTCTGAAAGTCGTCCTATATTAACAGGTGTTCACTGGAACGTGAAAAATGGAGAACTCGTATGTGTTGCTACTGACAGTCACCGTCTTGCTCGTCGAAAAACGATATTGGAGCAAATGCCTGAAGGAGAATACAGCGTAGTCATTCCTGGGAAGAGCTTAAATGAATTAAGCAAAATCATTGGAGATTCATCAGAACCAGTTCATATCGTGATGACGAACCAACAAGTGCTTTTTAAAACATCAGCTGTATTCTTCTACTCGCGTCTACTTGAAGGTACCTATCCTGATACATCTCGATTAATTCCAAATGAATTTAATACGAAGGTCACCATTGACGGGAAAGCATTATTTCAAGCGATAGACCGTGCTTCTTTATTAGCACGTGAAGAACGTAATAACATAGTTCGATTTACATCATTAAAAGATAATGTTGTAGAAATATCTTCTAGCTCAGCTGAAATAGGTAAAGTAGAAGAAGAAATACAAACCACATTAATCGAAGGGGAAGAGTTGAACATTTCATTTAGTGCGAAATACATGATGGATGCACTAAAAGCAGTTGGTGGGCAAGATGTGAAGGTTCAATTTATAGGTGCCATGCGACCATTCATAATAAATTCTGTTCATGATGACGCTGTATTGCAACTGATCGTGCCAGTTCGTACATAACTGTTAATTCAGCAATAATAAAATAAATAACTAACTTAATCACATCTTGTTAACTAACGGATGCCCAAGTTGAAGAATCTGCTGCCTATAAAGAGGCCACTGAAAAAGTACACTTTGATTATCAAAACCACCTAAACTCGATTTATCGAGTTTAGGTGGTTTTTCTTTTTAATCGAACTGTTAAAACGACTTAGTGATTTTCGTTACAGTCGGACGCTTTCCGCGGGCGGTCCGTGAGCCTCCTCGACGCAAGCGTCTGTGGGGTCTCACCAGGACACGCTTTTCCCGCTGGAGTCGCCGCCTTTCACTCCAATCACCTACTAAATTAATAAATAAAAGATTTTTAGGTAATATCTTTTGTATAAGGTGGTGTCCCGATGATTTACAATCAAGAATCTTTAAACCTTAGTCCAAATTACACAAGGTGGACGCACGAAAGAAGAGGAATTTGAGTTTAACAAGGCCATATTTGCGGTGAATCTCAAAGGAATACTGACCTTAAAAAACACAAGGTAAAGGCGAGATTTCGTTCAATTCTGAACGAAATCTCGCCTTTTTTTCAATCTAACCTGAGAATGGATTTTTTAATTCGAGTTTTTCAGTAGCCTCTTATAACGACATAAAAAAATTTTAATCTCCAAACTATTAAGTTGAATAAAAATAAAATAGGTGTATTATGTATGTAAGTACTCACTAACATAAACATATTCATGAAAAGGAGTTAATAATTATGTTCATTCTTAAGCGATTGTCCTCTTTATTAAAGAAAAAACCATTAAAAACGATCTTATTTACTGTTTTGCTTATCGTGGTTTTAGCAGTAGGCGCACAAAATGTAGAAATGGCAACTGGCAATGATACTTTAGTTAGCAGTGAATCGGATGTCTATCAAGACAATCTGGCATTAGAAAAAGAGTTCGGCGGTGAATCAATCATCGTAATGTACGAAAGTGACGATCAGAAGTCCTTACTTGCGATAGACAATCTAGAGCACATGGAAGGATTAGAACAACAACTTGCATTAAATGAAAATATCTACAGTATTATTAGCCCAGTGATGCTCATAAATCAAATGGCCGAGAAACAGTCAGGTAAGTATCAGGAAGGACTGTCTGAAATAATCACTGGCCTTGATGAAATGAGTGGGAAATTAAATGAAATAGGAAACAACCTCATCAGTAAAACCGATTCAAGCAGTCAGTCGCAGCAAGATGGGACAGAGAACTTATATGGAGAGAAAATCAGACAGTTCGGGATAGCAATTAATAAAACGACATCCGACATGACGACTGATCAACCTCAATTACAACAACAAATCAATCAATTAAAAGATTACAGTCAAAAGCTCATTCAACTATCTGAACAAGTGAAACAAAATGAGTCTAAAACTTCTGCACTTCAGACCACCACACGTATGACGAAAGATAAGTCACAGCAAGAAAAACAAGTACAACAGCAAGTTGAATTAAAGGAACTGAGCTTAGGGTTGAAGGAAATGGGAAAACAGTTGGAATCTATCAGTTTGAATATGAACAATATGCAAAAATACTCTGATACGCTATCTCCCGGACTTCCTAAAACGCAAAAAACCCTTGATTATATGATTTATGATGACGAAGGCCAGTTACTAGATATGTTCAATGAGCTGGTTATGGATGACAGATACATGATGATGTCGATTAAATTCAAAGGAGAAGTAAGTGATGTCGACAAAAGTGAGGTAGTAGAATCGATTAACTCCTATCTTGATCATCATGCATTAACAACGACACAAACGTTTGTATCTGGAAAACCGGTACTGGACGGTGAAATAGAATCTTCCATGAAGGATAGTATGAAAAAAATGATGATGCTTGCTCTCATCGTCATGATTATTGTTTTAATGGTTTCATTCAAAACAAGATGGCGCATTTTACCTTTAGGGATAGTACTGATAGCAATAGCTGGAACGATTGGAATTATGGGTTGGGTTAGCATCCCGATTACCATGGTGTCGATGGCAGTATTTCCTATTCTGATCGGATTAGGTATTGACTATGCCATCCAATTTCAAAGTAGATATACCGAAGAAATGGAAGAAGGAGAGGATCATTATGAAGCAGAATAAAAAGTTTAATAGTCACGCACATAAAAGTTTATACCGTACCGTTACAAAAATGGTGCCAGCAGTGTTGACGGCTCTGATAGCAACTTCACTAGGTTTTATTTCTCTATATACTTCACCCGTGCCTATGATTCAAGACTTCGGAAAAATGTTAACTATTGGAATGATTATTAGTTTCATAGTCGGTGTTTTTATATTGATACCACTCCTTTTTACAAGGGATTCCTTTTTCTCAAATGAAGCTTCTATTAAACGCTCGAAAAAGACAGGTAAATCTTCACGATTTGAAAATTTTCTTGATGGAATTACCAAAAAGGTGGTTGCTCTCAGATGGTGGATTATTCTCATAGCCACTATTACAGCTGGTTTTGGTATCTGGGTCGATTTAGACGCTAAGGCAGAGACTGATGTCGAGACATTTATGCCTCAGGATACCCAAGTACTTAAAGATATTCAAAAATTAAGAGGTATTGTTGGTACAACCGATCAAGTTTCCATCGTGTATGAGGGTAAGGATATCTTGTCTCCAAGTTCTCTAAACTGGGTAGATACAACAACAAACGAGATTGGAAAAGAGTTTTCACAAGTGGTGGTTAAGTCAAATTCAATTACAGAAGTGTTCAAAAAATTAAATGATGGGGAAATCCCAACAGGCTCAGGGGTAAAAGAAATAATGGAAGATATTCCGGATCAACAACAGAAGCTCCTTATTAACGAGTCTGGTACGAAAGGGGTAATCACCGTCGGGATCAAACATCTGGAAGCTGAGCCGTTGAAAAACTTTATTGATGATTTGAATCATTACCTTGACGACAACCAACCAGATAATATGGAAACTATGGTAACTGGAAAATCTGTGTTGGATGTTGAAATGGTTTCTGGTTTGACAACCGGGCGATATAAAATGACTTTACTTGGGATGGCCCTTGTATTTTTAGGTTTACTTGCAGTTTACCGACATCCGATTAAGGCTTTGATCCCTTTGTTACCGATTACTTTAATCATTGGTTGGTCCGGAGCCGTGATGTATTTTGCTGAAATAAGCTATACTCCTCTAACGGCGACGCTAGGTGCATTGATTATAGGGATTGGCACAGAATTCACCATTTTAATCATGGAAAGATTTTATGAAGAACGTGAAAATGGGAGTTCAAGCATCGATGCCATCAGAATAGCAAACCAAAAAACTGGAAAATCAATTTTCGCATCTGCCATTACAACTATTGGTGGCTTTAGTGCTTTGCTTGTATCAGATTTTGTCATCTTGAGTAATTTTGGTATGATGACCCTAATCAATATCTCACTAGCTTTATTCAGTACAATTGTCGTGATGCCAGCTGTCTTGATTATTTTAGATCGTTTTGTAAAAACAAAACCTAGAAGAGAAAAGGATATAGTAGTAAATTAGGGGGATGGAGTCAATAAGAGATAAAACTGAACAAATTTTGCAAGCAGCTGTAAAAATATTTATTAATAAAGGGCTTCAGGCAACCACTCAGGAAATTGCCAAAGAGGCGGATGTTGCCGAAGTTACTTTGTATCGTAAGTTTTCTACTAAGCAAAACTTATTTAAAACGGTCATTAAAAATGTGCTTGAAAAACAATTCAATTCTAAGGTGATGCAACTAGCTGATCAAGAAAATACAGAAGAATTTCTAAAGGGAACGATTGATAATCGCTTAAAGACACTTTCCAAAAATGCATCTTTAGTAAAGATGCTGATTTCGGAAAGTTTGAAAGGCAATTTGAGTCCCGACATTGATTTTCCTGTAATTATTCATGCTCATCTGAAAAAGGCAATGGACCACCATTTTGCTCAAAAGAATCAAAACGTGGACACTGAGCTATGTGCAAGACAATTAGTAGGGATTTTTCTGAGCCACATTGTCGTTCCGAACGAGCTACCTTATTACAAGCTAAGTGATGAAGATAAAGAAGTTTTAGTTAATAAGTATGTAAAGTCACTGTTAATATTATTAGGCTGACGAATAACAAGTACGAGCGCTCAATTGGAGAGATAATAAGAGGTTGGGACTTTGGGTATTTATCTACAACTCTCTCCCTGATGATTGTTAAACGATTGGGCTTTACCAAAGTTATAAAAGAACCACAAAAAGGATGAGTAGACTTGAAGTATGATGTATTAATATTTGATTTAGATGACACTTTATTTGATTTCGGTGAAACGGAAAAGCATGCCCTCGATCATTCATTTCGTGCATTTAGTTTCCCAAATGGTTTAACGGATTACAGAACAAGTTATAAGGAGATAAGCAAAGGACTCTGGCTTGACTTAGAGCAAGGACGTATCTCGCTTTCAGAGCTAAAAGTGGAACGATTCAAGCGCTTGTTCCTTCAACATGAACTGCTACTTAGTCCAGAAGATTTTGGGCAAATATATATGGAGAACTTAGGTAAAGAAGTACATATGATTGATGGGGTACAGAACATGTTGACTAATCTTTCTAGTTGCAGACTTGTCCTGTTAACAAATGGGTTTAAAGATGTTCAACATGCAAGAATTGCTCTTTCGCCACTGCATCAAACATTTGAAGTGATTGTTACTTCGGAGGAGACCGGATATCAAAAGCCACAAGCAGAAATTTTTGAATATGTATTTGAAAAGCTGCGTCACACTGAAAAGCAAAATGTATTAATGATTGGGGACTCTCTAACATCAGATATCCAAGGCGGCAATAATTTTGGAATCGATACTTGTTGGTTTAATCCTACTAAAAAAGAGAATCTTACAAGCATTAATCCAACATTTGAAATCAGTAATTATGAAGAACTAGAACACATCGTAAAAAATACGGTATTAGTAAAATAATTCATTGCCTTTGTTGGACAAAATACCACTTAGTAATGTTTGAAATTTAAAAAAGGGAACACCTGCAAACCAGGAGTTCCCTTTTTTTAATTCACCAGAAAAAGTTTAGAAAAATAGGCTGCGGTTAAGGTTTCGAGCTTTTATCAACCGACACCTGTTATATACATATAGGAGTTGCATCCAATGAATATGATTTGCTACCAGTAACTACGAATAAAATGTTGTATTCGTAACACAAAAAAGGAGAAGTTAAAAAAATCTAGATTTTATAATAGCCCCTAGACAACCTAACCGATATAAACACTTTCACATGTTCCAGCTATTGGTTCATAATAACAATGATTTTTATATTGACCTGCAAAAGGTTGATTGTACCATGTTGGAGGGCAAGGACCATATGGATTAAAGTACCAAAGAGCATATTTCCCTGGATGTTGTCTCCAAGAATCCAAATTCTGTTTGGCTAATCTTTTTTCAACTTCTCTCGCTCTTTGGTAAAATAGATTACCTTTTTGAACTGCTTCAAAAGAATAATTATTTCCTTGTACCTGAAAAATGACATCATTAATTGTCCTTACATCCTTAAAGTCCAAACAATCTGCTTTAGCACGATTAACAATTACATTTCCAACATATAACATTCCTTGCTTTCCTTCACCTTCGGCTTCTGCTCTCATCATCCTTGCCATTAAATCAACATCTGAACTTCGGTAATTTACTCTTGGCATTTATTCACCCCATAAATATTGTATGAAAAAAAGCCTACTTTGATGTCATTCTTTTTTTAGCTGTATTCAACTTCCTCTTTTGATTATAAAAAAAGAGCCGACTTAGCAACTCAAATCGTTCAGATTATATATTCCATTTTTTGGCATTATAAGAGTGCATAGTATGGATGAATCTTTTGAATTACATTTACATAGCATTTACCCATAGGGGGAACTAATATTGAGCGACTTTCATTTATATGTTGTTTGTTTAATAAGTGGTATAACTATTATTTCCATAATATTAGCTCTAAAGAGGAAGCGTCATTTCACTCATATGTCGGGAATGATTGTTTCAATGTTCTTAGGTATGAATGTTGGATTAACTGCTGGAGTTACGTTCGGTGTTGTATACTAAGGGAATTTATTTCTTTCAACGATTTTAGGGATGGTATTCGGTATACTGTCGGGTTCCTTTTGCGGAATTTGCTTTGGCTTACTCTCAACTCTCGAAGGGTTAATGTCTGGTTTGATGGGCGGTATGATGGGGGCGATGTTTGGAGAAATGGTTGCGGTTGAACAAGCAAATGTATTCATCAAGATTTTTTTACTCATCTTGATGTGTACGATTTTTCTATTGATTATACTAACCACACCGAACAAGGAGACTATTAAGAATAGGGGTTGGTTCTTAAAACCCGTTTCAACTTTGTTGTTAAGTGGTTTGGTTATATTTTTAGGGAATTCATTGAGTATGGAGAAGGCAGAATCAAAATCCATATCTCATGACCACGAAGAAGATACATATAATGATTCTGAACCACAAAAAGATATTAAAAAAATCGTTATTGAAACATCTGGTATGAATTACTCACCAGAGGAAGTGGTTGTGGAGAAAAATACGTCTATTACATTGGTATTAAAAAATTCGGATCAAATAGAGCATGACATTGAAATTAAAGGCGCGTCATTTAATGTGATGAGTAAATCTACACATCAGCATGATGTTAAGGAGAACGTGATACATCTGCATGCAGAACCTCAAACAACAAGTAATATTACATTTACTATAAATGAAGTTGGAGTATATGAATTTTACTGTACAATTCCTGGTCATAAAGAGAACGGTATGATCGGTCAGTTTGTAGTAAAGTAGACATAAACAGTTAGTTCACTTCTTATGTAGTGGAAAATAGTTCTTATACTTTTCATAACAATTTCGTATACTCCGACTACTTGTGGAGAAAAAGTGACCAACTATAACAGAAAGTGAACTGCTAGCTAAATTTAGTTTTTATTAATTGCTATAAATATTTGAAGACTTAAAAGAGCTTATTCCTTAAATGGATAAGCTCTTTCTACTTTGTTAAAACGGTTGAACAGTCCTTGCTAGAAAATGGTGTCATCTTTTATTCGAGAAGGAATAACGCAAAATCAAGCCTTTGAAGCAATTGGAACTATCCTTGTCGATTAGAAAGAGGCTTGAGGATTTAAGTGGAATAAGACATTGAGTAAACAATAGATGTGGGGTGGCCATTCATGAAGAACTACATGCTTATGAATTTATGAATTTATGAATTATGAGCCAACTCGATTAGTCTTAAAAAATCTTCTGTCTGCATTAGAACTGCTTGTTTTGATGAACAAATACTAGCAACAATTAAAAGAATAAAACAACCAGGAAGACTGAAAGAAACGTCAAAGCTCGTTCCTTTCAGTCTTCCTGGCAATCCCGAGGTAGGTATTCATCCAGTGATCCCCGCATTTCTGCTAATTTGTGTACATAATCCATAATAAATTTATTTGAATTAGCATAAATTTCGTCTTCTCCGGCATCGACTGCCATTTGATGACGGGGATTTCGATGGTTTATTTCAATAATCCATAGGTTTTGATTTCTATCTATCCCCAAGTCAATTCCTAAGTTCCCTAGATTCCCGTTCCAGCCTCCATACTTTTCCATTTCCTTAGCAGCATTTAATGAGACTTGTGTCATCTTTTTTCTAGTTTCAATAGCTTCATAACGTGGTATTGACAATAAGTTTCGTAATGCTAAATCTCCTCTTTTTACAATACCTACGTTACTTACAATTCCATTTTTAATGCCTTTTCGCGCGATCAAACCTAAATCCTTCCACTCTCCTATACCAACCTTTATCAAAATCAATCTAAAATCGATAGGGCTCTTCCCAACATATAGATTAATCACTTGTTGAATAATATATTTTCTCCTTTTTAATTTGGAACTTAAGTAAACCTCTAACTCATCATGATTTAAATATAATGAATTTTCTTGCTCCTGTTGACGACTAACATCCACTTTAAAGTTTTCTTCATGCTTAGAAACTTTAAAGATCCCTTTTCCATAAGTGCCACTAATCGGTTTAATAATTCCTTCATTATATTGTCCAAGAAAATCGATAATATCTTGAGGACAATTAACTAGGCGCGTTATCGGTAAATGTTTCCTTAGATCTGAATTGATGGACAGCCATTTGTACATTTCCCATTTATTAAATGTGAAATTATTCAACATTCTTGTACCTAATGTTTTTCTGAAAAAATTTTCCCATTTACGGTTTAATGAGATTCGATTAATAATGGCATCTGGCATCGAAAATGTTGATGGTCTCCATATCCCCGCATCATATAAAAAGCCTTTAATCATTTGTTTATCACGGTTTATACCTTCAAGTGAAAAAGCTCCCACCTGACCTTTTTTGTAGATTTCTCCTAAATCATTCAAATGATTTAGGGACTCCTTTAACTTCCGATTGTTCTTCGAAACCAAAATTCCTATCACAAATGAATTCTGAACTATGTCTTCTTTAACAGTTTCTTCTTTAAATCTACTTTCATCATTCAAGTACTATCCCTCCTCATCTATTTAATCTCCATTGCATTTCTTGTCACTAGTTAAAAGTTTTAAAATAATAACCTATTAAATTTCCCTTTGTATACTATATGTTTTCTATTTTAAGTTGAAGTAGGTAAGTAATCTCACATTTTAGCCTTTCCTTAATAGAATTGATCCAATAACTATAGTATCTTGGGCGAAAACACAACTACTCACAAGACTTGACCATATAGATAGTAATAGTTTACTGAAGAGAAGGTGAAAAAAATGGGAAATCAAGTTTGTCCGGATAGTTGTTGTACTGGTGACGAAATCTTATGTATTGGAATTCCATGCCCAATTGATATTGTTCTTTTAGGTATTGACCTCCAAATAGAGTTACCATGTGTACGAATAACTTCTAATCAAGGACCATTAACCGAAGAACAGGTTCAACAGTTAGTAGGAGTTATTACAAGAATTCTTGATGCAGTTGGAAATATTGGTGGTGCTGCATAAAAGTTTCACTTGTGAGGAAGATGTTTTACTTTCTCACTTACACCACTGTGTAATTATTAATACAAAAGCACGTTCACAGACATAGTTGTCTAGTGAACGTGCTTTTGTAGTTTTACCCTATCTTTGCATGTGTCTTATAGATTCCTTTATTTTGCTGATAGTTCACTTTCAGTTACCCATTTATGATTAGTTACTTCTTCTCCACCAGTAGTCGGAGTGTAATTAATCATATACACAGTCGTTTGTTCAGCCGAATCAATCTCAGCTTTTGCACCATCCATACCTTCCATGTGATCTGCCTCGAGGATAACTTCGGTTCCAACTTCCAAGGGTTCATCACCAGCATCTTCGATTTCTTCATGGACAACCCATTTGTGATTGGTCACTTTTTCTCCACCTGTTGTCGGAGTATACGAAACAGTGTAGGCTACAGTATCAAAAGCAAGCACAATAGTTGCTTCAGCACCCTTCATACCCTCCATGTGGTCATCCTTAATAATCGCTTTGTTTCCAACTTCAAAAGTTGGATTTTCTTCAACTTTCAAATCTTCTGGAACTTCACCTGATCCGGAGTGATTCATATCCATATTTTCTTCGGAACCAGATTCCATATCCGTGTTTTCATGATTCATATCATCCATTTCATCTTTTTCTGTAGATGAATCTGAGCAAGCACTTAGCGCTAGCACTAGAGTTGGAACAAGTAATATTTTTCTATAAGTATTTTTCATCAATAAGTCACTCCTTTAGCTAATGACAAGAGTATACCCAATAATTATGCAAAATCTATGCAGACCGACGTGACGTCAGATAGTTATTGAAAGTAACTACTTAGGCAAAATGCAATACGGAAAACTTCAAGAAATTTGAAATTCTTTGAGGTTTAGGGTAAATAGAAGCTTTATTAAATAGGGTGAGGGGTATATAATTAGGGGATAGTAATGGATTTAATAATCAATCCTATTGTGAATGGATTGAAGTGAGAGGGAAGTGCTAAGTATGGGTAAAGGTATAACTTTAACTATTGGATTTTTATTTATTTTATCACTCATTTTTATTGGTGCTTTAGGTAATAAGCTGGGGGATGAAAAAGAGAGAGCAGATAAAAGCTCCACTAATGTGCAGCAACCTGTTTCTGGTGAATTAGCCTCAGTAGCTACTTTTAATCCACCTTCACTTGAAAATGTTCCTGATGGACCTCAAGGTGAAGCAATAATAAGAGGACATGAGCTAGTGGACGATACATCAAATCAGTTACGAGGAGATACAGCATCTGCAGAAGATGGCCAACAGCGTGTGAACGAATTATCATGTTCTAGCTGTCATGCTGGTGCCGGATTAGAACAAGACTCTTCTCCTTTAGTGGGAGTAGCTGCGAAATACCCAAATTATATTTCACGTAATGGCGAAATCGTAACGTTAGAAGAACGTATTAATGGGTGTATGGTAAGAAGTATGAATGGTCAACCTTTTGCTGAAGATGACGAAGATTTGGACGCAATGGTCGCTTATTTCAAATACATTTCAGAAGGAATTCCTGTAGGAGCTGAGCTTCCATGGCTAGGGCAGAATGATATGAAAGAAGCGCCAATCCCAGATGTAGCTGCTGGAGAAGAGTTGTTCCAACAATCGTGTATTGCTTGCCATGCTCAGGATGGTGCAGGTACTGGAGCTAATACTGGACCAGCTTTATGGGGTGAAGGTTCTTTTAATGACGGTGCAGGTATAGCTCGATTCTCAAGAATGGCAGGATATATTCAAAACAATATGCCTAAAGGTCAGGAGAAATCCTTGACTGATCAGGAAGCAAGTAATCTTGCTGCCTTCGTTCTCTCTCAAGATCGACCTGAATGGCGAGATCATGCTGGAGATTGGCCAAGTGGTGGCGCACCAAAAGATTCGATGACGAAAGAACTGCGTCAACAAGTTAAAGATGGTACGATTAATTGGGAAGAAGTTCTCAGTCCTAATACTAAATAATTTGTAACAATCGAATAATGATCAAAGGGCTGCCGAAGTTGTATTTTCGGCAGCTCGTTGTATCTACACTGAATGTCTAATCGTCTGAACCTCTAACGAAATTTTAAGGTATAGTTACACTAATTATTACAATAGGGCTATAAGTTTCTCTCCACTATCCTGATTGTATTGCTCAATATTGGATAATATGTGACAATATAACTAATTGCAAACAAGCATACAATCATTTTAAGGGGTAGAACAATGAAAATTCGTACCAGTTTTTTTCGGATAATACCATTCTTATATTTAATAATAGGACCCATCTGGTTTATTGGAGCAGATTATTTATTAAGTGTTTCAAAGTTTTCTTCTGAAAAAGTCCTTTTCTTAGATATATTCATTAGTCTATTATTCGTATTCTTCACAGCTATTCTTATATTTTTTTTAATAAGGAATTTAAGAAATTCAAAACAAATCGAGGAAGAAAAAGAGAAGCTAAGTTTATTAATTGACACAATGCCCGACGCTATTTCATTTAAAGATGGAGAGGGAAGGTGGCTCCAAATAAATAAATTTGGTGCTCAGTTATTCGAACTAGAAGGCGTAGATTACAAAGGTAAAACAGACAAAGAGATGGCTCAATACACTGAATTTTACCATGATGCTTTGATTTATTGTATAGACACAGACGAAGAAGCATGGAAGGCAGGAAAGGTAAGTCGTTGTGAAGAGATAATCCCTTTAAGGGATGGATCAAGCAAAACTTTCGATGCATTTAAAGTACCTATTTTTAATGATGATGGTTCCAGAAAAGGATTGGTAGTTATCGGGAGAGATATTACCGCTTTAAAAGAAACAGAGAGTATGTTGCGACAATCAGAGAAAATGTCTGTTTTAGGTGAACTTGCTGCGGGTATTGCTCACGAAATCCGAAATCCACTCACTACTATTAAAGGGTTTATGCAAATGGGCCAAGAGAAAACAATTAAACTTGATCAACATATTGATGTGTTAGTTGATGAAATCGATCGAATTAATACGATAGTAAACGAACTTTTAGTAATTGCAAAACCAACAGATGTTATTTTTTCTAAGAAGAACATTAATACAATTGTGAGCGAAGTCGTTCAATTGTTATCGATAGAAGCATCCCTACAAAGTACTCAATTAAATGTGATTGAACAAGATCAATTCCATACATATTGTAATGATAGTAAATTAAAACAAGTGTTTATGAATATTATTAAAAATGCGCTGGAAGCAATCTCTACTGAAGGTGAAGTAAATATTACAATATATGATAAAAATGAGGATTATTTCGCCATTAAATTTGAGGATAATGGGTGCGGAATTGAAGAATCCCGTTTAAAACATATTGGGGAGCCATTTTATAGCGTAAAAGAAAAAGGGATTGGATTAGGAATGACAGTATGCTTTAGGATCATAGAATCACACAAAGGTTCTATCCATATCAAAAGCCAAGTAAATGTAGGAACTTCTGTAGAAGTATTATTACCTAAGTTAGAAGTTTAAATTAAAAAGCTTACCTTATTTGTGTTCTCTTATCTAAATGTTAGGGTGTTTCTGAAGACTATATAGAAATCTCAAAAGCGGCCGAATTCACATCGGCCGTTTTCTTATTTTGAAGGGATGTTGATTTTTAATCAACGTAACTAGCTCTCCATTCTAACTTGGAAACTAGTCACTAAAAATCTTTATGGCGACTAAAAGAACTACTCAACTGCAACAGCAATTTGATTTTTTGAATAAGTTAAGTGACCTTTTGTTAAGTGGGGAGTTCTAATTTTCTTTCTAACCTCCTACAGTGTAATAACGTTAAGAAAAGGGAGAGCGTCATGCATGTTAATTGATGGGGTGTTTTCAGGTGGTGGATTGAAAGATTTTTCCTTAGTTGGAGCTTATCAGGAGTTAGAGGAGAAGGGTTTTCGCTTTCATCGTGTAGCGGGAACAAGTGCAGGTGCCATTCTTGCCTGTTTCATAGCTGCTGGTTATACAGGTCAAGAAATTGAAGAAATGTTGAATGATCAAGATTTTCAAACGCTTCTTGATCCGCGTAAAACCATCCTTCCTTTACCGATTTTGAAATGGTTTCTACTTTATTGGCGAATGGGTTTATATCAAGGCAATGCATTGGAGAAGTGGTTCATGGAAAAGCTGGCATCAAAAGGGGTCTATACGTTTGGGGACTTACCGGACGGCAAGTTGAAGCTAATTGCTTCTGATTTAACGAACGGCAAGATGTTAGTTCTTCCTGATGATTTAGCCCAGTATGGGATATCTGTAGACACCTTTCCTCTTGCACGTGCTTTACGTATGAGTTGTGGGATTCCATTCTTCTTTGAACCAGTTAAATTGAAAGTGGGTTTTGGAGAGACAATTGTAGTAGATGGAGGTGTATTGAGCAACTTTCCGATGTGGTTGTTTGACGAACCAAATGGGAAGAGGCAACGACCAGTTCTAGGCTTGAAGATTAGCCGTGGCCATAAGGATACGCCACCACATATAATCAACAACGGATTGAATTTGTTCGAAGCGCTTTTTTCAACTATGCAAAATGCTCATGATGAAAAGTACATTTCTAGAAGACACGAAAAAGATATCATTTTCATTCCAGTGAATGATACGAGTACAACCCAGTTTGATTTAAGCCAGGAAACGAAAGCTGCCCTGATGGAAAGTGGACGCAAAAGTACCATTCAATTCTTGAAAACGTGGTCACCACCCATTGATAGAAAAAGCTATCAAACGGTGCATCGTTAACAACTACTAATGATTATGTATGCAATTATAAGATTTTGGACATTTTCTACCAATTGCATAGGAATTTTAAGAATCCAACAACTATCCGGTTGTGGATTCTTTTTAAAATCATAGACGGTTAGGGCACTTGATTTTTCTGGGAAATTATTTCAAGGAATAGCATAAAAATCGAAGAAGTTATTCAGAAATTCCTAGGATATTAAATAAAAACAATATATAGAATGGGAAGTAAATATCAGTAAAATAATGTTAAAATTAAATATCTGAAAAATATAAAAATTAAAAAGGAGGATTCTAATTTGCAAATTGATGAAGCAATCTATTTGGCTGGAAATGAAAAAAAGCTAATGTCATTGGAAGATTTGAATAGGAATGTTGCAACAAGCGAAATGAAAAACAACTTATATTGTGCCACACCAGGTTGTAAAGCAAGACTTCAATATATCAATGGCATAAAAAGAAATTATTTAAAAACTTGGCGGCTACAAGATCACTCTACTAACTGTTTGAATTTCTTTCAACGCAATCAGAATATGTTTAGCAATAGAGGAAGAAGACAAGTCGATTTTGGATTATCTAGGGATCATAAAAATCGTGTGTTAAGGGAAATGTACATCGAATCACAGATGTCAGATAAGGAAAGAGAAACTAGAAATCTTTTGAGAAGGAAACTAATTAGACGAAAATTCAACCCTATAGTTAATCGGGAGTTGAATACCTCTACACTATACAAAGTTCGGCCGCGAACGGGTCAAATAGAATTTGCTTTTAATGAAATATTAAGGCAACCACAGATTAAGAAAAGATATACACCTGACGAAATTTCAGATAGAGATAACGGAAATGCTGGATGCGTAATAGGCAAAATACTCAATATGATAATTGAAGAAAATCGAGCAGTATTAAAATATCAAATAAATAATGGTACTTGTAACGTTTATTTTGAAGAAGCATTTTTTGCTAATGCTCCGCTAAATACTGAAATCATGCTAAATTCTGTAAAGAATTTTGTTGAAAAAGAGAAAGAATTAAAGCTTATTTGCATTGGGAATATTGAAAAGTCAGTAAATGATATTCGAATCTTTGTGAATAACTATGAAGATATATTGTTGAACGGATATAACTTACAGGTGTTTACTAGGGAGGTTAGTTCATCTTAATTGTTCTTAACTTTTATTAGAAAAGGAGAATTTGAATGCCTCAAGTAGTAGAGTTGTTTAAAAGATGAAAAGATCATTAGTAAGTACTTTAAAACTAATGGCAATCTACGCAGTATTATCAGCATTATTTTCTTTTATCATACACGGGAATGTGGACTTGGCAGATTGGCTAGAACCATTCAAATTCATCGTACTCTTCGACCTCATACCCATTGAAGGATTTAATCAATCTAATGGGGTATACAGAGAATCACCAACAAGAGAAATCATTTGCAAAGTATTAAATATCACTTTAATGTTTTTTGCACATTTTCTATCACTTCTTGTAAAATGAAAGTGGTTAAGAAAAACCTTAGTTATCATATCATCGACAGTATTTATAGCATGGTATCTATTCTTAACCTATGCGTTAAGTATGTCTTCAGTAGCTTAAGAAAAGGGGATGTGGAATGAATTTGGTTTTGCTAAAGCTATTAAGGATAGTAGGAATATATGCAACGATATGCTTGTTTTTACTAATTGGATTTATAGCTAAAATAGAACTAGCCATTTTTTTAGAACCATTCAAATACATCATTTTATTTGATTTAATACATTTTTACGTACTGGACTCAGGAAAAGAAGTTTTCACTCCACAACGCGGGATGATTGCTTTCGGAGTAAATATTGTCCTGATTAGCACGGCGCTTCCTAGCCTTATTACCACAAAAAGAAAGCTTAAGAAAAGCGCTAAACATAACAGCAGCCAGTGTAATCGTTTTATGGTACATATTGTTTTTGCTGATGATGCTATACGCAGCTGCAGCAGGCGGATAATAACAGTAAACATCGCAAGTGAAATCCTGTAATCTAATTACATACGCACAAGAACCCCTCATTAATTCGTAAATTTAATGGGGTTTTTATGTGCATTTTTCTCTTAAGATATCCGAACACGATTCAATTAGTTGATTTATTGTATCCAATGTTATATATTAATTGACGGGTCAATGATTGACCCATCAACTACCTGGAAGAAGGTGGATTTTTTGTCCAACTCATGTTCTGAAGAAGGAAAAATTGTTTATCGACTATACGAGATAAGTAAGCAAACAAGTCCGAAGTTTGAGCGTTGTACGGGAATCAGTCAGTCTCGCTTAGATCTTTTGAACAAGCTATTTAAAGTGGATGAAATTAGTCAAACGGATTTACAAAAAGAAGTAAACATAGATCATGCAGCTGTAACTAGACACTTAAAGCAGCTTGAAGAAAAGGGAATGATCACACGACGTAAGAATCCCGCTGATAATCGATTTACGTTTGTTCGACTTACAGATGAAGGTCGCGAAAGAATAGTTGCTTACCAAGACGAGAAACAACGATTCATTTCTAAAGTTTTAGCAGGCTTTAATGAAATGGAACGTTCATCGCTTTTGGAAATGCTTACTCGAATTCAAGACAACGTTAAAAATATTGATCCAAACGAATAAGAATCACTTATTTAAATAACAAACTACCAATCAAATGACATTAGATATAGAGGAGAATAACAAATGAATCAAACACTAGTAAATGACTTTAATGAAATCGTAACAGGACGCCGCTCTATCCGGAATTATGACCCAACCGTAAAAATCAGTCGACAAGAAATGACTGAAATACTAACAAAAGCAACGCTTGCTCCTTCGTCTGTAAATCTACAACCATGGCGTTTTGTTGTCATTGACAGTCCAGAAGGTAAAGCTACATTAGCACCATTAGCAAAATTCAACCAAACTCAAGTATCGACATCTGCAGCAATGATTGCTGTATTTGCTGATATGAATAGTCTTGATTTTGCAGATGAAATTTACGGACTAGCAGTGGATGCAGGGTATATGCCTGCTGAAGTAAGAGATATTCAATTACCGGCTATTAAAGGATTAGTCAGCACTTTGACGCCTGAACAAATGAAGGATATGAATTTGATCGATGCTGGTTTAGTTTCCATGCAATTGATGTTAGCGGCACGAGCACATGGATATGACACGAATCCAATTGGTGGCTATGAAAAGGACCAAATTGCAGAAGCTTTTGACATGGATAAAGAGCGTTACTATCCTGTGATGCTTATTTCAATTGGTAAAGCTAAAGATATGGGCTACCAATCAGTTCGTCTTCCTGTGGTTTCCATCACACAATGGAAATAAAGAGAATTTGACTTGACCAAGATTTAATGAAAAGAGGAACATACGATGATTATTATTCACGCTGGATTTCATTTGCAAGCAGACAAAGAACTTGATTTTTTAGAAGTAATTTACCCATTGATTGAAGCTTCTAGAGCTGAAAACGGCAATGTGGCATATGACTTACTGAAAGATACAGAAAGAGAAAGCGTCTATACAATGGTTGAAGTTTGGGAAGATATGGTGGCTGTAGAAAATCATAATAAGAGCGATCACTTTACTGCATTTGCGAGTAAAGCCCCACAATATTTAGCAGCTAGAATAGAAGTTAAGCTTTATGAAGGTAAAGAAATTAACAGCTAAATTAGTACTTGAGTTAATAATATCTTGATAAATACTGTCAAAATCCAGCAACTACTAGTTGCTGGATTTTTTGATTTAATCCTTCTGGAAGCTAGCTCTAATAAAAATTTCAGTAATAATTTCAATTTCCTAACATGACAAAAAGATGTCAATTTGATGACATGGAGGGCTATTGGTTTCACTTTGCGACAATATTCGTTAAGATGCACACTAGGCTTTAATTAAAAAGAGAAGTTAAGATTTGAAAGGGGTTTATATTGATATGAAATTCAAAAAAATATTACTACCATTAGTAGCAGGAGCATTAACATTAAGTTTGGCAGCTTGTGGTGATGAGGATAAAGCAACAAAAGAAGAAGCACCAAAACAAGAAACAGCAACAAAAGATACTGAAAAAGAAAGTGCTAAAGCTCCAACTGAAAAAGAAGCTGCAGCAGATGCTAAGGAAATGCAGGCTAAACTAGATGAGCAACAAGTAGATAAGAGTGAGACTGTTGCCGTTGTAAATGATGAAAAACTTACAGGAGATCAATATAATCAAGCGTTGATGTCAATTCAAGGTCAAATGCAACAAATGGGTCAAGATCCAACAAGTAAAGAAGCGGCTGAACAAATAAAAACACAAACGCTTGATTCTCTAGTTAATCAAACATTGGTTCGCCAAAAAGCAGCTGAAGCTAAATTGACTGCTACAGAAGAAGAAGTGAATAAAGAGTATGCAACATATGAAGAACAATTTGGTGGAGAAGAAGGAATGGCTAAAGCTCTTGAAGCACAAAAAATGGATAAAGAGACTTTAAAAGAACAAATTGCTGACTCTATTGTATTTGGTAAATATCAAGACAAAGTAGCTCCAGCGAAAGAAGTTACAGATAAACAAATTCAAGAATATTATGATCAAGCTGTAGCTCAAGCAAAAGAAGCTAAACAAGAGATACCTCCTCTGGAAGAAGCAAAAGTGGAAATCAAAGGAATTCTTGAACAAGAACAACAACAAGAAATTTTCGCTGCTCACGTTGAAAAGCTTAAGGCAGATGCGAAGATTGAATTAAAGATTTAAAATAGATTACAAATCATAGAGCACCTTCCATAACGGGAGGTGTTTTATTTCTACGAATTTTCACTAAGATGCAGTGAAGATGATTTAAATCATTGTCTACAATTGCGTAAGGAATGAGCGCCTCATACTGCTTTCCCTTTCTTAAGATTGCACAGAGAGATGATTATGACGATAGACCGTGATGAATAACCATATAAGTAAGACGGCGTCGTTCCCCTATGCTTAAAAACCAGCAATCTTTGTAAAAGATTATTCATAATGACGTTTGTATAAATGAAAAATGGAAACCAGCAGCTTAGATAGCTACGGGATTCCATTTTTTTATTTATGATGAAATATCTATTCAATTCTTCAAAAGGAAAGGTACTAATTTGATTCAAGATCGCATTCATAACGAAAAAGGACATCTCAGGCGTTTGCCGTGAGATGTCCTTTTTCGATTTCATTTATTATTTTTTGTGTGCTACAAGAACAAGTTTCCCTTTATCGAGTTCTTTTTCATACTGTTCCGCTTCTTGAACGGTTAAACCGACTGAAGCCATTTTAGTGCGTAATTCGTCACCACGAGAACTTGTAATATTTTTCATGCTATCGAGAAAGCCTTGCTCTTTCATACCAACACTTTCCGTATCCAAAGCATCCGTGATATGTTTCGAGCGATCTTTGTCGTGTGCAAATATATAAATATCATCATGTGTAAATCCTTGTGCCTCTAATTTTTCAATTTCTGTTTTCGCTTGTACTGCATTTTCTACTGTTAGTTTTACTGTCAAAGTAATCCCTCCATTAATTGTTTCTTATTACTCTACATACCACTTATGTTGGGCATTTAAACTAGAAATACGCGTAAAAATAATACCAAGGTTATAAAAAGACGAAATTTCCTGGCTTTTCGGGGATAATCAATTAAACAAAACGTGAGGGGATTAGTGTCATGAAAGAATTTAAAATAACGTACTTCTTCGATGAAATGCTATTCAAAACGAGAGATACCAATACATATCTTTTCGGGATAGCAGAGGAATTTATCACGAGCAAAATACACGAAATGTTTGGATGACCCAGTTATCCGAATACTTCAGAATCGACAAAAGTAAAAATGTTTCGAAAAATAATTAATGTCGAGAGATTAAACCGACAATAGCATAAGGAAAAAATCCAACATTTAAGATGATGTTGGATTTTTAACAGTAAATATATATTAATTTATTAAAAGTTTTAGAGGGTTTAACTTATAAAAAAATTTTACCTGGGTTTAGTAAATTTTCTGGATCGAGCAATTGCTTCATGCTTTTCATAACTTCAACTGCCGCACCGTGCTCAGCTAACTGATATTTCCGTTTACCTATTCCGACTCCATGTTCTCCAGTACAAGTACCCCCTAGGTCAATGGCTCTTTCAGCGAGTCTCCCATTAATATGTTCAGCTTTAGCGTATTCTTCTGTACTAGACGTTTCATACATAATAATGGTATGGAAATTACCATCACCAACATGCCCAAATATGCCGCCAGTTAAGCCGCTATCGGCTATAAGTTCCCTTGCATAATCAACTAGATGAGGAAGTTTAGAAATAGGTGCACAAACGTCTCCTCCAGTTGACGTCATTCCTTTAATATGACGAAATGCGTGAGACATTTCATGGCGGGCTTTCCATAACCGGGCACGTTCTCCGGAGTCGGTAGCAATTACCCAGTTTTCACAGCCCATGTCCTTTAATAGACCTTCGGCAAGAAGACTTTCTTCTTCTACTGCTTTTTGCATTCCAGCAAATTCAAAGAACAGAGAGTGTTTTTCTGGTAAATCGTAACTTCCATAAGCATTCACAAAACTAATGCTTAAAGCATCAACAAACTCCATACGCAAAATAGGGATACCACTCAATAAAATCGCATGAGCAGCTTCAGTGCAAGCCCGAGGAGTGTCAAAAGTGCATGTGGCCGCAATCGTATGCTCCGGAATGCCATGTAGTTTAAGTGTGATTTCCGTTATCAGCCCAAGTGTGCCTTCAGACCCGGCAAATAAGCCAGTTAAATGTAGGCCAGAAGAAGATTTTTTTGCCTTTGTCCCTGTATGTATAACAGTTCCATTTGCTAATACGATTTCGAGATCAAGCAACTGATCCCGCATGGAACCATATCGAACTGCAGTAGTTCCGCTCGCGTTTGTTGCAACCATACCGCCAATTGATGCGTCCGCACCTGGATCAATTGGGAAATATAGTCCATGCTTATTAATGATACTATTCAATCCCATTCTAGTAATACCTGGTTGAACGGTAACAAGCATATCTTCTGGAGAAAATTTTATCACTTTATTCATTCGCTCGAAGTTAACAGATATCCCTCTTTTTAATGGAATCACTTGACCTTCAAGACCAGACCCAATACCAAATGGAGTTATCGGAATTTGAAATTGACGAGAAATCCCCAAAATGTTTACAACGTCATCAGCACTCTCAGGGAAAAAGACAAGATCCGGTTCTACACTGGCATGATGTGATTCATCATGACTATGGCGAAATAATTCATTTTCGCTAGTAGTTATTTGATCGGGGTTGAATGATTGCTTACAGACTTGAATGAATTCTTTTTCCACTTTGTCTACCTCCATAAATAAAAAAACTAAATTTTTTGTTTATAACGACAGTAGCATACAATCTGTTAATTAAATACGCTGTTTATAAAATTGTAAGGAAGTTGCGTTCAATTAGACGTTTTTTATGGCTAACTTTAAAAACAATTATTCAGCTTGCAAGGATTAACGGGGGAAATCTTATGCCGAATGTTCCATATTGAATACCTGAAGAATATGATGAAATTGTAGAAGGGGGATGTTGATGAAATATAAGGTAGTAGTCGTGTTTTTGTTATTGATGTCTACATTAGTAGGTTGTGGAAGTAACCAGGTACAGGATGATTTGATTACGTATATCAATGACAGTTTGCCGTCACTTGCTGAGCAAGAACTTGAGGCAATCGAATTATACGAAAGTGTTTCAGGACCCAACTATATCGATGACGAAACGATGTATTACACAATATTTGATGAAGTAATACCGAAATATGGAGTTTTTATCGATGATTTAGAGAAGATTGAAGTGAAAACCGATGAATTAAATGAAATACATGAACTATATATTAAAGCCGCAAATCTCCAAAATAGCGCTTTTCTAACTATAATTACTGCATTGGAAGAGCAAGATTCAGAAAAAATCAACGAAGCTAATGGCAAACTAACGGATGCTAGAAAAATGATTAGAGATTATCAAAAGAAACTTTCTGCTTTGGCTGAAGAGAATGATGTGGAAATAGAATAAAATGCGTCATTTTTTAAAGTGAAGACCTACCTATACTCCCGTTGGAAAACTAGGCTGATGAGAAAATCGAATTACATTTAATGTAAATATGATAATGGTACCTTCCATAGTGGGAGGTGCTTTTTGATTGGGTTTTTACCAATATGCTATTAGTATTTAAACTCATTACTCATGTTTAAGAATAAAAAGACCTTCGGTAGTGGGGGTTTCAAGATATAGCACGATTGCCACTGTGATAAAATAATATACATATAAAAATTAATAACAATTAACCGAATCATGAGCAATTAACTATTATATACATCCATCAATTATGAATGAAATGGAGGTAGTAACCATTAAAAAAATGGATCAAGATTTTTCAAAAGGAGAAGAACTAGCCAATTCCATCACCCATGGGCTTGGCGTAATATTAAGCATAGCAGCATTAGTACTTCTCATTGTTTTCGCCTCTATGAAAGGCGATGGTTGGGATATTGTCATATTCATTATTTATGGTGTTACCATGACTTTCTTGTATATGTCATCAACACTTCTACATAGTTTTCCAAATGGCAGAGCAAAAGATTTCTTTGAATTTTTAGATCATTCAGCCATCTATTTTTATATTGCTGGGAGCTATACGCCTATTTTGTTGTTAGTCATTCAAGGTGCTTTAGGTTGGGTTTTGTTTGGAATCATATGGTTTTTAGCTATAGCAGGTACTGTGTTTAAAGCTTTTTTTGTAAAAAGATTTATTGTACTATCGACCGTACTATATGTAGTAATGGGTTGGATTATTATATTTGCATGGAATCCACTTATTGAGAATTTATCAAAAGAAGCGCTGATTTTATTGGTTTCTAGTGGATTATTATATACACTAGGATCCGTATTTTATGTGTGGAGAGGTTTTAAATATCATCACGCAGTATGGCATTTGTTTGTAGTCGCAGGAAGTGTTGCTTTCTTTTTCTTTGTGTTATTTTATTTAGTCTTTTGAATACTATTGTATTAACCTATTAAAAAGATGGAGGTCATAATTCAGATGAGTGAAAAGAATCCTTTATTAGAAGCGTTTAAACAAACGAAGTATCAGGTGGCAGGTCATGGGAAAAGACAAATTCAATTATTAAAAGAGGCATTTAAAGACGTTGATGGAGAACTTGAAAGTGATATATACGGTAAAGGGAAAGTTATCGAAGATTTCCAAAACAAAATGGCTGCGTATTTAGGAAAAGAGTCGGCCGTATTTTTCCCAAGTGGAACTATGGCGCAACAAATCGCGTTGCGCATCTGGTGTGATAAAAAGGGCATTAGGAAAGTTGCGTATCATCCATTATGTCATTTAGAGATTCATGAGGAAGATGGGCTAAAGGAGTTACATCATATTGAGCCAGTGTTGCTAGCAGATGAGAGTCGCGTGATTGAATTAGAAGACGTGATTAGTATGGAAGAAGAAATTGCTTGCTTACTGCTCGAATTGCCTCAACGTGAAATTGGTGGTCAATTACCTGAATACGAAACACTTGAACAGATTTCAAGTTATTGTCGAGATAAGGGAATTAAGTTGCATTTAGATGGTGCTCGTCTACTTGAAATTGTACCCTATTACAAAAAAACAGCAGCTGAAATTTGTAGTCTATTTGATAGCGTTTACGTGTCGGTTTACAAAGGGATTGGTGGAATCGCAGGAGCAATTCTAGCAGGTGATTGTGATTTTACCGAGGAATCGAAAGTTTGGAAAAGACGACATGGTGGTGACTTAATCAGCCTTTATCCTTACATAATCAGCGCTAATTACTATTTTGATCAGCACTCACATAAAATGGTACAGTATTACGAAAATGCGAAAGACCTTGCTGAGCTTTTCAACTCATGCAAAGGCGTATCGACTAAGCCACTTCAGCCAGTGTCGAATATGTTTCATGTTCATTTCCATGCATCTAGAGAGCAAATTGAACCCATATTAATTGAAATATATGAGGAGACATCAATTGGCTTAACTAGTTATTTAAGAGAAACAAGTGAAGTGGCCTGTTCCTATGAAGTAAGTATTGGCGATCAGTATGCGGCTCTGCCAATAGAAAAAGTGAAACGAGCATTTAAACTGCTTGATGAAAAATTGAGAAAGTTCAATTAATTCGCCCGTTCCAGTGGAAAATGTGAGATAATTTACCAAGAAACAATAAACAGATGAATGGAGGGAACACGTATGACTATACATGAGACCAACCAAGAACAGTTTAATGTTGCTGCAAATTTATTTAGAGGACTGGAATCAGTAGGTGGGAAAATGAAAATTACTGATACAGAAATTATTTTCACCCCTCATAAGGTCAATATTCAAAGCAATCCATTAACGATTAATATTAGCGATATTAAGGAAGTAGACAAACGAAATACATTCTTTATCGTACCTAATGGAATATCGGTTGTAGTGAAAAGTGGAGAAGAGTACAAATTTGTTGTAAATAATCGTCAGAAAATTATCACGCATTTAAATGAACAACTAATTGTATAAAATTTATTAGATGACTGGGCAGGAGAGGTTTTCGGCCTAAATGTAAAACAACTACATACGAATTGAAGCACCGCAATAATCCATAGATTATTGCGGTGCTCTTTTGACATAAAAGGAATAAATTTAATAAGGACATTGATTCAAGGTTGCTTTAAAGAATAATTCAAGTTGTTAAAATTTAATAAGCAAGTTCAATCTCATGGTAGAATACACTAACAATCAATAATCTATAGTGAGTAATATGATTAATTTTAATGAACAATAAGGAGTCGACTATTTTATTATGGAGCAGATCAAACGCCTTATTGAAGGTGCCAAGTTTAATCACTTTATTACAGGGTTAATTCTAGTCAATGCATTATTAGTAGGGCTAGAAACATATCCAACCATTGAAAATCAATACGGGTCATGGCTTGTGACTCTCGATATTATTATATTAAGTTTATTTTCAGTTGAATTATTATTAAAACTTATGGTATATAGAACGAGCTTTTTTAAAAATGGATGGAATAACTTCGATTTTATCATAGTTGTGGGAAGCTTGATTTTATACGGTTCATCATTTATTAGTGTTCTTCGGATCTTTAGAGTTCTAAGGGTTTTACGTACGATAACGACAGTTCCATCACTTCGTAGAATTGTAACTGCGCTCTTTATGGCGATTCCTACCATTACTAGTGTAATGGTACTAATGTCGATTATTTTTTACGTATATGCTGTAATCGGGACATTCTTTTATGCGGAAGTTGAGCCAGAGTACTTTGGCGATTTGGGTTTGTCATTCATTACATTGTTCCAAGTGTTCACATTGGAATCTTGGGCGAGTGGGATTTTTCGTCCCATTTTTGAGGTAGTACCATGGTCATGGCTCTATTTTGTTTCCTTTATTGTGATCGCCACATTTATCATGATTAACTTGATTGTCGGAGAAATCGTCAATAATGCTCAAAAGATTTCTGATGAAATTGAGTCGGAAACTAATGAAATTAAAGAAGATACTAGTGAGATCCAACTACTTAAAACAGAAGTTGGCGAACTAAAAAGCATGCTTCAAACTTTAATTGATCGAAAGTAAGGTATGATAATTTTTTTCTAAGATCAATATTATTTCGAAAAAGCACTCCCAATCATCTGTAAAGATGACTGAGAGTGTTTTTACGTATTACCAATTTTATAAATACGTCTTCTCTGTTTCACTCTTTTTGCGTTGATTCGGAGTCATGGGTTCATGCTTAGGTTTTAAATTACCCATTTCAGCTAATTCTAGAGAAATCTCTTCTCGTCCTTGGCTAGGCTGAGTTTTCACAGTGTTTGACGTTTGTTGCATAGAACCAGAATTTTTATAAGCTCCACCAAGTTTATCTTTATCCATTAAAAAAACTCCTCTCAACGATATCGTGCCTACTTAAGATGGTTCAAAAAGACGTAATGATGTACAAAAATTATATATAAAGTTCAAACTAAT
Organism: Paenisporosarcina sp.; assembly: GCF_057785155.1. Classification (NCBI taxonomy): domain Bacteria; kingdom Bacillati; phylum Bacillota; class Bacilli; order Caryophanales; family Caryophanaceae; genus Paenisporosarcina; species Paenisporosarcina sp. Next base: position 97,184 of record NZ_JBYNRN010000006.1, read on the forward strand.
TTATTTGGTCTCAGTGTGAAACTTGTGCAGGTATACAAAGAAATTTTCTGCCAATCATATAAAATGACTTGATTCTTTATGTTTGTTAGACTTACTCTCTATTCGTAATACAAAAAATGGAGGTTTTTAAATGAAAGCAATTGTTATTGATCAATACGGTGAAAAAGAAGTACTACAAGAAAGAGAAATCGCGCAACCAATTATTCAAGATGACCAAGTCCTTCTTGAAATTCATGCAACATCGATTAATCCAATCGATTGGAAATTACGTGCTGGTTATTTAAAAGAGATGCTTCCTTTTGAGTTCCCAATTATTCTTGGTTGGGATGCTGCGGGAATTATTGCTGAAAAAGGAAAGAACGTTTCATATTTTGAAGTCGGCGACAGAGTATTCAGTAGACCGGCGACGACAAGACAAGGAACGTATGCTGAATATGTTGCGGTAGAAGAAAACTTACTTGCTCATATGCCATCTTCTATGAGCTTTGAAGACGCGGCAGCTATTCCACTAGCCGGACTAACTGCTTGGCAGTGTTTAGTGGATTTTAGTGGAATTAAAAAAGATGATAAAGTCTTGATTCATGCAGGAGCAGGTGGTGTTGGAACCTTTGCTATACAAATTGCCAAGTCATTCGGTGCTTACGTGGCAACGACGGCTAGTGAGAAAAATGTGGAATTTCTTAAGTCATTGGGTGCAGATGTGGTCATCAATTATAAAGAAGAAGATTTCAGTGAAATTCTTACTGACTTTGATATTGTTTTAGATTCAATGGGTGGAGATATTCAATCAAATAGTTACAAGGTGTTAAAACCAAACGGCAAATTAGTTTCGATTGCTCAACCACCTTCAGAAGAAGAGGCACAAAGACACCAAGTAGATGCTGGATTTGTTTGGCTAGAACCAAAAGGTGAACAATTGCAGCACTTAGCTCATATGTATGAAACTGGAGAACTTAAAGTTGTGATTGGTGAATCATTTGATTTTAATGAAAAAAGTCTTAAAGAAGCACATGCATTAAGCGAGACACATCATGCTCGTGGAAAAATTGTTATTCAAATTAAAAAATAAAAAAATATGTATTGATTGCACACAAGTGATTCAATTTTATACCTACCTTTTGATCGATGCTTCACGAAAATTTGAAGGGGCATGACTTTGAATTTGTTAAGAATTTCATTTAATTTGAAGGACAGTACCAATCCGTAAGGAAAATCGACAGATTCTGTATTTTAAAATGTTTGTGTTTTCATCCGGTTTTATGAATGGTGATTTGACTCAAACCAGTATTAAAAAAGGAAGCCAGCAACTAATTCGTTGCTAGTTTCCTTTTTTACGTATGTATACATAATTACTAATTCTAATGGGGAAATTTTATTTTGCTACCTGTAATATCTCTAAGTATTCGGTATCATAAGTTGTCTGTTTTCATACTATGAAGAAGAAACCAAACCCTGACTGGAGGGAATAGCTTGGATATTTTAAGTAAGGTGAAGAGCTACCGCGAAGAAGAAAACAACCTTAAGTGGGAAGGCACGTTTGCTGATTACTTAGCCATTGTGAAGGAAAGACCAGTTGTTGCCCAGATGGCTCATTCTCGCGTATATAATATGATCAATAGCTCTGGTTTAACAGAAAGAGACGGGCAAAAATTGTATCATTTCTTCGGGGAAGAAATATTTGGCCTCGAAACATCAATTGAAAGACTTGTCGAAGAGTATTTTCATCCCGCAGCCAAAAGATTGGATGTTCGTAAACGAATTCTCTTATTAATGGGACCTGTAAGTGGAGGAAAATCTTCAATTGTGACATTGCTGAAAAGAGGACTTGAAAGATACTCTAAGACAGATGATGGAGCGGTTTACGCTATAAAGGGCTGTCCGATGCATGAAGACCCTCTACACTTAATTCCTCAGCATTTACGTGATGATTTTACTAAAGAATTTGGAATTCGTATTGAGGGTAGTTTATCTCCATTGAATACGATGAGGCTGGATAAGGAATATGAAGGACGTATTGAAGATGTTTTGGTTGAACGCATTTTATTCTCAGAGGATAAACGAGTTGGGATTGGAACCTTTACTCCGTCAGATCCGAAATCACAAGATATCGCAGATTTAACAGGAAGCATCGATTTTTCTACGATAGCTGAGTTTGGATCAGAATCAGATCCACGAGCATATCGCTTTGATGGTGAATTGAATAAAGCAAACCGTGGAATCATGGAATTTCAAGAAATTCTGAAACTAGATGAGAAGTTTCTTTGGCATTTATTGTCGTTGACACAAGAAGGGAATTTTAAAGCTGGCAGGTTTGCTTTAATAAGTGCAGACGAGATGATTGTAGCTCATACCAATGAAACAGAGTATCGTTCATTCATTTCCAATAAAAAGAATGAGGCACTTCACTCTAGAATTATCGTTATGCCCATCCCTTATAATCTGAAAGTGAGTCAGGAAGAACGTATTTATGAAAAAATGATTCGTGATAGTGACATGACGCATGTTCATATTGCTCCACATGCACTTAGAGCTGCTGCGATTTTTTCAATCTTAACAAGACTTGAAGTCCCTAAAAAACAAGGGATTGATATTGTGAAGAAAATGCGTCTGTACGATGGTGAAGCCGTAGAAGGATTTAACCAAATTGACGTTGAGGAATTAAATAAAGAGTTTCCGAACGAAGGCATGAACGGAATTGATCCGCGTTATGTCATCAACCGAATTTCTTCTGCCATAATTCGTAAAGATGTCCCATCGATTAATGCACTAGATGTTTTACGCGCACTGAAGGATGGACTTGATCAACATGCGTCTATTTCTCAAGAAGATCGTGACAAATATTTAAATTATATTGCCATTGCGAGAAAAGAATATGATGAAATTGCTAAAAAAGAAATTCAAAAAGCCTTCGTCTATTCGTACGAAGAGTCTGCCATCACACTAATGGATAACTATCTGGATAATGTAGAAGCGTTCTGCAATAAAAACAAACTCAGAGACCCTTTAACTGGGGAAGAACTGAATCCAGACGAAAAATTAATGCGTTCTATCGAAGAACAAATTGGTATTTCTGAAAATGCGAAAAAAGCATTCAGAGAAGAAATCCTCATTCGCCTGTCTGCTTATGCGAGAAAAGGAAAACGTTTTGAATACAATTCCCATGAACGGTTACGTGAAGCGATTCAAAAGAAACTGTTTGCGGATTTAAAAGATGTTGTCAAAATTACCACGTCATCTAAAACCCCAGATGAATCACATCTTAAAAAGGTTAACGAAGTAGTGGCAAGACTTATTGATGAACATGGGTATAATTCTATTTCAGCCAATGAATTATTACGCTATGTGGGTAGCCTGCTTAATCGGTAAATTTTCGAGACAAGACTAATTTTCATTAGTCTTGTTTTTTTATTTATTAGGTGATGGCAATAACTTGTTTGCCATAGCATAGTATAAGGAAATTAAAAACTTTCTAATAATAGATGGGTGTGGATAGAAATGAACGACAAACAAGAGAATCATTATGTCATTTCACAGGAAAACTGGTCTCTCCATCGTAAAGGGCATCAAGATCAGCAACGTCATATAGACAAAGTAAAAGATGCCATTAAGAATAACTTGCCTGACCTAATTAGTGACGAAAGCATTATTATGTCGAATGGACGAGATGTAATAAAAATTCCCATTCGTTCATTGGATGAATACAAAATTCGATACAATTACGATAAATCAAAACATGTTGGCCAAGGCAATGGTGATAGTCAAGTAGGCGATGTAGTCGCTCGGGGTTCAGATGAAGGGGAAAATGGTGCTGGAAAAGGAAAGAAAGCAGGGGACCAAGCTGGAGAAGATTTTTATGAAGCGGAAGTCACCATGGCAGAATTAGAAGAGGTTCTTTTCAAAGAGCTAGAATTACCGAATTTAAAACAAAAAGAGCAAGCTGAGATTACAACAGATAAAATTGATTTTAATGATATCCGGAAAAAAGGACTTATGGGTAATATTGATAAAAAGAGTACGATATTAACCGCAATTAAACGGAATGCAATGAAGGGTAAAGCTGAAATTTCACCTATTCATAATGAAGATCTGCGTTTCAAAACGTGGAATGATGTAGTAAAACCTGAATCCAAAGCGGTTGTATTAGCGATGATGGATACCAGTGCTTCTATGGGTGCTTTTGAAAAATATATGGCTAGAAGTTTCTTTTTCTGGATGACTAAATTTTTACGTTCTCGATACGAAACAGTCGAAATTGAATTTATTGCCCATCATACACAAGCAAAAGTGGTAACAGAAGAAGCGTTTTTCACCAAAGGAGAGAGCGGCGGAACAACTTGTTCGTCCGCCTATCTGAAAGCATTAGAACTGATTAAACAAAAATATAGTCCTGCACGATACAATATTTACCCTGTTCACTTTTCGGATGGTGAAAATATGCCAAGCGATAATGAGAAATGTGTAAAGCTTGTAAATGAGCTCATGGAAGTTTCAAGTATGTTTGGTTATGGCGAAGTGAATGCACATAGCCGATATTCAACATTAATGTCCACCTATAAAAACATCTCCAATCCTAAATTTCGTCAGTATGTTTTAAAAGATAAAAGCCATGTTTATGATGCATTGAAAAGCTTCTTTCAACCAGACAAAGCCCCAGTATAATCCGGGTGTTGTGATGCACTAGTCAACGAAAAAACACTCGGAGGGATTGAGTTCATGGAAAAAAATATTCATCATGCTATTGCTGAAATTACGGAAATTGCATCTGGATTTGGCCTTGATTATTATCCGATGCGTTACGAAATTTGTCCCGCTGATATTATTTATACTTTTGGTGCATACGGAATGCCAACCCGTTTTACACATTGGAGTTTTGGAAAGCAATTTCATAAGATGAAGTTGCAATACGATTTTGGGTTAAGCCAGATTTACGAACTTGTTATAAATTCGAATCCTTGTTATGCATTTCTGCTTGATACCAACAGTCTTATGCAAAATAAACTCATCATTGCGCATGTGCTAGCGCACTGTGATTTCTTCAAGAATAATGTCCGTTTTTCCAATACGAGACGAGATATGGTGGAAAGCATGACCGCAACTGCTGAGCGAATTGCCAGCTATGAAATGCTCCATGGAAAAGATGAAGTTGAAAGTTTTTTAGATGCTGTTTTAGCGATTCAAGAACATATTGATCCATCCATTATCAGACCCAAATTACCAGACTATAGTTTAGATGAAGAAGAAGATGAAGAAGTTGTACGGAAAACACCGTACGATGATTTATGGAATGTAGGTAAACCACCAATCGATAAGAAGACCATAATCCAAAAGCGAAAAAAATTCCCACCGAAGCCAGAAAAAGACCTCTTACTATTTATCGAAGAGTACAGTCGAGAACTTGAAGACTGGCAACGTGACATCTTAACCATGATGCGAGAAGAAATGCTCTATTTTTGGCCACAGTTAGAAACAAAAATCATGAATGAAGGATGGGCAACATTCTGGCATCAACGGATATTAAGAGAGATGGATTTAACGACTGACGAAACGATTGAGTTTGCTACATTAAATGCGAACGTTGTTCAACCTTCTAAAACTACCATTAATCCATATTATTTAGGATTGAAAATTTTTGAAGACATTGAAAAGCGATACAATCATCCAACTAAAGAAATGATGAAACATGGGGTTAAGCTGAATTCCGGTCGAGATAAAATGTTTGAAGTAAGAGAAATTGAATCAGACATCTCTTTCATTCGAAATTATTTAACGAAGGAATTAGTTAAGCAAGAAGATCTGTATTTGTTTGAGAAAAAGGGCGGGAATTATCAAGTTACCGACAAGGATTATGAACATGTAAGAGACCAACTTATCTCTATGCGGGTAAATGGAAGTTTTCCATATATTGTCGTTGAAAATGGAGACTATTCGCGAAACGGAGAACTTTATTTAAAACATGGCTATGAGGGAACTGAACTAGATCCTCGCTACTTAGAAAATGTGTTGCCATATATTTATCAATTGTGGGGACGCTCTGTACATGTGGAAACGTACGTTGAGAATAGACCCATTATATTTTCGTTTGATGGGAAAAAAATTCAACGGCGTTCTCTTTAATAGCCATAGAAAAAAGGTCACAAGGATTCTTGTGACCTTTTTTAATGTATTTATACTTTAGTCAATTTCATAAATGCTTTTGATGATACACGAATAGTTGAAGTGTATTCATTTGAATTTGTTAAGAATTTCGGTCATTTGATTGGAGTGAAGGGCGGCGACTCCAGCGGGAAAAGTGTGTCCAGGTGTGACCCCACAGAGAGCGTAGCGAACGAATTGTGCGCAATTCGTTTGCGACGAGTAACCGCAGGAGCATAGGTTTTTCGAGGAGGCACACGGACCACCCGCGGAAAGCGTCCGCCCGTAACGGAAATCAACAGAATTTCTGTGTTTACATCCGATTTTATTAATTATGAAATTGATTAGCTTCTTATTCTTCTTCCAATAAGCCGTTTTCGACTAGCCACTCATAAGCTACTACAGAGACACTCTCGCCTTTAATATCAACGCGATAATTTAAATCTCTCATGATGTCACTAGTGAGCTTGTCAGATAGTCGAGCTGTGATTTCTTCAATTTCAGGATACTTTTTGTGCATTTCCTGGCTAATGGCAACAGCTGCTCGATAGGGTGGAAAGAATTGTTGGTCATCTTTCAATGTCACTAAATCATAGTTTTTAATGGTTGCATCTGTTTCAAAGGCAACGGAAACTTCGACTTGCTCATTGTTAAGAGCTCTTTGGGTTAAGCCGATATCCATTTGTTTAATCTGGCTAGAACCAAATTCAAATCCATACAATTTTTCAACACCTTTTAAACCATCTGGTCGATTAGCAAATTCCGCATCCGATGCAATTGTTAACTTGCCAGGGTTTTTATTGATGTAGTCTGCTAAGTCATTTATTGACACTATGCCAAGTTCTTTTGAAGTTTCACTTCTTAATGCCAAGGCATAAGTGTTATTGACTTTGGACATGTTCATCCAATGAATGCCTTCCTTGCTATCAATGTCTTTAACAATTTCATAAGCTTTATCAGGGTCCGTTACAGGTTCTTGGCCCATGTACGTGATGAGTGCTGTTCCTGTATATTCCCACATCAAGTCAACTTGTCCATTTTCTAACGCTGAACGAACGACACTACTACCTAGGTTATTCATTTGATTTACTTTAAAGCCTTCTTCTTTTAATAAGAAGCCAGTCATTTCGGATAATAAATATTGCTCGGTAAAATTTTTACCCCCTACGGTAATTTCTTTTCCAGCAACTCCAAAACTAGAACAGGCCGAAAGTATAACAGTTATCATTATTAGGGGGATAAGTTTGAGTAATTTATTCACAAAATTAATACCTCCTATCAGTCCATTTTCGCAATACGTCTAGAGCCTTTTGGTACAATCACATTTTCTAACTTTCGAAGTAAATAATCAGCAAATATTGCTAATAAAGTTACTGGAATGGCTCCAGAGATTAAGAAACCATTATCAAATAATTGAATGCCAGTGAAAATCCAAACTCCTAAGCCACCGCCGCCAATTACATAAGCAAGAGCTGCTGTACCTATATTCAATACGACCGCAGTTCGAATTCCTGCAAGAATCGAGTAAGCGGAATTTGGAAGTTCAATGCGAAATAAAATTTGATGCGGTTTCATACCCATACCTTTTGCAGCATCGATTAGGTTTTTATCAATCGAATCAAGTCCAGCCACCGTATTTCTGAAGATTGGCAGAATCGAATAAATAAACAACGCAAAAACGGCTGTTTTAAACCCAATACCTAAAACACTTATCATCAGTGCAAGGACTGCCAAACTTGGTATAGTTTGAGCCAGGTTCGCAATGTTTGAAACAAGCCATTCAGCTTTTCTAAATCTTGGTCTGGTAATAAGAATTCCTGCTGGCAACGCAATAATAAGAGCGAGTAGGGAGGATACAACAACGAGTGAAATATGTTGTCTTAATAACACTAAAAAGGTGCTTGAGTCACTAAAGATATAATTAAAATATTGATTCTTAATCGCCCAAACAAAGAAGACAATTACCAATGCTAAAATAGAAAATTTAAATATATTGGCTATTAATTTTTTACTATTCACCGAATCACCCTTCCTGGGATACGGATAGTTTCCCTTTTATTTCAAAATGAAGATACTTTTGTACGAGATCAATCGTTATCGACCCAATATTTTCACCTAGGTCATTTGTTACGACAACTTGATCAGCTTCTTGATTCATCAGCATAGACAAAGTATTACGCAAATCTTGATTGACATTAATTGTTTTTGTATCTTGAATTGTTTCATCGATTGGAGCAAGTCCAATAATGTCTTGTAAATTTTGAACGGTGTGAAGGCTTAAGCTCTTTATGGCACGATCTTTACCAAAGAATTGAGAAACAAACTCGTTCTTCGGATGAGCAAGCATTTCTGAAGGGGTATCATATTGCATAATTTCCCCGTCTCGTAAAAGCACAATTTTATCAGCCATTTTAATGGCTTCATCAATATCATGACTAACAAAAAGAATCGTCTTTTTCACTTCTCGTTGAATTTGCAAGAACTCATCTTGAATTCTTTCACGAATGATTGGATCAAGTGCTCCGAAGGGTTCATCCATTAACATAACTGGAGGATCTGCCGCAAGTGCGCGCACCACTCCGATACGTTGTTGTTGACCACCTGACAGTTCATGAGGGAAGCGTTTTCGGTAATCTGCAGCGTCAAGACCGATTAGTTTCATTAAATACGTAAATCGTTCTTTCTTCTGTTTTTTACTCCAACCAAGAAGATCTGGGACAAGCATGACGTTCTCTTCGATTGTCATATTCGGGAAGAGGCCATTACTTTGGATGACGTATCCGATTTTTCTTCTTAATTCAATTGCATCTAAATCCATTGAATTTTCGTTACCAATAATGATTTCTCCATCCGAAATGGACTCTAATCTGTTAACCATTCTTAATAATGTAGTTTTCCCACAACCAGATGGTCCAAGCAAAACCACGATTTTTCCTTCTTCAACAGTGAAGTTAACATCTTTAACCGCAATTTTATCTTCACTATATGATTTTGTTACATGATTAAATGCTATCATTTGCTCACCTCTTTACAGTTATTCGACTAAACCTTTTGTCGTGAATCTTTTTTGAATCATTAATAAAATCGCATCTGCAATAATTGCCAACAACGCTACAGCTATGGAACCACTAATAATTAAGTAGTTGTCACCTCTGCTAATTCCTTGCGTAATCAACACACCAAGTCCACCAGCACCAATATAGGCAGCAATGACGCCAATTCCTATATTAAGAACAACTGCGGTCCGTACACCAGCCATAATGACAGGTAAAGCATTCGGAATCTCAACCCGCAATAATCGTTGATGAGTTTTCATTCCCATGCCAATCGCTGCATCACGCATTTCTGGGTTGACGTTTTTAATGGCCGTATACGTATTGCGTATAATCGGTAGCTGAGAATATAGTACAAGTGCTACGAAAGCCGGTAAAAAACCAATGCCTTGATTAATGAGAGAAAAAATAGGAATCATTACACCAAAGAGCGCTATACTCGGAATCGTTAATGTAATAGAAGCAACTTGAAGAACTGACCCTGCTAAGTATTCGTTCGTAGTTAAATAAATCCCAAGCGGGACACCGATTAAAAGCGCAACGATAATTGCTAAAGTAACCAGTACTGCATGATCAATCGTTAATTCTAAAATACGAGGTGCATTTACCTCGAGAAATCGTAACCATTTTTCCAATGTTATACCTCCCTTTCTAGAGTGAGAAAAGTCTGGTAAAAACGAACCATTCTAGATGGAATATACCCACAATAAGTAGTTGATAAGCTCTATAAAACAGACTTTTTTAATGTTTTTTCACTATAATAGTATAACATAGCCTATTTTTCTCATTTAAATGCCCAAAAAGCGACAAGCCCTTTTAGGTTAAAAGGCCGTCGCTTTTTCTTAGATAAAATATGAATTAGTTTCTTCATGCACACCTTCGAACTTGGAGTAGCTATGTCTAGCTCCGCACGCCAGCTCGCGGGACCCTTTATAGGAAAAAGAAAGGCGTATTAGCCATCCATTCTTCCAGCACAGGTGTCGAGCTAGAAGACGCTTTACGATTTCTTATGCAATTTCTGAGCTAAATAGGTTGGTGAAGATTCCATAGTCGTTAAGGTAAGTACTAACAAATGGTAAATAATTTTCTCTGTAATTCTTCTGCAGATAAATGGCCTGCAATCGATTCACCGATCCATGTAAGGTTGTGATGTATTTTGTACAATAAACGATCTAAATTGGATGTCATTGCCTGTAGGTGAATATGAGGAAATAAATCGAACGCTTTTATTGTTTGTTCACCAGCGTCGTATTTAGCCAAAACACGGTGATTCCCGTCAATTACCACTTTTGATTGAGGACATAGAGGATAATAAGCCATAATAATTGGTTGCTCATTTTTTAATGCAAAGGGTAAATAATTTTGATCTATTTCATTCCTCCTAACTTGATCAATGATGCCATTTAAATCGATATCTTCAGGTTTAAGCTGGTGTTCTAGTATCAATCTCTTAGCTGTAGGGATACACCAATTAATAAAGTAGTAGTTATATTCATCAATAAAAAATTCTTGGTTAAATACTTCTCCATTTATGGTAAGGACGTTTGTAGCAAGGGTGTCCTTTAAACATTTTTTATAATTCGAAAATTCCTGTCCAAGATTCGCTGGGATGTATTTAATTCGAGCACCTCTAGCCTCAATGGATTTCAAATAATAACGTTCATTTAAAATGGCATCCAAGTTAGGATCGTAGTTAGTATTCATGTTATCCACCCCCTATGCTTTCGTTATTAAGAATGTATGTAAGGATGTTTAAAGTTTAGTACAAAAAGGACTATTCCTGTGGCTTTCTAAAAAATTCTCTTAATGAAATAATGGGTATTTTTTATCGGGAAAATTGTTATTATTTAGATATTTACGTATAAAGTAACTGGAATGAATGATATATTAAATAGAAATTCTTCAGAAAGGATGTGGTTGAAATGTCTACACCTAAGATTTTAAAATGGGTAAGTGGTGGACTAGAAGCCCTCTTAGGGATTCCTATATTAGGCGGCATAATTGTCGTTAGTTTTTTATGGATACCTCTAGGTGTCATGTTAGCATTGCACATTGTTACTTTAGTCTTGACGAAAAATAGTGGTGGATCTTCAACAGGTAGTATTTTAGGGATAGTAACTTCTTGTATCGCATGGATTCCTTTTGTTGGAATGGTGATGCATATTCTTACTGCAATTTTTCTTATGCTTGATGCTGCAAAACCGGAAATTGATTTTAAGGATCATCATATTGATGTTGTCTAATATGGAAAGCAAAAAGGATTAATCTCAGTTGATGAGATTAATCCTTTTTTTATTGCGATATAAATTATAGCTTTTTCTAGCTGCCAGGGTGCAGTAGACAAAGCTTCCTGAAAACCTTTTTGTTAATGCTTTTGCTTTCAATCGAAAGGGCAATATAATCAATTCGATCAAGCTTGTTTCACATCTAGTCAACATGGTTAATGAGACGTTTGTGGAGCGTACTTTTGATTGTGAAAAATTTATCGCTCAAACAGAATGGTTTATCGCTCAATCTGGAGATTTATCGCTCAAACACATCTCAAATCCAAGTTAACTTATTGAAACAAACAAGGTACTAAGTGGGTAGTGGGTTGAAAATAACAAAAGCAGAAAGAGGCCGAAATAGTATCTTCGGCCGAATATCTACATAAAAAGAGCAACGATTCTCTAGTAAACCTAATGATCATAACTGTGAGCGTCCAGGTTGCAAGGGAGCGAAGGACGCACGACCGTCGCAGGATGATCTGGAAAAAGAGGTGGGCAAGTGACGAATGAACTGAGCCCTTATTAACGGACAGTTTAATAAAAAGGTACCTTGTAATTCAAGTTGCGATTAGATGACTTCGGTATTGTGCCGGAGTCATCTTTTTTAAATCCCATTGTTTACGGGTTGTATTATAATGTTCCATATA